>NZ_JBWKVR010000004.1:357191-360626 GCF_059421805.1 Rhodoferax sp. GW821-FHT02C08
AACAAGCTTTTGCTCAGACCAGTCCAGAAATACAACTGCCGTCTCTAGTCGGGCAAACTCATTGTCAATCGAGCGGATGCGATCGTATATATTTTCGCGAATAAATATATATGGTCGAACTGCTGGAGTGGATGCGCAGAGCCTTACAGCGGCATGCATTAATGCCATTAGACAAATAATCGCCGACTCTGAGCCATCCCAAGACTCATCTAAGCGATCAATTAAAAGTGTGACGCGTAGCCCTCCCTTGTCGCTGAGTGAGTTTAGCTCCGCTGATAATTCTTTGCTACGATTAATTTGCCTCAACCACAGCTTGTCCTGTGACTTGGAATATGCGTCAAATATTTCTTGAGTTAAGCTTAGAATGCGCTGATCAAAATCGCAATCTTCGATAAGATTTCGCTCTTTGGTAATTGTGGGTGGGAGGGCTCTTTCTTTTACGCGACCGGATGCCAGTAAATGACGAACACACTCATCCAGAAGCGCCCGTTCGAATGTGTGCGTAAGGGACTTGAAGGGACGCTGTCTTGTGTCGCGAAATTCGTCGTGCGCCAACGGCAGTTCCAATAGATCGAAAATCTGTGGAACTATGGAGATAGAGTCCGTGGTACGACGAAGCAACTCATAGGTGATCGCTGTTTTTCCAGCACCTCGCCGGCCTACAAAAAAACACTTCTGTGATGATTGATCAAGAGCTGCCAATGCAGCTGGCGTGGAAACAAACAATTCCGGCTCATTGCGAATCAGATCATACTCAGCAAATGCTTGTCCAATCTGAATACGTTCTAACGCTCGTTTTGGTAATACGAAACTTGTTGCCATCGTAGCTGCCCGCCAGTTTTTGAGAGGTCGAGTTGCAGTCTAACTGCCTCGCATGCAATCCGGCAGTAGAGACTGAGAAACCAGAGGTTCTGGAGCATAAAAGTCGCAACTTGAGACGGTCCGGATAAATACCTATTTGGGGGCGTATGTAGCCTTTTAAGCCGTGCCTTTGGCCGCGAAGCCTAATCTTGTGATAGCAGCGACAGCACCGGCCACTGCAATTTCATGGTGATGCCGCATAACGTAAGCAGGCCAAGCATATGCTCAACTGCAACGCTCGGCTGCCCTGGATCATTCCTGGATTTTGTCTGTACTGTGATCCGAGGTGTGCTTCAATTTCCGTGTCCGTTTGGTGGTAGGCACTGGTTTGGGGACGGTTTGATTTGCTACGAGTAGGCCCAATTGCTTCAGGGTGGCTGCGTTCGCTGCAGCTTGTGTATCCAGCAAGGCACGGAGTTCCGATGCGCGTTCCTCGGTAGACGCCAGTGCTTGGCGGATCAACCGCAGTTCCGCGTCGGCATGCAACAACTTGTCGGTCAGCTGTTTCTTGTTCAGTTCCGACTGCTGGTGGGATTCTTCCGCCCGCTGCGTTGCCGCCGCCAACGCGGCTTTGGCCAGCTTCGACTCTTGCCGCTCGCGATCGATGTCCTGCATCAGGCGGCGTTCATTCGCTGCAGCCCGCTCCTCCACCCTCCCTCGCTCTTCGGCGTGGCGTTGACCCTCCTCATCGGTGCGCCGGCGCTCTGTTTCCCGTTGCTGTTCTACAGCCGACAACCGGGACAGCAGTCCATCGATTTCTTGGTCCCGCTCAGTCAGCAGGGCCTGTGCCTCCCGCAAGCGCTGGCCCAGATCCGCCATCTGCTCCTGTGCGACCAGCAGGGCGCGTTCGGTCGCCGCCTGTCGTTCCGCAAAGACCGCCTCCTGCTGAGCCAGCTCGGCCACCCGGGATTCGAAGACAGCGCGCTCGTCCATAAGTGCCTGCCGCGCGGCCGCCGCCGCTATGTCGATCTCCTTGCGTGCCTGGGACAGGGCGGCCTCCCAGAGTTTGATGCTGGCCTGCTGCACGGCCGCTGGAAGACCGCCCGCCTCCTCCTTGGCCTCGCCGACGCCCAGTCTCGGTCCCAGCGTGGCGAACCAGGCCTCCAGCAGAGGCCCCACCGTATTCGGCGAGCCGCGGCCCATTTGCAGGCGCACGCGTTCGATGGTCGGGCGCAGGCCCTCGGCGATCAAGGCGTCCGCCGCCGCCCAGACATCGTCCTGCTGCACACCCCGCATATTTTTCTGTGGCATCGCCCTACTCCGTCTAATATTTACCAACGATAAGAGATTGTTATCGTGGTTTATATGGAATTTATGTAATAGATCATACATACTACATTTTATAAATAACAAAATATAAGTTTGAAGCAATATGCGCCTACCCAGTCTCCGCAAAACGCCCGCCCTGCAGCCCACCGAGCTCACGGACGTCACCCAACGGGCTGTGGAGGATTTGCTGCGCGAAGGGGAATCGCAGAACACCCTGGCCAGCTACCGTGGCGCTTTGCGCTACTGGGCGGCCTGGTACGGCCTGCGCTATGGCGGTCAGATTGGCTTGCCACTGCCAACGACTTGTGTACTGCAGTTCATCGTCGACCACGCCGAGCGGACCACAGCCAAGGGCTTGGTGTCCGAACTGCCACCAGAAATCGACCAAGCCCTGGTGCAGTCTGGCTATAAAGGCCGTCTCGGTGCCATGGCGCACAACACCCTGGTGCACCGCATCGCTGTGCTGTCCAAGGCGCACCAGCTGCGTGAGCTGAAGAACCCCTGCCATGACCCCAAGGTGCGCGAGCTGTTGTCGCGGACTCGGAAAGCCTATGCCAAGCGGGGCGCCCTACCCCAGAAAAAAGATGCTTTGACCCAGGATCCGTTGCAGGCCTTGCTGGCCACCTGCGACGACTCGCCAGGGGGCGTGCGTGACCGCGCCCTCCTCCTGTTTGCCTGGGCCAGCGGCGGTCGCCGGCGCTCGGAAGTCGCTGGGGCCGACATGCAGTTCTTGAAGCGCATCCCTGACGGGTTCAGCTACACCCTCGCCTTTTCCAAGACCAACCAATCCGGTGCCGATCAACCGGAGAACACCAAGCCGGTCCTCGGCCCTGCGGCGGAGGCCCTGGAGGCCTGGTTGCAGACCAGCGGCATCACTTCCGGGGCGATTTTTAGGCGGGTGCGCAGAGGCGGCCATGTAGGCCAAGCGCTCTCCCCTGCTGCCGTGCGCGATATTGTGAAAATGCGCTGTACGCTTGCGGGCATTGAGGGGGATTTTTCTGCGCATTCTTTGCGTTCGGGATTTGTGACCGAGGCTGGGCGGCAGAATGTGCCGCTGGCGGAGACTATGGCGATGACCGGCCACCATAGCGTGGCTACGGTGTTGGGGTATTTCCGGATGGAGGGGACGCTGTCCAGTGCAGCAGCTCGGTTATTAGGATAGCAACGGCTGATTTGCCTGCCCAACAGCCTCATGCGACGTGCGGGTCGACCGGCTACAGTTGTTTAGGGCAACGCTGAATAAGTCCCGAGCTGGCGCGTGATTTGCATGTTTGCGTTCCTCATTCTTGAGGAGGTAGGGATGAA
>NZ_JBWKVR010000005.1:0-340308 GCF_059421805.1 Rhodoferax sp. GW821-FHT02C08
TCCCTACCTCCTCAAGAATGAGGAACGCAAACATGCAAATCACGCGCCAGCTCGGGACTTATTCAGCGTTGCCCTAAGATACCTGATCCGGCGGGTACTGGGTTTTCTGATCGAAGCTGACCAAATGCTCTCGCTCATACTTTCGTTGTTGCGTCTGCGCGACGCCAAGGCGCGTGTGCTGCCGTTGTTACCGTGGGCGCTTCACGATGAGATCGGCTATGACTACCCTGGTACCACTAGCAACGTGTTGCGGGCGCGGTCCGCGCAGGAGGAGGACGCGGAGATCAAAGCTCTACTCGTCGACATCTCCACGCAATTAGAAGTCGCCATGGCAGCGCTCGATGCGCTCCCGCGGCTTCGCGAACTGACGGTACCGCGCTCACTGCGCCGCGACTTTGCGAAAGCGCGCGACAAGGCAATGGAACATTCAATGCGCGAGGCCAGTAAGCGCTCGGTCCTCGCGCAGCTCGCGAGCCAAGTACACATCAAGGCCGGCGAGACCACCTTTCAATATCTGGACGAGTCATTCTCCGAGCCCACTGGGTTTGCCTCACATTCGGTCTCATTTGAGCTACCGCGGCGCGAGGTGCTCGATCCGGTGGGTAACGCCTACCGGCGACTGCAGCTTCGCACGACCAAGCGGGATCATGCATGAGCGCCAGCAACCCCATGCGTTTGGCACTGTCGCACTACCTTCGCACGCTGCGTGAGCGCGACGAGTTCGACCGGCTGCTGCCAGAGCTGCTGACGGAAATGGGCTACCTGCCTTTGGTGAAACCCAAGGCAGGTGTTCGTCAGTTCGGAGTGGACTTCCCAGCCGCGGGCAGATCCCCTGTCGATGGCGTCGATGAGCTGCTGATCTTTGTCATAAAGCAGGGCGACATAGGCCGGAACACCTGGGACGGAGATCAAAACGCCGTGCGGCAAAGCATGGACGAGATCATTGATGTCTGGCTCGCCAGTCATGTTCCGCCCGAGTACAGGAACCACCGCAAGGTGATCGTGGTGGCGACCACCGGTGACCTCGGCCAAGCAGTGCAAGCCAACTGGTCGGGCTTTGCGACACGCCATCCGCAGCTTCGATTCGAGTTCTGGGGCGCCGACAAAGTGGCCGACCTAGTCGAAGCGAATTTGCTCAACGAACACTTGTTCGATGGCCAGGACCGGTCAGATCTGCGCAAGGCGCTCGTGATGGGTGCCGATAGTGACTATCAATTCGACGATCTGTGCCGCTTGTTCCTTCGCCAGCTTGGCATGGCGTCCGACGGCCAATTGACCGAGGAGGGAAATAGGCAGTCAGTTCCGGCGCTCCTCAAGGCGTTACGCCGAATGCATCTGGCCGCCCTGGTGTGCTCGTACTGGGTGGCCGGCGAAGGCGAGCGGCGCCAAGCGCTTTGGGTACTGGAACGCACGCTGCTGTGGTGCTTCCATCGAGCCGTGCTGCAATCGCTGCAGGAGCGCGAAGACATACAAGAGGTCATCCGAGAAGTCTGGCGCTCCTACTTGGTGATAGCCAACCGGTACTACGAGGCAATCAGCGCGCACATCCACATGAAAGATGGACTGTCGGGCTACGCGCGTGAAGGCGCGGAGTATTCGGTACTGCTGCTTGAACAGGTCGGTCTCGTTGCATCGATCGGCCTATCCGCCGTTATGGTAGACGCCGAGCAAGACGATCTCTGGTCGGCGCGCAGTAATGAGTTCTCAGGTGCGCTCGCTGCGCTGCTGCGCAATCATGAGGCGGCCGCATCCCCGCGCATTGACGCTCAGGTGATCGATATTTGTCTGGCCTTGGTGCTGTTGGTCCAGACATGCCGCTTCGACATAGCGAACTGGTGGGTCGCGGAGATCGTTGGGCGCCTAAACCTTGTTTTCAGACTCGGCCGGATGTTTCCAGTCGGAACTGACTCTTTCGAAGACTTGGTTGAACTTAGCGTGTCTGAAAACGACGAGTTCAAGGGACGCATGAAACAGCATTCCTGGCTGCTGGCAACCATAGGCTCATGGTGTGCCATGTTAGGCCTCGATGGCGCGTATGAGGCCTTGGCCGAGGGCTATGTGCAGAACTACCCTGAGGTGGGCAGTCAGCTCTGGCACCCGTCTGCCGACTGGAGCACGCGGTGGTATTTCGCACCTGCACACCAGACCAACGGCAGCACAGAAGCACCCTACACACTGCCCACGTCGGCCCAAGTCCTGCGCGATCGCATCGCGCAGTTCAATACCACCGGGCGCCTTAGATGGGAGGAAAATTCGCCGGCGTTGGCGATAGGCCTGTGGCCTCTGGACTTCATAGCCTGCCGGCACTTTCGAACCCCTGTACCCGCCTCGTTGTGGTACCACCTGAATAGTACGCTGCCTAAACGTTGCGAGAACGAGAGCTGATTGACGCTGCGTATCCGAAATTTCGCAGAAGAGCCGGCTTTTGTGACCAAGTCACAGCGTACGACGTCAGTCTCGGGGCGGAAATTTTCGTTTGGTCCAGCATGGGTGAGCCAACGCCAGCTAGTGCGCCAATACGATCGACTGTGGCTGACTGCTGATTGGCACGCAGCAGACGATCGCGCTCATCACATCACCGACAGCTTTCGCTGGCGGGCATTAGCAACTGCGAAGCGACTGGTTACGCACATAAAACCAAATCGCCATACAAAAAAAGGGGCCAGCGGCCCCTTTTTTTAGATTACAAACTCCCGACGGACTTTATTTTTCTCCGACGGACTTTATTTGCTCCAGTCATTTATAGCATAAAGCCTCACTCCACCGTCACACTCTTAGCCAGGTTCCGTGGCTTATCGACATCCGTACCCCGCGCACACGCCGTGTGGTACGCCAGCAGCTGCAGTGGCACCACATGCAGCAACGCAGACAGCGCGCCGTAGTGCTCCGGCATGCGGATCACGTGCAGGCCTTCGCCGCTGGCGATGTGGGAATCGGCATCGGCCAGTACGTACAGCACGCCGCCACGGGCACGCACTTCTTGCAGATTGCTTTTCAGCTTTTCCAGCAGGGCGTCGTTGGGGGCCACGGCCACGACCGGCATCTCGCTGGTGACCAGGGCCAGGGGGCCGTGCTTCAACTCACCGGCGGCGTAGGCTTCGGCGTGGATGTAGGTGATTTCCTTGAGCTTGAGCGCGCCTTCCAGGGCGATGGGGAAGTGCAGGCCACGGCCCAGGAACAGCGCGTTTTCCTTCACTGCGAAGTCTTCGGCCCAGGCGATGATTTGCGGCTCCAGCGCCAGCACGGCTTGCAGCGCGGCGGGCAAGTGGCGCATGGCCTTCAGATGGCCGGCCTCTTCTTCTTCGGTCAGGCGGCCCTTGGACTTGGCCAAGGCCAGGGTCAGCAGGAACAGGCCTGCCAGTTGGGTGGTGAAGGCCTTGGTGGAGGCCACGCCGATTTCCACACCCGCGCGGGTGATGTAGGCCAGCTTGCATTCACGCACCATGGCCGAGGTGGACACATTGCACACTGTCAACGTGTGCTGCATGCCCAGGCTTTGGGCGTGACGCAGGGCGGCCAGGGTATCGGCGGTTTCGCCGGACTGGGTGATGGTGACCACCAAGGTCTTGGGGTTGGGCACCGAGTCGCGGTAGCGGTACTCACTGGCGATCTCCACCTGGGTGGGGATCTTGGCGATGCTTTCCAGCCAGTATTTGGCGGTGCAGCCGCTGTAGTAGCTGGTGCCACAGGCCAGGATCAGCACCGAGTCGATGTCTTTGAAAACGGCTTCGGCGTCGCCGCCGTTAGGGCCTTCAAACAGCCCCGGCACGATGGCGGTCACGCCTTCCAGCGTGTCGCCGATGGCGCGCGGCTGCTCGAAGATTTCCTTCTGCATGTAATGGCGGTAGGGACCCAGCTCGGCTGCGCCGCTGTGGGCGTGCACGGTCTTGACAACGCGGGTGACGGGCTTGTGGGCCTTGTCCACAATCCAGTACTTACCCATTTGCACATCCACCACGTCGCCCTCTTCCAGGTAGACGATCTGGTCGGTCACGCCGGCCAGGGCCATGGCGTCGCTGGCCAGGAAGGTTTCGCCTTGACCCACGCCCAGAATCAAAGGTGAGCCGGCGCGCGCGCCGATGACGCGGTGCGGCTCGTCCTTGCAGAACACGGCAATCGCATAGCCGCCGTGCAGCTGCAGCACCGTGGCCTTGACTGCCTCGAACAGGTCGCCGTTGTACAGGCTGTCCACCAGGTGGGCGATGACTTCGGTATCGGTCTGGCTGGTGAACACGTAACCCTTGGCCTTCAGCTGGGCGCGCAGCTCTTCGTGGTTTTCAATGATGCCGTTGTGCACCAGGGCAATACGGCCGGCGCGGCTGGCGGAATCGGCGCCGGGGCCGTGGCTGAAATGCGGGTGCGCGTTGTGCACGGCCGGGGCGCCGTGGGTGGCCCAGCGGGTGTGGGCGATGCCGGTGCCGCTCTCCAACTTGTCTTCGCTCACCTGCGTCATCAACTCGGCCACGCGCGAGGTGCTGCGGGCGCGCCGCAGGGTGCCGGTGTGCTGTGCATCCGGGCCCATGCCTTGCACGGCCACGCCGCAGGAGTCGTAGCCCCGGTACTCCAGGCGCTGCAGGCCCTGGACCAGGATGGGGACGATATTGCGGGTAGATACAGCGCCAACGATGCCACACATAAAAGACTCCAACAGTTTGTTTGTGCCGGCATGTTAAGCCTGAGCACGAGAAGATTGGTTTCAATATTTCATATTTAATGGAATAATATTTCTTACTAAATTTATCAAGAAATTAAAGTAAAAATTTATTCAATTTATGGAACAAATAGAACTCGATGCGATTGATCTGCGCCTACTGCAACAGCTGCAGCAGGATGCTTCGCTGAGCAATCTGGCGCTGGCGGAGCTGGTCCATGTCTCGGCCCCCACCTGCCTGCGGCGCGTCAAGCGCCTGGTGGACTCGGGCCTGATCGCCAGGCAGGTGGCCATCTTGGACAACGACAAGCTGGCCACGCAGCTGGGCCATGGCCTGACGGCGATTGTGGAAATCACCCTGGACCGGCAGGGCGACGAGCACCTGGCCGCTTTTGAGGCCCGGGTTGCGGCAGACGACGCGGTGCAGCAGTGCTACCGCGTATCGCCCGGGCCGGACGTCTGCCTGGTGGTGTTTGCCCGTGACATGCCAGACTACCTGGCCCTGGCGCAGCGCCTGTTCACCAGCGATGCGAATGTGCGCAATGTGAAGGCATTCTTCAGCCTGAAGCGCAGCAAGTTCGAGCCCCGTGTGCCGGTGGCACTTCGCACCAATATTTAAAGGAAAAAGGCCCGCAGCGCAGAATATACCTGCGCAAGCAGCTACCAAATCCATAGCACAAATATTGACTCACCCAGCCATCAATTTCTGCACGCGTCGGCACCAGAAATTTCAACCCGGCAGGCAACGCATCTGCTTATAGTGGCAGACAGCCCACCCGCACTGCCATGAATACCCCCACGCTAGAAGACACCGCCCAGCTGCAGACCCGCCGCGCCGAAGTGGCCCAAGCCCTGGCCGCCGCCCTGCCCCGCCACGCCATCCTGTCGCGCCGGGAAGACACCACGCCTTATGAATGCGACGGCCTGACCGCCTACCGCACGCCGCCGCTGCTGGTGGTGCTGCCCGAGACCGAGGCCCAGGTAGTGGCCGTGCTGCAAATCTGCCACCGCCTGCAGGTGCCGGTGGTGGCGCGCGGCGCGGGCACCGGCCTGTCCGGCGGGGCCATGCCGCACCGGCTGGGCGTGACGCTGTCGCTGGCCAAGTTCAACCGCATCCTGGCCGTGGACCCACTGGCCTGCACCGCCACCGTGCAGTGCGGCGTGCGCAACCTGGCCATCAGCGAGGCCGCCGCGCCCCACGGCCTGTACTACGCGCCGGACCCCAGCAGCCAGATCGCCTGCACCATAGGCGGCAATGTGGCCGAGAACTCGGGCGGAGTGCACTGCCTGAAATACGGCCTGACCTTGCACAACGTACTGCGTGTGCGCGGCTACACCGTGGAGGGCGAAGAGGTCGTATTCGGCTCCGAGGCGCTGGACACACCCGGCCTGGACCTGCTGCCCCTGGTCATTGGCAGCGAAGGCATGCTGGCCGTGACGCTGGAAGTCACCGTCAAGCTGGTGCCCAAGCCGCAGCTGGCACGCTGCGTGATGGCCAGCTTTGCCGATGTGGAGTCGGCCGGCAATGCGGTGGCAGCGGTGATTGCCGCCGGCATCATCCCCGCAGGCCTGGAGCTGATGGACAAGCGCATGACCGCCGCCGTGGAGGACTTCGTCCACGCCGGCTACGACCTGGACGCCGCCGCCATCCTGCTGTGCGAGAGCGACGGCACACCCGAAGAGGTGGAAGAAGAAATCACCCGCATGGAAGCCGTGCTGCAGGCCAACGGCGCCACCCGCTGCACCGTCAGTGTGGACGAAGCCCAGCGCCTGAAGTTCTGGAGCGGACGCAAGAACGCCTTCCCCGCGTCGGGCCGCATTAGCCCCGACTACATGTGCATGGACTCCACCATTCCGCGCAAGAAGCTGGCCGAGATCCTGCGCGCCATCGAGGCCATGGAACAGCAATACGGCCTGGCCTGCGCAAACGTATTCCACGCCGGGGACGGCAACCTGCACCCGCTAATCCTGTTCGACGCGAACGACCCCGACCAGATGCACCGCTGCGAACTGTTCGGCGCCGATATTCTGGAAACCAGCGTGCGCCTGGGCGGCACGGTGACCGGTGAGCATGGCGTGGGCGTGGAAAAGCTGAACTCCATGTGCGTGCAGTTCAGCGCACCCGAGCGTGAACAGATGCTGGCCGTGAAGCGTGCCTTCGACCCACTGGAGTTGCTAAACCCCGGCAAGGTCATCCCCAGCCTGCAACGCTGCGCCGAATACGGCAAGATGACCGTGCTGCGCGGCATGCTGCCCTTCCCCCATTTGCCGAGATTCTGATGGCCCACACCGACACTGCGCTGCAGCACCTCATAGAGCGGGTGCAAGCCGCCCACGCACACAAGACAGCCCTCAACATCCAAGGCGGCAATAGCAAGGCCTTTTACGGCGAAAAGCCGCACGGCGAGCCGCTCAGCATGCGCGACCTGGCGGGCATCAGCAGCTACGAGCCCAGCGAGCTAGTCGTCACCGCGCGCGCCGGCACCCCGCTGGCCGAGCTGGAGGCCGCCCTGGCCGCCAAGGGCCAGTGCCTGCCCTTCGAGCCGCCGCGCTTCAACGCCCACGGCACGGTCGGTGGCATGGTGGCCGCCGGCCTGTCCGGCCCCGCCCGCCCGCATGTGGGCATGGTGCGCGACTACGTGCTGGGCGCCACCGTGCTCAACGGCAAAGGTGAACTGCTGAGCTTTGGCGGCCAGGTCATCAAGAACGTAGCCGGCTACGACCTGTCGCGCGCCCTGGCCGGCTCCATGGGCGTGCTGGGCATCATTTGCGAAGTATCGCTGAAGGTGCTGCCCACGCCGCCCGCCAGCGCCACCCTGGTGTTCGAGATGGACGAAGCCACGGCCCTGCAGCAGCTGCACACCTGGGTCGGTCAGCCCCTGCCATTGAACGCCAGCAGCTGGCATGCGGGTCACCTGCATCTGCGCCTGGCCGGTGCCCAGGCCGCCGTGCACGCGGCCTGCCAGCGCCTGGGCGGCACGCTGCAGGAGCCCGAAATGGCCGCCACCTGGTGGCAGCTGGTGCGCGACCAAGGCCACCATTTCTTCCAACTGGATGCCGCCCACCTGGCGCGTGGCGAAGAACTGTGGCGCATCTCCGTACCCGCCACCACGCCGCCGCTGGACTTGCCGGGGCAAAGCTTCATCGAATGGGGCGGCGCGCTGCGCTGGCTGCGCGGCTTTGCCACGCCCAAGCAGATACGCGCCGCCGCAGCCCAGGCGGGTGGCCATGCCACTCTGTTCCACGCTGACCACCGGCATGACGGCGTATTCACCCCGCTGTCGGCCCCGCTGCTACGCATCCAGCGCGCACTGAAAGCCGCCATGGACCCGGCTGGCATCTTCAACCCTGGTCGCTTGTACCCCAGCCTGTAATGCAAACCCACCTCAGCCCCGAATTCAAGAACACTACCGACGGCCAGGCCGCCGAGGCGATTCTGCGCAAATGCGTGCACTGCGGCTTTTGCACCGCCACCTGCCCCACCTACCAGCTGCTGGGCGACGAGCTGGACGGGCCGCGCGGCCGCATCTACCTGATGAAGCAGGTGCTGGAGGGCGCGGAAGTTACGCGCAGCACCCAGCAGCACCTGGACCGCTGCCTGACCTGCCGCAACTGCGAATCCACCTGCCCCAGCGGCGTGGAATACGGCCAGCTGGTAGACATAGGCCGGCGCATCGTGGACGAACGCGTGGAGCGCCCCACCACCGAGAAAGTCGCCCGCTGGATCTTGCGGGAAGGCCTCACATCCCCGCTGTTCGCCCCGGCGATGAAGGTCGGCCAGGCGCTACGCCCGCTGCTGCCCCAAGCCCTAAAGAACAAGGTGCCCAAAGCCACGCCGGCCCAGGCATGGCCCACGCGCGAGCACGCCCGCAAGGTGCTGGTGCTGACGGGCTGCGTGCAGCCGGCGATGATGCCCAACATCAACAGCGCCACCGCCCGCGTGCTGGACGCTGCCGGCATCCAGACGCTGGTGGCGCCCAGCGCCGGCTGCTGCGGGGCCATCCGCAGCCACCTGGGTGACCACGGCGGCGGCCTGGCCGATACGCGCCGCAATATCGACGCCTGGTGGCCGCTGGTGGAGGCCCACACGGTGGAGGCCATCGTGATGAACGCCTCCGGCTGCGGCGTGATGGTGAAAGACTACGGCCACGCCCTGGCCGCCGACCCGGCCTATGCGGCCAAGGCCGCGCGCATCAGCGCACTGACACGCGACCTGAGCGAGCTGCTGCCTGATCTGGCCGCCGCCCTGCACGGCAAGCTACGGCCCGGCGCCCAACAGCAGCTGGCCTTCCACCCGCCCTGCACACTGCAGCACGGGCAAAAACTACGCGGCGGGGTGGAAACGCATCTGGGTGCGCTGGGCTTCAAGGTGCAGCTGGCCGCGTCTGAGAGCCATCTGTGCTGCGGCTCGGCCGGCACCTACTCGGTGCTGCAGCCCGCACTGGCCACCCAGCTGCGCGACCGCAAGCTGGGCCACCTGGAGCCGCTGGGTGCGCAAACCATCGTCTCGGCCAATATCGGCTGCATCCAGCACCTACAAAGCGGCACCAGCACGCCGGTGAAGCACTGGGTGGAGGTTCTGGATGCCGCTCTGGTTTACGAATGAAATAAGCCTCCAGCGCAGTTAATACCTGCGCGAGCAGCTATTCAAAATATAGCAACTACTCTGCCAGGCTGGTAGCGACGCTGATGTCGCCCTCCAGCACCCGGTGGATGGGGCATTTGTTGGCGATCTCCAGCAGCTTGGCACGCTCCTCGGGCGTGATGTCGCCTTCAATGTGCAGGCTGCGCTGCAGCGCGTAGCGGACCTTGCCGTCCTCGGTCTTACTCTCGGTGTGGCTGATGTCCACGCGCAGGTCGGTCACGGCCAGCTTGCGGCGGCGGATGTACAACTCCAGCGTCAGGCTGGTGCAGGCGGCCAGGGCCGAGTCCAGCAGGTCGTGCGGGTCGGGTGCCAGATCGTCGGAGCCCAGGGTGGCATCCACATCGGCGCTCCAGCTGTGGCGGCCATTGGTCAGGGTGGTGAGCGCACCGAACGGGCGGTGCAGGCGGGATTGGATGGGCATGGGTTTCCTGGGTGGCTTGAAGCAGCCACTTTAGCCCATTCCCCACCCGGCACGCCCCCGAAAAATCAAGCCAAATTGCCCTGGCACACGTACTTCAGGTGCATGTATTCGCCCAAGCCATGGGTCGAGCCTTCGCGGCCGTAGCCGGACTCTTTCACGCCGCCAAAGGGCGCTGCCTCCGCCGCCAGCGCGCCTTCGTTAATACCGACGATGCCGCACTCCAGCGCCTCCGCCAGACGCCAGATGCGCCGCACGTCGCTGGAATAGAAGTAGGCGGCTAGCCCGAACGGCGTGGCATTGGCTGCGGCCAGAACTTCGGCTTCGGAGGTGAAGCGTGTGATTGGCGCCACAGGGCCAAAGGTTTCCTCGCACGAGCAGTCCATGCTGGCCGTCGCGTCCACCAGCACCGTGGGCGCGTAGTAGTTCGCCCCCAATGTCGGCAGGCGCTGGCCGCCCGCCAGCACCCGGGCGCCGTTGGCCACAGCGTTCTGCACGTGGCGCTCGATCTTTTCGACGGCACGGGCGTTGATCATGGGGCCGATCTGCGACGCGGCGTCGGTCGCCGGACCGACCACCAGCGCAGCCACACGCGCGGCCAGCTTCTGGGCGAAGGCGTCGTGCACGCCGGCCTGCACATAGATGCGGTTCGGGCACACGCAGGTCTGCCCGCCATTGCGGAACTTGGACACCATCAGGCCCTCGATGGCCGCGTCGATGTCAGCGTCGTCGAACACGATGAAGGGTGCATTGCCACCCAGTTCGAGCGAGAGCTTTTTCAGCGTATCGGCCGAACGGCGCGCCAGATGCTTGCCCACCGGGGTGGAGCCGGTAAAGGTGATCTTGCGCACGCGCGGGTCGTCCAACCACACGTCCACCACCTCGGGGGTGCGCTCACGCGAGGCGGTGACGATGTTCAGCACGCCCGGCGGCACGCCGGCCTCCTGCGCCAGCTTTACCAGCGCAAGCGATGTCAGCGGCGTGTCCTCAGCCGGCTTGCAGACCACGGTGCATCCCGCAGCCAGGGCGGGCGCGATCTTGCGGGCGATCATGGCCGCTGGAAAATTCCACGGCGTAATGGCCGCGATCACACCCACCGGTTCCTTGAAGGCAAACATGCGGCGACCCGGCACTGGCGCGGGAATGATGTCGCCGCCGGCACGGGTGGCCTCTTCGGCAAACCATTCCACATAGCTGGCCGCGTACAGCACCTCACCCTTGCCTTCGGCCAGGGGCTTGCCTTGTTCGCGTGAGATCAGCCGGCCCAGATCTTCCTGGTGCGCCAGCATGAGGTCGTTCCAGCGCTTGATGATCTGCGCCCGCTGCTTGGCTGGCACGGCGCGCCAGACCGGGAAAGCCGCGTGGGCCGCATCGACAGCCACACGGGCGTCTGCGGCCGAGCCATCGGGCACGCTGGCAAACACCAGGTTGGTGGCGGGGTCGCTAACGTCCAGACGGCGGCCGTCGCTGGAGTCGCACCATTCAGTGCCTATGAGTTGGCGACCCGGCAGCAGGTCCTGGCGTTGAAGTGTCAGTGGCATAGAGGTATAGGGTGTGAAAGTAAGAAAAGATCAGGCGGCGGCAACATGCTCGGCAATGGCGATGCCAACCTCGGTGGTCGAGGCTGTGCCGCCCAGGTCCGGCGTACGTGGCCCACTGCGCAGCACGTCTTCAATGGCACGCACGATCGCGTCGTGCGCGGCGCGGCCCACACCTTCGCCATGGGTCAGAAAGTCCAGCATCAAGGCACCCGACCAGACCATGGCGATCGGGTTGGCAATGTTCTTGCCGTAGATGTCGGGGGCCGAGCCGTGCACGGGCTCAAACAGCGAAGGGAAGCTGCGCTCCGGGTTCAGGTTGGCCGATGGCGCCAGGCCGATGGTGCCGGTGGTGGCGGGGCCCAGGTCGGACAAGATGTCGCCAAACAGATTGGTGGCCGCCATCACGTCGAAGCGGTTGGGCTGCAACACGAAGCGCGCGGTCAGGATGTCGATGTGCTGCTTGTCCAGCACCACCTCGGGGTAGTCCTTGGCCACCGTTTCCGCGCGCTGGTCCCACCAGGGCATGCTGATGGCAATGCCGTTGGATTTGGTGGCCAAGGTCACATGCTTGCGGGGCCGACTTTGCGCCAGATCGAAGGCGAAACGCAGCAGGCGGTCCGTCCCCTTGCGCGAGTAGACCGACTCCTGGACCACGATCTCGCGGTCGGTTCCCTCGAACATGATGCCGCCCAGCGAGGTGTATTCACCCTCGGTGTTCTCGCGCACCACGTAGTAGTCGATATCGCCCGGCTTGCGGCCGGCCAGCGGACAGGGCACGCCCTCGAACAGGCGCACCGGGCGCAGGTTGATGTACTGGTCGAACTCGCGGCGGAACTTGAGCAGCGAGCCCCAGAGCGACACGTGGTCGGGCACGGTGGCGGGCCAACCCACAGCGCCAAAGTAGATCGCATCGACGCCCTTGAGCTGCTCCTTCCAGTCGTCCGGCATCATCTGGCCGTGCGCCTGGTAGTAGTCGCAGCTGGCCCAGTCCATGGTGCGGCACTCCAGTGAGAAACCGAAGCGCTCGGCGGCGGCCTGGACCACGCGCAGACCTTCGGGCAGTACCTCCTTGCCGATGCCGTCTCCGGCGATGAGTGCGATGCGAAAGCTAGGTTCCATGGCTATCAGGTCCTTGTGAAGATGGGGCTTGTCATTCAGGCCACAGCGCGCCGTTGATCCATCTCATCGAGCCAGCCGCGCCGAAGTTCGGGCACCGAGCGTTCCAGCAGTTCGTAATACGGATGGTGCGGGCCGCGGTTGTAGTCAGCGCGGGCAACTTGCGCGAGCTTGTGGCCGTCCTTCATGACGACGATTTCGTCGCAGACCGCGCGCACCGTGTGCAGGTCGTGGCTGATGAACAGGTAGGACACGCCGAGTTCACGCCGCAGCTCGGCGATCAGGTCGAGCACAGCAGCGCCAACGACGGTATCCAGCGCCGAGGTCACCTCGTCGCAGAGTATGAGGTCAGGGTCGGCAGCCAGCGCGCGCGCCAGGTTCACGCGCTGCTTCTGCCCGCCCGAGAGCCCACCGGGCAAACGCGCAGCCACGGTGTGTGGCAGCTTGACCAGGTCCAGCAGCTCGCGGATGCGCTTCTGCAGTGCCGGCCCGCGCAAGCCCTTGTAGAACACCAAAGGCCGCGCCAGGATGGCCTCGATGGTCTGCGAGGGGTTGAGTGCCGTGTCGGCCATCTGGAAGACGATCTGGATCTGGCGCAGCTCTTCCTTGCTGCGCTCGGTGAGCGTTGGTGCCAGCTCGCGGTTCTGGAAGATGATGCCGCCACCGCAGGGCTTGATCAGCCCGGCCACGGCACGCGCCAGCGTGGTCTTGCCGGAGCCCGACTCGCCGATCACGCCAATGGCCTGGCCCCGGTACAGCTTGAGGTCGATGTGCTGCAGGATCAGCTTTTCGGGCTGGCCCTGGAGGTCGGTGGGGCCATAACCAGCCGAGAGGTCGTGGATGTCCAGCAGCAGCTCGCTGCCACAGCCTTGCGGCGACACCCGGGGCGCAGGACGCGCCGCAGCCAGCAGGCTTTGGGTATAGGACTGGGCTGGCTGGCTGAGGATGTTTTCGGTCGCGTTGATTTCCTGCATCTGCCCGTTGCGCAGCACCAGAATGTGGTCGGCCATCTGGGCCACGACGGCCAGGTCATGGCTGACGTAGACCGCCGTGGCACGGCGCTCGCGCACCACACGGCGGAAGGCGCGCAGCACCTCCAGCTGGGTGGTGACGTCGAGTGCGGTGGTCGGCTCGTCCAGTATGACCAGGTCTGGGTCGGTGATCAGCGCCATCGCCGCCATCACGCGCTGCAGCTGCCCGCCGGACACCTGGTGCGGGTAACGCGCACCAATGGTTTCGGGACTGGGCAGCGCAAGCTCTCTGAACAGCGCCACGGCCTTGGCTTCGGCTTCAGGCCGCTTCATGAGGCCGTGGATGAGCGTGGGCTCCACCACCTGGTCCAGCAGCGTGCGCGAGGGGTTGAAGGAGGCCGCCGCACTCTGTGCGATATAGGACACGCGGCGCCCGCGCAGGGTGCGCTGCCCGGCTGCGTCCAGCGTCAACACGTCCACATCGCCGATGCGCACGCTGCCGCCGGCAATGGTGCAGCCGCTGCGGGCATGGCCCATCAGCGCCAACGCGGTGGTGGTCTTGCCGGAGCCGGACTCGCCGATCAGTGCCAGTACTTCGCCGGGCTGGATGGAGAAGCTGAGATGGTCCACCAGCGTCTGGCCGCCTGCAGTGATGTGCAGGTCTTTAACAACAACAGGTGCGCCCATCAGTGTGCTCCCCGGCGGCGTTCGCGGGCCGCGCGGCCCGGCAGGTTGTCGATAACCAGGTTGACAGCGATGGTCAGGCTGGCGATAGCCAGGGCCGGAGCGATCACCGAGGCGCCTGCATCGGGCAGCGCACCGATGTTCTCTCGCACCAGCGAACCCCAGTCGGCGGCTGGCGGCTGTATGCCCAGGCCGAGAAAGCTCAGGCCCGCCAACAACAGCACCACGTAGACGAAACGCAGCCCCAGGTCGGACAGCATGGGGCCCAGGATGTTGGGAAGAATTTCTCGCAGCATGATGTAGAGCGTGCCCTCACCACGGGTGCGTGCCACCACCACGTAATCCAGCGCATTGATATTGACTGCCAGCGAGCGCGCAATGCGGAAGGCGCCGGGGATATAGATGATGGCAGCCGTGGCCACCAGCATGGCCACCGAGGAACCGAACCCCGCCACCATGATGAGCGCAAACATCTTGCTGGGAATGGCGGTCAGGGTGTCCAGGCCACGGCTGAGCGTGGCGTCCAGCACCCTGCTGCCGCTGGCGGCCAACAGGGCCAGCACGGTTCCCACGCCGCTGGCGAACAGCGTAGCAATCAGGGCTACGCCGACGGTGTAGCGGGCGCCATTGACCACGCGCACCAGCATGTCGCGGCCAAGATAGTCCGTCCCCAGCCAATGCGCGGCACTGATGGGGGCGAAAACGGCATTGCTGCCGGAGCCGGCAAGCTCTCGCGACAACATCGCTGGGCCGAACAATGCGGCGAGCATCCAGATGGCCAGCACCGCCAGACCCACCAGACCAGATAAACCGAACCCGGATAGCCAGCGTCGACAAGCGCCGCGCGGGGTGGCCACGGGAGGAGCGGTCAAGGTTTGCACAACAGGTTCCATGGGGTATCGCTTATGTGTTGGGGGCGTTGAGGGGATATCGCAAAGAGATGCAAGCCAGGTACAGGCTACTCAGAGGTGGCGCAGGCGGGGGTTGGCGACGATGCCGCAAACATCGGCCAGCGTCACCAAGATGAGGTATCCCGCACAGAAGATCATGGCGCAGGCCTGCACCAGCGGCATATCACGCTGGGCGACAGCGTCCACCATCAGCTTGGCAATGCCGGGGTAGTTGAAGATGGTCTCGACAATGATCACGCCGCCAAGCAAATAGGACAGGCTGAAAGCCACGGCATTGGCAATCGGGCCAATGGCGTTAGGCAGCGCATGGACCATCACCGTGCGCAAGGGCGAGGCCCCCTTCAAACGCACCATTTCGATGTACGGCGCTTCAAGCTGGTCGATGACCGCAGCACGGGTCATACGCATCATCTGCGCGATGATCACGCAGCACAAACTGAGCACCGGCATCGCAAAGGCACGCAGCATCTGCCCTATGGATTCAATATCACTCGCATAGGACAGCGCGGGCAGCCAATGCAGCTTGACCGCGAAGACGAGCACCGCCAGTGTGGCAACCAGAAATTCAGGCACAGACACCACGCCAACGGCCACGGTGGAGGCAAACCGGTCGAACCAGGAACTGCGCCATACCGCCGAAGAGATACCCAATGCCAGAGCGATGGGAACCGAGAAAACGGCAGTCACGGCCGCCAGCAGCAGCGAATTGGGCAGGCGGCTGGCCACCAGCTCCCCCACGGGCATGCTGGTCGTAGCCGAGGTACCGAGATCGCCATGCAGAACACCCCCCAGCCAGTGGATGTAGCGCAACGGGGCGGGCACGTCCAGACCCATCTGCACACGCAGCGCGGCCAGGGCCGCTGGGGTCGCATCCTGACCCAACTGCTCCTGCGCGGCGTCTCCGGGTAACACGGCAGTGATCGCAAAGACCAGCGCTGAGACGGCCAGCAAGGAAAGCAAGCCAATGGCAATGCGCTGGCCGAGCAGCTTGAGAATCAGGGCATTCATATCAATCTTTCAGGTACAACAACCTGCCGCCTGCACAGCACTTGCAAGAAATGGGCACACTGTGGCGGGCGGTCATGTCCGTGGCTATTCAGGCCATCACGCAGCGCTTATGCGTCCAGCCAGACGTGCTCGGCAAAGGAGAAACCCATCAACCCGCCCAGCGGCCGGGCTTCCAAACCCTTGACCTTGGAGCTGTAGGCGTCAATGCTGGCAATGAACATGGGAATGCCGATGCCGGACTCCTGGTGGATCAAGGTTTGCATGTCGGCGTACTGCTGTTTGCGCTTGGCCAGGTCGGTTTCGGCACGCGATGCCAGCAGCAGTTGGTCGAACTTGGGGTTCTTCCAGCGCGACTCGTTCCACTGCGCGTCGGACTGGAAGAACTGTGTCAGCAAGGTATCGACGCTGGGCCGGGTGTTGATATTGCCGAAGCCAATCGGGCTGCTGAGCCAGTGGTTCGACCAATAACCGTCGGACGGCATGCGCTTGACATCCAGCTCTAGGCCGATGCGCTGACCCGTTTCCTGCATCAGCAAGGCGATCTCGGTGGAGTAAGTGGCCGCAGGCGAGGTCACGACAGGAATTTTTCCGCTCACACCCGATTTCTGCAGATGGAACTTGGCCTTGTCCAGGTCCATGGTCCGCTGCGGCAGGCCTGCGAAGTAGAAGCGGTTGGTCGGGTCCACAGGCTGGTCGTTGCCGACCGTTGCATAGTCCAGTGCAATGGTCTTCTTCATCTGCTCGCGGTCCAGCATGTACTTCATGGCCATGGCGAAGTCGGGGTTGGTACCCGGGCCCAGGTCGCGGCGCATGATCAGGTCGGTGTATTGACCGGACTGCGACGTCAGGATGTTGAAACCCGGTGTGCCTTTGACACGTGCGACAGCGCGCGGATTGACGCCGTTGATCAAATCCATGCCACCGGACAGCAGCGCATTGAGCCGGGCACTCTCGTCGCCGATACCCACAAATTCGACCTCATCGAGGTAAGGTTTACCGGGTTTCCAGTAAGACTCGTTACGGACAA
Source organism: Rhodoferax sp. GW821-FHT02C08 (assembly GCF_059421805.1). Lineage (NCBI taxonomy): Bacteria > Pseudomonadati > Pseudomonadota > Betaproteobacteria > Burkholderiales > Comamonadaceae > Rhodoferax > Rhodoferax sp. GW821-FHT02C08. The sequence goes on from NZ_JBWKVR010000005.1 coordinate 16,973, forward strand.
CGATGGAGCGTATGCCGGGCTTGAACTCCTTGAGCTTGTAGGGGCCTGTGCCAATGCCCGCAGTGAAGTCGGTCGTGCCGTCTTTGACGATGTGGAAGTGGAAGGTGGCGACGATGGTCGGCAAGTCGGCGTTCGGCGCCGTCAGCACGATCGTGACCTCGTTCGGACCGGTGGCCTTGACGCTTTCAATCTGGTCGGCCAGCACCTTGGCCTTGGAGGCCGTGGCCGGGTCCTTGACGCGCATCACCGAATACACCACGTCCGCTGGCGAGAGCGCCTTGCCGTCATGGAAGGTCACCCCCTTGCGCAGCGTAAAGACCCAGGTCTTGGCATCGCGGGTGGTGAACGATTCCGCCAGAGCTGGCTGGGGAGTAAGGCTGGCGTCGAGCACGGTCAAGCCATTGAAAAGCATGGTGCTGCGGCAGTAGTCGGCCTGGTTGGATTGCTTGGCCGGATCCAGCGTGTCGGTAGCGGCTGTCTGCTCACCCGAGACACGAATACGCCCACCCTTGCGTGGTGTCTGCGCATGGGCAGACATCGCGAAGGTGGCAGCACCACCAGCCAGGGTGGCCTGCATGCCACCCGCCATCAGCATGGCGAGCACATCGCGGCGCGAAGCTCCGCGGCGCAGGGACTCCATCACCCGGACGCTGTCTGTGGGATGGACAAGACTATCGAACTGATTGCGGCTATTGCTCATGGGGACGCACTCCTTGTAGAACGGTGAATGGGGGAGTAAATGGCTCAAAGACCGACGACGCCAGCCAGGCCGCCGATGTCCTGGATCTCGGTGTAGCCATAAGCCGGATTGCCGGGGCCATGGCCACGATTGACGAACACCTTGTTCACAATGCCGATGTCTGCGGCCGACATCAAGTCGTAGCGCAGGCTGGACGAAACGTGCAGCACATCCTCCGGGTTACAGCCCAGCGAGTCGAACATGAACTCAAAAGCGCGCAGCCGTGGCTTGTAGGCCTGGGCCTGCTGGGCGGTGTAGACACGGTAGAAAGGCGCACCCAGCATGGCGACGTTCTTCTGAATTTGAGAGTCGTCGGCATTGGAGAGAATCACCAGCGGGATCTCGTGCGCAACCTTGGACAGGCCTGCCGGCACATCTTCATGCGGTCCCCAGGTAGGAACGGCGTCGTAGTATTGCTGCGCATCGCTATCCAGATACTGGATCTTCCAGGCCTTGCACAGGCGGCGCACGGCATTCTTCAACACGGTCTCATAAGGCTTCCAGTCACCCAGAACCTCATCGAATCGATAGCTGGTGAAGTCTGCAATGAACTGCTCCATACGATCGGCCGGAATACGGTCCGCAAAAATGACCCGGGTCATCTCGGTCATACGGAAGCGCGTGAGCGTGCCGTAGCAGTCGAAGGTGATGTACTTGGGACGAAAAGCCATGGTTGCTGATCCTTGATATGCCGGTGTCCGACCGGAAACGGGTTGCGGCATAACTGATTTCCGCGACGTCTTGATGTGAAGTAATTGAATCACGCAAGCTCACGAGGGTTGTATGGAAATGGCTGGCGTTTTGATCCCAAGCTGCTGTTTGAAGTGGGGAGCGCGGCATGGCGTGCGGTTCGCACCGCATGCGTGCGGTATGCACCTTGGTGTGCTGCGGCGCATCCACCCGGCACGCTTTTGAAGCAAGGCTAGAGCAGGTTAGTCCGGCAACCCAGACTTGCTAAATACCCGGCTGCGGTACGCCTGTTGCATCGCACCGCCACCGTACCCGGCACCAGACAAACAGCCGCAGCATATGTATGCGTAAGCCGGGCTGCAGCGGCAGCGAATTGCAAAGCGCCGGGCCGCCACAGAAGATGCTTGCGAGTTGCAGCAACATGCATCTTGACTCTGGCGTAGTGCATCGATGTCGGTCAAGATCGGCGCACTCCCATGTTTGCAAGAGAGATTTCCCGTATGCCCTTATCTTCCCCTTCCGACATCGCCGAAGACCGCGTGGTCTTCAGAGCGATGACCAACGACGACATCGAGCAGGCCCACGCACTGTCCGCCGAACTTCGCTGGCCGCACCGCCCGACCGACTGGGCACAAGTCTTTGAATATGCTGAAGGCACGGTGGCTGAACAAGGCGGCAAGATCGTGGGCACCGCACTGCGCTGGCGCTGGGGTGCGCAGCATGCATCCCTGGGCCTGATCATCGTGAGTCCGGCGTGCCAGGGTCGCGGCATCGGCCGCCAACTCATGGAGGTTCTGCTCGACGGACTGGACTCACACAGCGTATTGCTGCAGGCGACAGAAGCCGGTCGCCCACTGTATGAAAAGCTGGGCTTCAAGGTCACTGGCGGAATACGCCAGCACCAGGGCCTGGCTAAGCCGACACCGCTGATCGAACTACCTCCCGGTTGCCGCTTGAGGCCTGCGGGCCAGAACGAGCTGGCCGCGCTGCAATCGCTAGATGCAGCTGCGCGTGGCATGCCCCGCCTCGCACTGATAGAAGACCTGTTGGACCGGGCTGAAGCCTGCGTGGTGCTGGACTGCGAACAAACACCGCGAGGCTTCGCCATGCTGCGCCGCTTTGGTCGTGGCCACGTCATCGGGCCAGTAGTCGCCCCTGACGTGGAAGGTGCCAAGGCGTTGATCGCCCACCTGGCCGGACAAAACGCCGGCCATTTCACCCGCATCGACGTGGATGCCAACGCGGACCTGGGCGACTGGCTGACCGCCATCGGCCTGGCGGAGGTCGATGCACCGACAACCATGGTGCGCGGCACACCCTTGCCGACCACCAAAGGTGGGCCGGTACTCTTTGCTATCACAACCCAGGCCATCGGCTAAGGACCGGAATGCACGCATTCAGCTTTGTCTACAAGTCCGATCCGGTACGCGGCCGCGTATGGGCCGAAGTGTTTCGTACGCAGGCACCACATATCGACTTTCGGATCTGGCCCGATGTCGGCGATCCCGAGCAAGTGCGATTCCTGGCGGCCTGGGTGCCCCCCGATGACATCACTCACCAATTTCCCAAGCTTAAGGTGCTGTTCTCCTCCGGTGCAGGCGTGGACCAATTCGACTTGCATGCGCTACCGGCAGACCTGCCGGTGGTACGCATGGTGGAACCAGGCATCGTCGCTGGCATGGTGGAGTATGTGACCCATGCCGTGCTGGACCTACACCGGGACATGCCCAAGTACCGTCGCCAGCAGCAGCAGGCCGATTGGCGGCCACTGCAGGTCCGGCCAGCCGCCGACCGGCGCGTTGGCGTGCTCGGCCTCGGGTCGCTCGGGCAGGCAGTGCTCGCGCAGCTAAAGGCACTAGGTTTCGATTGTGCGGGCTGGAGCCGTTCGCAACACCATATCGACGGCGTGCAATGCCACGCGGGCAGCGAAGGCCTGGCTAGCTTTTTGGCACGCACCGACATACTCGTCTGCCTGCTGCCTCTGACCGACGCGACGCGCGGACTTCTCAATGCCAAGCTCTTCGCCCAACTCCCCAAAGGCGCAGGCCTGGTACATGTCGGACGTGGGCCGCAACTGGTCGATGCCGATCTACTGGCAGCCCTGGAAACAGGGCACATCGGTGACGCCATACTCGACGTAACAGAGCCTGAACCTCTGCCCGCGTCGCATCCATTTTGGTCGCATGCGCACATCGCGTTGACCCCGCATATCGCGAGCATGACACACCCGTTGAGTGCTGCACGCGTGGTGCTGGACAATCTGCGCCGCTTCGAATCCGGCGAGCCCATGGTGGGGTTGGTGGACCGCCAGCGAGGCTACTGAAAGCGTACGCAATCTACCGACAACCCCTACCGGCAGATTGCGCTGCGAGAGACCGCGAATCGGCAATTTCCCACTGTTGGCGGCACCAGCTTCGGCACCCATATTGCAACGTGCGCCCTAGCATAGAGGCATCAAGCAAGCAACTTTGGATAAGGCCTCTTCCATGTCAAAACTTCTCGTCTCCTTCAACCTCGACCAACTCGGCGAACCACGCGAATACCGGCCGCCAGCGGACCGCGTTATCGAGGGCGACATCGTCTGCCGCAACTGGGATGTCGATAGCGCCAAGGATGGCCAGGTGCGTGCCGGCGTGTTCGAGTCGACAGTCGGAGTCAACCACTCCATCAAGGGCGAGACCTGGGAGTTCTGCCTGATCCTTTCTGGCGTGGTGGAAATCACCGAGGCCGGGCAAGCACCGGTGACCTACAAGGCTGGCGACTGTTTCATCATGAAGCCCGGCTACATCGGCACCTGGCGCACGATTGAAACCGTGCGCAAGGTATGGGTCATGGCCTGAAGCAACGGCCCCCGGACAGCACGGACCACCCCATAAGCACAGAAAACCAGACCATGGCAGCCCCCAACCTCACCCTCAACGACGCGCGGCTCTATATCGACGGCAAATGGCTCGACCGTTCCAGCGCTGCGCAGATCGCCGTAGTCAATCCATACACCGAGCAGGTGGTGGGGCATGTCGCCGCCGGTTCATCGGCCGATGCCGATATGGCCGTGGCTGCAGCCCGGCGCGCATTCGAGACTTTTTCGCGCAGCACGGTAGTGGAGCGACTGGCCCTGCTAGGCCGCATCCTGGCACTACTGGAAGAACGCGCGGAACTGTTCGCACAGGCCATCGTGACCGAGATGGGCGCTGCGATCAGCTTCGCCCGGGCGTCCCATGTGCCCTATGCCATCGCCCATGTACGCGTGCAAATGGAGGTGTTGCAGCGCTACGCCTTTCTCACCAACGAGGGCGGCACCGCCTTGGCCAAAGAGCCGATCGGTGTCTGCGCACTGATCACGCCCTGGAACTGGCCGCTGTACCAGATCACCGCCAAGGTGGCACCCGCGATCGCAGCCGGCTGCACCGTGGTACTCAAGCCCAGCGAGCTCTCGCCTTACAGCGCACAACTCTTCGCGCAGGTGATGCACGACGCCGGCGTACCGGCCGGTGTGTTCAACCTGGTGGGAGGCACCGGCGAAGTCGTCGGTGCGGCACTGGCGTCGCACCCGGACGTCGATATGATTTCCATCACCGGATCGACGCGCGCGGGTGTGCTGGTGGCACAGGCGGCCGCCGTGACGGTCAAACGCGTAGTGCAGGAACTGGGCGGCAAGTCGCCCAATGTGTTTCTTGACGATGCCGACTTTGAGAACGGCGTTGCCAAGGGTGTGCTCGCAGGCATGCGCAACGTAGGCCAGTCGTGCAGCGCACCGACACGGATGCTGGTGCCGGCGTCACGCCTGGCCGAAGTGGAAGCCTTGGCGCAAGCGGCCGCGGCCAGCATCGCGGTAGGCGATCCGCGCGATGAAAAGACGGCCATGGGCCCGATCGCCAATGCCGCGCAGTTTGTCCGGGTGCAGGACATGATTGCAGCCGGCATGGACGAAGGCGCCAAGCTAGTCTGCGGTGGGCAGGGCCGACCGGTCGGACTGGCGCACGGCTTCTTCGTACAGCCAACCGTGTTTTCCAATGTGACGCCCGGAATGCGGGTAGCACAGGAGGAAATTTTCGGCCCAGTGCTGGTGATCATGCCGTACAAGGATGAGGCAGAAGCTATCGCCATAGCCAACGACACGGTTTACGGCCTGGGTGCCCACCTGCAATCGAGCGACTTGGATCGCGCCCGCCACGTGGCGGGCCGCATCCGCGCCGGACAGGTGCATATCAACTACCCCACCTGGAACGGACACGCACCGTTTGGCGGCTACAAGCGCTCTGGCAATGGACGCGAATATGGCGTCCACGGCCTGGAGGAATACCTAGAGACCAAGGCCATCATTGGCTACTGATGGTGCCGCCAAGGAACCGGGTTGAGTGCTTGACGCAGCATCGCGAGGAAGGCGGTCGTACGCGCGCTGCGACCACGCCGCGAGCCCAACATGGCCACCACGTCAGCACCAGGCAGTTCCCATCCCGGCAGGACCGCACGCAAGCGGCCTTGCACAATATCATCCGCGACATTCCATTCCGAGCGGATGGCAATACCCATGCCGGCCAAGGCCCAGTCCCGCACCACGGCGCCATCGTTGCTGGACATCACAGGGTTGATGCGAACCGTCACGGGGTCGCGCCTGGCGGCACTGAAGCGCCAGAGCGTGACATCCTCATTGTTCTCCCGCACCACCAGGCAACGGTGTCTGGCCAGGTCGCCAGGCTCGGCAATCGGCTCGGCGCGCTCCAGATAGGCGGGGCTGGCGCACAAGATGCGCCGGTTCGGCGCCAGCGTAGTCATGATCTGGTTCGGCGGGCCCGCCGGCCCGATGTGGATCACCACATCGCAGCTTTCAATAAGCTGCGCGCCGGGGTGGTCAGAAAGCTCCAGCGAAATGGTCACGCCCGCATGCGTACGTGCGAAGGCCTCAGCGACCGGCGCCACGTGCAGCCTGCCAAAGCCATGCGGTGCGGCGACACGCAGGTGCCCGCTCACCTTGCTCGTGCGGTCGCCAAGTGCTTCAGCGAGCGCGTCGATGGTGTCGGCGACCATGCGGCCGTGTGCAGCGACCAGCGCGCCTTCGTCGGTCAGGCTAGAACGCCGGCCTGTGCGATCCAGGAGCTGCACCCCGGCACGGGCTTCCAAAGCTTGCAAGCGCTGCGACACCGCGGGCGGCGTGACATTGAGCTTGCGCGCGGCTTCGGCCAGCGAACGGGAATCTGCCAGCACGGCAAAAAAGGCGAGATCTTCAGAAGTAATCATTAAGGCATAGCTTAATGTTTAATGCAGAAAACGTAAATTGCAAACTTATAGGTCGACACGGAAAATTCCTCCATCAACCGACCTGGAGAACCCGCATGAACGAGGCAATGACTACCGTAGACCTGACGCTGCAAGCGACCACCGAAAACAGCAGCTTGCATACACTGGAAACCCCTTGCCTGGTGCTCGACGCCACACGCATGGAGCGCAACGTGGCACGTTTGCGCAGGCGTATGGCGGATCTTGGCGTGCAGCTGCGCCCGCACCTCAAGACCGCCAAGTCGGTCGAAGTGGCGCGCCGGGTCATGGACTCGCCACGCGGTCCGGCCACCGTGTCGACACTCAAGGAGGCAACACTGTTCGCAGCTGCCGGTGTTCGCGACATCGTCTATGCGGTCGGCATTGCGCCGGCCAAGCTGGCCCAGGTGCTGGCGCTGCGTGCCCAAGGGATCGACCTCGCCGTGGTACTCGACACGGTGGCGCAGGCCGAAGCGGTTGCAGCCGCCTCCCGCGAGGCCGGCGCCCCCATTCCCGCGCTGATCGAGATCGATTGCGATGGCCACCGCTCTGGCGTGCTGCCGACCGACGCCACCGCTTTGCTGGCCATCGGCAAGGCGCTGGAACAAGGTGCATCGCTGCGCGGCGTATTGACCCATGCCGGCGGTAGTTATGCCGCACGCGGCGCGGAGGCTTTGCAGCAATGTGCGGAGGACGAACGGCGCAGTGTCGTTGTGGCTGCCACCATCTTGCGCAATGCGGGCTGGCCCTGCCCAGTCGTGAGCATGGGTTCCACCCCGACCGCGCACAGCGCTTCGAACCTGACCGGTATCACCGAGGTGCGGGCAGGCGTATTCGTGTTCTTCGACCTCGTGATGGCGGGCATCGGCATCTGCCGCATCGACGACATCGCGCTGTCTGTCATGGCGACAGTAATCGGCCACCAGCGCGCCAAGGGCTGGATACTGGTCGATGCCGGCTGGATGGCGTTGTCGCAGGACCGCGGCACCTCGAAACAGGCGGTGAACCAGTGCTATGGCGTGGTCTGCGACATCGCTGGCGAGCCTTACCCCGACCTGATCGTCTCCGATGCCAACCAGGAGCACGGCATCATCACCGTCCGGCCTGGCTCCAGCGGCACGCTGCCCGATCTGGCCATCGGCGACCGCGTACGAATTCTGCCCAACCATGCCTGCGCCACCGGAGCCCAGCACAGCCGCTACCACGTCGTGCGCGGTGACAGCAGCACGATCGAAGCCGAATGGCCAAGGTTCGGCGGCTGGTGATCGCGAATTTCTTTTTTGATCTTCATCCACTCTAACCCAACGTCCCAACCATGCCAGCACCTCTCACCGCTGTAGAAACCACGCCAGACCTGCCCACCCACGCCGATGTGGTCGTCATCGGTGGCGGCATCATCGGGTGCTTTACCGCCTATTACCTGAGCCAACGCGGACTGAAGGTCGCGCTGGTCGAAAAGGGGCGCATCGGTGCGGAACAGTCGAGCCGCAACTGGGGCTGGTGCCGCCAGCAGAACCGCGATGCCCGCGAGCTACCTATGGCCACCAAAAGCCTGGACCTGTGGGAACAGTTCAGCGCCGAATCCGGCGAAGACACGGGCTTCAAACGTTGTGGCCTGCTCTACCTCAGCAACAGCGAGGCGGAGCTGGCCGGCTGGGCACGCTGGGGCGAGTTCGCCCGCACCGTCGGCGTGAAAACACACATGCTGACGGCCGAAGAGGCCGCCCAGCGCGGACGCGTAACCGGTAAGCCGTGGAAAGGCGGCGTCTTCTCGCCCACCGACGGCACAGCAGACCCATCGCGGGCAGCCCCGGCGGTGGCCCGGGCCATCATGCAGCTCGGCGGCAGCGTGCACCAGGACTGCGCAGCGCGCGGCATCGAGATGGAAGGAGGCCGGCTGTCGGGCGTTGTCACGGAGAAGGGCACGGTACGCACCAAGATCGCCGTGCTGGCAGGCGGTGCCTGGGCGTCCTCCTTTTGCCGCCAGTACGGCATCCGGTTCCCGCAAGCGGCCATCCGGCAGACGGTGCTGGCGGTCTCGCCGGGGGCCAGCGAACTGCCGCCGGCACTCCACACCACCGCCGTGTCCATGACCCGGCGCAGCAATGGCGGCTACACCGTGGCCATCAGCGGTCGCGGGCGGGTGGATCCCACACCGCAATTGCTGCGCTTCTCCGCCCAGTTTCTGCCCATGTTCCAGCGCCGCTGGCGCAACCTGGCACCGGGCGGACTGGAAGGCATGCGGTCGGGCCATGAAGGAATGTCCCGCTGGCGGCTGGACCAGCCGACACCGATGGAGCGCATGCGCACCCTCGATCCAGCGGTGGACAAGGCGGTCGTGCGCTTGACCTACCAACGCGCGTTGGACCTGGTCCCGGCGCTGAAAGACCGCACCGTCACGGCGGCATGGGCCGGTTATGTTGACAGCACGCCTGATGGAGTCCCTGGCATAGGCGAGATGGCCAGCGTTCCCGGCCTGGTTCTGGCGGCCGGCTTCAGCGGACACGGCTTCGGCATTGGTCCCGGCGCCGGTCATCTGATCGCCGACATCGTCAGCGGCGCTACACCTCTTGTGGATGCGCGCCCCTACCACCCGGACCGCTTCCAGTCGCCGGCCTGGGGCAAGGTGGCGGAGTTCTAGATGTGCCGATCGAGGCGCTCTGTATCAGGCGTCGAGCCAGACGTTTTCTGCAAAAGAATAGCCCATCAGGCCACCCAGCGGAATCGGCGCCAGGCCCTTGAGCTTGCTGCTGTGGCCGTCGATGCTGGCCAGGAACAAGGGGATGCCGATACCTGCCTCCAGGTGGATCATGGTCTGCATGTCGGCGTACATCTGCTTGCGCTTGGCCAGATCGGTTTCAGCACGCGATGCCAGCAGCAGTTGGTCGAATTTCGGGCTCTTCCAGCGCGACTCGTTCCAGGCCGCGTCCGACTGGAAGAACTGGGTCAGCAGCGTATCGGCACTCGGGCGGGGATTCACATTGCCGAAACCCACCGGACTGTTCAGCCAGTGGTTGGACCAGTAGCCATCGGCCGGCATGCGCTTCACGTCCAGGTCCAGGCCGATGCCCTGTCCGGCCTGCTGCAGCAGAAGCGCAATCTCCACCGAATACATGGCCGCTGGCGAAGCCACTACCGGCACCTTGCCGGTCACACCCGACTTCTGCAGGTGGAACTTGGCCTTGTCCAGGTCCATCTTGCGCTGCGGCAGGCCCTCGAAGTAGAAACGGTTGGTCGGGTCTATCGGCTGGTCGTTCGCGATCACGGCATAGTCGAGCGCGATGGTCTTCTTCATCTGCTCGCGGTCGAACATGTACTTCATCGCCATGGCGAAGTCGGGGTTCATGCCCGGGCCTTGGTCTTTGCGCATGATCAGATCCGAATACTGACCCGACTGGGTGGTGAAGATAGCGTAGCCCGGCGTACCCTTGACGCGGGCCACGGAACGCGGGTTGACCGAAGCCACCAAGTCCATACCACCCGACAGCAGTGCGTTGACGCGTGCGCTTTCATCGCCGATGCCGACGAACTCAATCTCATCAAGGTAGGGCTTTCCAGGTTTCCAATAGGCCTCATTGCGCACCACCAGCGAGCGCACACCGGGCTTGAATTCCTTGAGCTTGTAGGGGCCGGTGCCGATGCCCGCGTTGAAGTCCGTAGTACCGTCCTTGACGATGTGGAAATGAAAGGTGCCGACGATGACGGGCAGGTCTGCATTCGGCGCGGAGAGCACCATCGTGACCTCGTTCGGGCCGGTGGCCTTCACACTTTCTATTTGGTCTGCCAGCACCTTGGCTTTCGACGCGGTGGCCGGGTCCTTGTGGCGCATCACGGAATACACCACGTCGGCTGGCGACAGCGCCTTGCCGTCATGGAACACCACACCTTTGCGCAACGTGAAGACCCAGGTCTTGGCATCCTTGGTGGTGAACGATTCGGCCAAAGCAGGCTGTGGCGTAAGGCTGCCGTCCAGCACGGTCAAACCGTTGTAGAGCATGGTGCCGCGCGAGTAGTCGGTCTGGTTCGACTGCTTTGCCGGGTCCAGCGTATCGCTGGCAGCGGCCGTGGCACCGGCTACGCGAATGCGCCCACCGCGGCGCGGAGTTTCGGCATGCGCCGTCATCGCCACACCGGCCAGGCTGGTGGCCAGCGTGGCCTGCATGCCACCAGCCATCAACATGGCAAGAATGTCGCGCCGCGTGGCACCGCGTCGTATCGATTCCATCACCCGCAGGCTTTCGCCGGGACTGACAAGTTGGTCTAGCTTGTTTTTTCTGTAGTTCATGGTGGTGAGCTCCTGGGGTTGAAAGAAAACGGGGAGGATGCGCGGTTGACCAGTAACCGCTCAGGCCAGTCGGTCCTTGAGTCGGTAGTACATACCCACCGCCGGCAGAAACCACGGCGGTCCAAAGTGGCCTGGAATAGCGGGCCAGTCGCGGCCTTGCCAGGGGTTGGCATGCACCTGGCCAGCCATGACATCGGCCATGACTTCGCCCATATGCACCGACATCTGCGTACCATGGCCGCTATAGCCCATGGCGTAATACAGCCCGTCGCGCTCGCCCGCATGGGGCAGTCGGTCCTGCGTCATATCGACCAGCCCCCCCCAGCAATAGTCGATGCGCACGGCACCCAGTTGCGGAAAAGTCTCGGTCAGGCCTGCACGCAGTATCTCGCCGCTGGCTGCATCCGATTGCGGGCTGGATATCGCAAACCTCGCCCGCCCGCCGAACACCAGCCGATGGTCGGCCGTGAGCCGAAAGTAATGGTGGATGTTGGCTACCGTGGTGTAAGTACGACGCTGGGTCAGCAGGGACTGTGCACGTTCGGCGCCGAGCGGTTCGGTGACAACAATGAAGCTGCCGATAGGCACGATGCGACGGCGCAGCCAGCCAAAGCTGCCGTAAGCACCGTGACGCGTTGCACCAGTAGCCAGCAGCACCTGCTGCGCTGTCACCGTGCCACGCGCCGTGTGCAACTGCCGGGCGCGGCCCGGGCCTGTCCGCGTGATGCGCTCAACACTGGTACCGGTATGTATCTGGGCGCCGCTGCGCTCAGCAGCAGCAGCCAGGCCCGCGGCAAAGCGGCCCATATGCATCTGGCCACTGCGTTTGTAGAGCAGGCCGCCATGGAAGCGTTCGCTTTGCACCTCAGCCTGAACCCGTGCGGCATCAAGTATCTCGACGTCGTTGTCCACGCCATCGTCTATCAGCCGCTGCGCGCTGCGTTGCAGCGCGGCCATCTGGTTGGGCCGGGTGGCCAGCTTGAGTTTGCCGTGGCGCAGAAAGTCGCAATCAATGGCCTCGTCGCGTACCACGCGGGCCACCGTGTCTACGGCTGCATCGTAGGCCTGGTACCAGGCACGCGCCTTGTCGATACCCACCTTGGCCGCCACATCGGCATAGTCCACGGCCAGCCCATTGTTGACATGTCCTCCGTTGCGCCCTGAAGCCTCGGCAGCAACACGGCTGCCAGCCTCCAGCACGACGACGTTCGCACCCCGCCGGGCCAGGGTCCGTGCGGCCGATAGCCCAGTAAACCCCGCGCCAACGATGGCCACATCGACCTGCGCGGGTAGCTCCCGCACCGGGGCAACAAAGGCAGGCGACGAATCCGTCCAGTAGGAATCAAGCTTCATGCTGCAGCACCGCCAAGATTCCGCTGCCGGGTGCCACAGCGCGCCAGCTGGCGTGATCCGTGGCTGCAGGGTAATGTGCTGCGGCCACCGTAGACGGTGTGCCTGGGACGAAAGATCATGGTCTCGGTTCCTGTGTCAAACCGGTCTCAGACCGGCGCAGGTCACGGCCTGACAGGCCTGTGCACCCACTGGATTTCGAACTGATTGAAACATGCACTGGTACGAGGCTTGTAGGGAAATGCATGCCTTGCCACGCTAAAGCTGCGGTTTGACGTGGCAGCTGCAGCACGCCATGCGGTCTGCACCGCATGCGTGCGGCGATGCACTTCCCTGCAGCGTACCGAAGCCCGAAAAGCACGGTTTTGAAGCAGCCCTCGCACCATCGCCTTGCCAGTGCCGACCTGTATTGCGCCATACATGCCGACATGGCAAAAGTGCCTTCCAGCAGCGCCGCATGATCTGCTGTCAAAACTCTCATAACCGCAGGCTTCACCAATCGCCAGCCCCATTGCAGCACCACGCGACAAGGCACAAGACCTATGCTGACAGGCATCAGAACGTCTCATCGTTTCGCATGTTTTTGCATCCACGGACCCGCCATGAACCAACTCTCAGATCTGCCTCAACTTGCTTCTCTCAGCGCCATTGACCGTGCCCACCTGATTCATCCCGTCTCGCCCTGGCGCATGCATGAACAACGCGGCCCCACTGTGTTGAGCTCTGGCCGCGGCGCCTGGCTGACAGATGCAAATGGCCACGAACTGCTCGACGCGTTTGCCGGTCTGTGGTGCGTCAACGTAGGTTACGGGCAGGAGAGCGTGGTACAGGCCGCCGCCGAACAAATGCGCCGCCTACCCTATGCCACTGGCTATTTCCATTTCAGCAGCGAGCCCGCCATCCGCCTGGCCGCCAAGTTGGTCGAGATCACGCCTGCATCGCTGACCCGGGTGTATCTGACACTGGGTGGATCTGAGTCGGTGGATGCGGCCGTGCGTTTCATCGTGCAGTACTACAACGCCATAGGCAAGCCATCCAAGAAGCAATTCATCGCGTTGGAGCGGGGCTACCACGGATCGTCATCCACCGGTGCGGGTCTGACGGCCTTGCCAGCATTCCACCGGGGCTTTGATTTACCCCTACCCACGCAGCACTACATTCGTTCGCCCAACCCCTACCGCCATGAAGGTGCCGCTGATCCGCAAGCGGTTATCGACGCATCGGTCGCCTCATTGCGCGCCAAAGTGGCCGAGCTGGGTGCCGAAAACGTGGCGGCATTCTTCTGCGAACCCATACAGGGATCTGGCGGCGTCATCGTGCCGCCCAAAGGCTGGCTCAAGGCCATGCGCGATGTCACGCGCGAGCTCGACATCCTGTTCGTCGTGGACGAAGTCATTACCGGCTTTGGCCGCACGGGCCCGATGTTCGCCTGCGATGCCGAAGGTGTGGAGCCCGACCTGATGACCATGGCCAAGGGTCTGACTGCGGGCTATGCGCCAATGGGGGCGACGATGATGAGCGAAAAGGTCTACACAGGCATCGCTGACGGTGCGCCCGATGGTGCCGTCATAGGCCATGGCGCCACCTATTCTGCGCATCCCGTTAGCGCCGCAGTCGCACTGGAGGTTCTGCGCCTTTACGAAGAAGGCGGTGTGCTGGCCAATGGGCAGCGCGGCAGCGTGCATTTTGCGGCCGGCCTGGACGCCCTGACTGCACATCCTTTGGTTGGCGAATCCCGCCACCGTGGCCTGCTTGGCGCTTTGGAGCTTGTCAGCGACAAAAACACCAAGAGCGGCTTCGATGCAGCACTGGGTTTACCTGAGCGTATCGCCCAGACAGCTTACCGCCACGGCCTGGTGTTCCGCGCGTTTGGAGACAACATCCTCGGCTTCGCACCGGCTCTCACCTTCACCGAAGACGAGTTCGCTCAAATGTTCGACCGGCTGAAGACAACGCTTGACGATGTTCTCGCCATGCCCGATGTACGTGCCGCACTGGCCGGCTAGGGCCCAACAGCCCTTTCACGTAGCAGAATCTGTGTTTTCCACGCTATAGACCTCGCCATGAACGAAGCCTTAAAGATTGACCGCCTGGACCTGCGTATCCTGGCGCAACTACAAAAAAATGGGCGGATGACCAACGTTGACTTGGCAGACGCGGTGGGCTTGTCGCCAAGCCCCTGTCTGATCCGCGTGAAGCGGCTGGAGCAGTCTGGCTACATCGCGGGCTATGGCGCGCATCTGCGCCTGGAAAAGCTCGGCGACACGCTGACCGTCTTCACCGAGGTCACCCTGTCGGACCACCGCCGCGAAGATTTCGCGCGCTTCGAAGCGGCCATCCGCGAAGTGGACGAAGTGCTCGAATGCCACCTGGTGAGCGGCGGCTACGACTACCTGCTGCGCTTCCTGACGCGCGGCGTGAACCACTACCAGGAAGTGGTCGAGGAACTGCTTGAACGCAACATCGGCATCGTCAAGTACTTCAGCTACATCGTCATCAAGTCGCCGTTCATCAAGGCGCACTGCCCCGTCGAGAAACTGTTTCCCCACCAGCGCTGAACTCCGCGCCTGACCGCATGCCAGACACCTCTTCTCGTCCCGCACCCCACCCCCGTTCGCCCGGCCGCTTTGTCCGGCTCGCAGAGACCGACCGCCCTACCCTGTCGCTGCTGATCGATGGCGAGCCGGCTACCGCCCTGGTGGGCGATACGCTGCTCGTCGCCTTGCTCAGCCACGGCCGCCGGGTGCGGGATAGCGAATTCGGCGACGGACCGCGCGCTGGCTTCTGCCTGATGGGCGCCTGCCAGGACTGCTGGGTGTGGACGCCGCAAGGCCAGCGCCTGCGCGCCTGCAGCACGCCGGCCGAGCCCGGCATGGCCGTGCTGACCCAGCCGCCGCTGCAGCATTGGCCGGTCACCCCCGACCTGCAGCAATCTCTGCAGCAGCAGGCGGCAAAGGGGCCTCTGTGAGCACCGCACCCCGCATCGTGGTGGTGGGTACCGGCCCAGCCGGTGTGCGCGCTGCCCAGGCCCTGGTCCAGGCCGGCCTGCGGCCCACCGTGGTCGACGAAAGCCGGCGCGACGGCGGCCAGATCTACCGCCGCCAGCCCGAGGGCTTCAAACGCTCCTGCGCCAAGCTCTACGGCAGCGAAGCCGGCAAGGCCCAGGCCCTGCACCAGGACTTCGACGCGCTGCGCCCGCACATCGACTACCGCAGTGACACCCTGGCCTGGAACGTGACCGAAAAAGCCCTGCATCTGGTGCATGCGGGCCAGGCCGAGACGCTACCGTTCGACGCCTTGCTGGTCTGCGCCGGAGCCACTGACCGGCTGATGCCAGTGCCCGGCTGGCACCGCGCCGGCTGCTACAGCCTGGGCGCGTCGCAGATCGCCTTGAAGGCGCAGGCCTGCGCCATCGGCCAGCGCGTGGTCTTCATGGGCAGCGGCCCGCTGCTGTACCTGGTGGCCTCGCAATACCAGCAGGCCGGCGCCCAGGTGGCGGCCGTGCTGGATACCGCGCCCGCGTCCAAGTCCTGGGCCGCCATCACCGGCCTGCTCGCGCGGCCCACGCTGGCGCTGCGCGGGCTCGGCCTGATCCGCGGCCTGCGCCGTGCCGGCGTGCCGGTGCTGCAAGGCGTGACGCCTCTGCTGATCGAAGGCGACGAGCGCCTGGGCGTGCAGGCGGTGCAGGTCCGTGACGCGCAAGGCCGTACACAGCGCTTCGAATGCGACGCAGTCGGCCTGGGCTGGCACTTGCGCGCCGAAACCCAGCTGGCCGACTTGGCCCGCTGCGAATTCGATTTCGAACCCGTGAGCCGCCAGTGGCTGCCACGCATCGATGGCGACGGCCGCAGCAGCACGCCGGCGGTCTACCTTGCAGGCGACGGCGTACGCATCCTCGGTGCCGACGGCGCGGAAGCCGCCGGCCGCCTGGCTGCGCTGGCGGCGCTGGCCGACCTCGGGCATGTCCAGGGCCGCGCCCTGTATGAAAACGAATCGGCCACGCTGCGCCGCACCCTGGCGCGGATGGACCGCTTCCGCCTAGGCCTGGCGCGCACCTTCCCCTGGCCGCATGCGCAGGCCGCGACCCTGCCCGACGAGGCGGTGGTGTGCCGCTGCGAAGCCGTCACCGTGGGCGAACTGCGCCGCTGCGTGAACGAACTCGGCAGCCAGGAAGTCAACCGCGCCAAGGCCTTCAGCCGCGTCGGCATGGGCCGCTGCCAGGGGCGCTTTTGCGGCCATGCCGCGGCCGAGATCGTGGCCCAGGCCTGCGCAATTCCGGTAGAACAGGTAGGACGGCTGCGTTCGCAGGCGCCCGTCAAGCCGCTGATGATGGACACGCTGGAGGCCACCGAATGAGCGCAACCACATTCGACACCGACGTGCTGGTATTGGGTGGCGGCCTGATGGGCACCAGCACCGCGTTCTTCCTGCGCCAGCATGGCAAATCGGTCACGCTGCTCGAGCGTGAACTCGTGGGCCGGCAGGCCAGCGGCACCAACTTCGGCAATGTGCGCCGGCAGGGCCGCGAACTGCACCAGATGCCGCTGGCCAACCGCGCGCGCGCCGTCTGGGGCCGGATCAAGGAGCTGCTGGGCGAGGATGTGGAATTCGTGCCCTATGGCCATCTGCGCGTCTGCTATACCGAGAAGCAGGCCGCAGTGATCGAGAAACATGCGCGCGACGTGAAGCCACTGGGCCTGGACCTGGAGCTGTTCAGCGCCGAGCAGTTGCGCCAGCGCTGGGGCATCTTCGCGCCCAGCGTGGTGGCCGGCTCGTATTCACCACAAGACGGCCACGCCAACCCGCGCCTGGCCGGCCCCGCCTTTGCGCGCGCGGCACAGCGCGCCGGCGCCAACATCATTGAGCATGCCGAGGTGCTGCAAGTCGAGCGTGACGGCAATGGCTTCGTCGCCCACACGGCCGATGGCCGGCGCTTTCGCGCGCCGCAGATGCTGGTGGCCTGCGGCGCCTGGTCGAACCGCATGGCCGAGCAGTTCGGCGAGCGCGTGCCGATGGAGGCCCGCGGCCCGCAGATGGGTGTGACCGAGCCACTGCCCTACGCGATAGGCCCGTCCATCGGCCTGTCGTCGCCCATAGAAACCGAAGGCCTATACTTCCGCCAGATCGCGCGCGGCAACATCGTCTTCGGCGGCGGGCTCAAGGGGCCAGCCCATGCAGACCTGGTCCGCGCCTATGTGAAGCCCGACAACGTGCTGCGCCAGTTGCGCGAACTGCGCCGCTTCGTGCCCGCCTTCGCCCAGGTGCAGTTGATCCGCGTGTGGAGCGGCATCGAGGGCTACACCGTCGACTGGCAACCCGTGATGGGGCCTAGCGCCAAGGTGCCCGGCCTGCACTACGCCTTCGGCTTCAATGGCGAGGGCTTTGCCATCAGCCCCGGCGTGGGCGAGACCATGGCCGAACTGATGGCCACAGGCAATACGTCGATTCCGCTGGCGCCCTATGCCATCGGGCGATTCGCAGCGCTGCAGCAGGCGCGGCAAGCAGCATAACTATCAAAAACATAGCACCTTGCGCACATGAAATATGCGCAGGAAGCCGATTTCATTCAAAAGTTTCGACAGCCCACCTCATGCCAACGCACGCGCCGCCACCTCGCAGAACCAGCACACGCCCAGGGGCAGCGCGTCGTCGTTGAAGTCGTAGCAGGGGTGGTGCAGCGCGCGTTCGCCGTCGGGCCCGGGATCGGCGCGGCCCTGGCCCAGCCACAGGTAGGCGCCGGGGTTGCGCTGCAACATGAAGGCGAAGTCTTCCGAGGTAAAGGCCGCGCGCGGCGCCTCTGCGGCCTGCAGGCCTATCGCCTGGGCTGCGTCGAGCGCCAGTGCGGCTTCGGCCGCGGTGTTGATGGTCGCGGGGTAGTAGCGCAGGTAGTTCAGCTCCGCCTGCACGCCACCGGACAGGGCCACGCCCTCTACGCAGGCGCGCAACGCGGCTTCGATGCGGTCTTGCGTGGCGAGGTCGAAACTGCGCACCGTGCCAGTGATGCTCACCTCGGCCGGCAGCACGTTGTGGCTGTGGCCGCCCTCGATACGCGTGACCGATAGCACGGCCGATTCGCCAGGGTCGATGCGGCGCGAGACGATGGTGTTGAGCAGGGTGACCAGCTGGCTGGCTGCGAGGATGGCGTCCGGCGTGTGCTGGGGCTGGGCCGCATGGCCGCCGCGGCCGCGCAGCACGATGTCGAAGCGATCGGCTGCGGCCATGATGGGCCCGGGCCGGGTCTGCGCCTGGCCCAGCGGCAGGTCGGGCCAGTTGTGCAGCGCATAGACGCTGTCGCAGGGAAAACGGTCAAAGAGACCGTCTTCAATCATGGCGCGGGCGCCACCCTTGCCTTCTTCGGCCGGCTGGAAAATGAAATGCACCGTGCCATCGAAAGCGCGGGTGCGCGCCAGTTGCCGGGCAGCACCGATCAACATGCTGGTGTGGCCATCATGGCCGCAGCCGTGGTGGGCGCCAGGGATACGACTGGCGTAGGGGCTGCGCCCGAGCTCCACCACGGGTAACGCGTCCATATCGGCGCGCAGGCCAACGCTACGGGTACTGCTGCCGCAGCGCAGGCTGCCGACCACACCGGTACCGCCCAGTCCCTCATGCACGTCCAACCCGAGCAGGCGCAAGGACTGCGCGACGATGCCGGCGGTACGCCGCTCGGCAAACGCCAGTTCGGGGTTGGCGTGCAGGTCCTGGCGCAAAGCCACCAGGTCCGGCAACAGGTCGGCCACCGGTGCCGCGATGTCCCTCAGGGCTGCCGGCATCAGCGCCCAGCCTCAACCGCGTCGGCCAGCTCTTTCAAAGTGTGGAAGTGGTAGTCGGGCTGGGTCAAGGCCGATTCGATGGTGCCGCCCGAGCCCGCCTGCCCATGGCGCCGCTCGATCCAGCAGGTGGTAATACCCAGCTGCTTGGAAATACCAATGTCGTGGTACTGGCTTTGCGCAACGTGCAGATTGTCTGCCTGCTTGTAACCCCAGGCCCCTTCAAAGCGACCCCGTGCATAAGCAAAGTAACGGGCATCGGGCTTCTCGCAGAGCGCGTCGTCGCAGCTCAGTTCCAAGTCAAAGGGTTGGTCAAGCGTCTTGGCGAAGTGCTTCAACGCCCAGGTCTGCGCATTGGTCATAGTGACAAGCTTGAAGCGCTTGCCCAAACGTTTCAATGCCTCGACGGAGTCAGGAAACGCCGGCCATTGGGCCACGGAATCACGGAAGCCTTGTGCCAGTACATGGCTGTCAGGCAGGCCCAGCGGTGGCGCAATCGCATGCCATACGCGCACCAGATCGTCGGGGTACCAGGTGACGTCTTCGCTCTTGCGGGCCTTGCGGTAGGCACTGAGAAAGTCGTCGTCGGACACCTGGGTGCCTGGTACGGCGGTATGCAAATAGTCGAGCATGCCGCGCTCGAAATCGATCAGAGTGCCGACAACGTCGAACGTGAGGACTTTGAAGTGTTGAAGAGACAAGTTAAGGCTCCAGCTAAGACGGTGTATGTCGTATAGCTAAAGCATAGGCGGCAACGCATTCGGTGCGAGAGCAAACCGGGCCACTGCCTTGGCACAGGATTCTGTTGTCGCCTCGGCAGCAGCATGTTCTACCGCGTGATCGAAGCCTGCGCCTTATTCCACGACTCGAACCCGCCTGGATCAGCGCCAATGAAAGGGCAGCTTGAAGTCCAGTGGACCCAGGTGCATATGGATGGAGCCCAGCCCAAGGGCGCAAAGAACTGCGAAAACGACAAAAAACCAGCCTACCGCAAGCATGAATGTGTTCAGAAATTTCATAGCCGAGGATGTTAACGCCCGCCCAGAAGTCGTTTTGCACCCTAAGCGCTTGAAAACCAGCTGGAGCGCTCCCATCTGGTATCCAGAACCTTCACTTGAGCAGGTTTTTAGAAATTTCCCATAACTTTCAATAGGTTACACAGGTTTTCAAGATACCCAGAGTTCCACGTTTGCCAAGAATCGACAATCGCTACAGGCTTACTGGGTCAAAGCTCCCAGCTTTGACCAAGGGAATACCCTAGCGCCAAAGAGGAAATCCCCGGCTTTAGCACTCTCTTTAATAGAGTGCTAATATTCAGCCCTAGAGAAAGGGAATCTGGTATGAACCTTCAAACTGGAACCATGTCCACCGCATTGGCGGCCCCGAACCCCTGGGCCCTGGTGCCCCCGCTGGGTAACCTGGACGCATATATCTCCGCGGTGAACCGCATGCCCATGCTCACCCTGGAGCAGGAACAGCAATACGCACGCCAACTCAAGAACGATAACGACGTGGACGCCGCCGGTAAGCTGGTGCTATCGCACCTGCGCTTGGTTGTGTCCGTCGCACGCCAATACCTGGGCTACGGCCTGCCACATGGCGACCTGATCCAAGAAGGCAACGTCGGCCTGATGAAAGCCGTGAAGCGTTTCGACCCTGACCAAGGTGTGCGCCTAGTGAGCTACGCGCTGCACTGGATCAAGGCGGAGATGCACGAATACATCCTGAAGAACTGCCGCATGGTCAAAATGGCGACCACCAAGGCACAGCGCAAGCTGTTCTTCAACCTGCGCTCCATGAAGCAGGGCTTCAAGTCCGATGCGAGCGACGGTGACACCCACCGCGACACCTTGAGCGAGTCGGAAATCGAGTCGATGGCCAGCCAGCTGAATGTGAAGCGCGAGGACGTGATCGAGATGGAAACCCGCTTGTCCGGTGGCGACGTGATGCTGGACCCGGGTCCATCGGACGATGGCGAAGACAGCTACGGCCCCATCGCCTACCTGGCCGACACGGTGCACGAGCCCACAGCCCAGATCGAAGCCCACCAGCGCGACACTCTGGCCAGCGATGGCGTGCGCAGCGCGCTGGACGGCCTGGACGAACGCAGCCGCCGCATCGTGGAAGAGCGCTGGCTCAAGGTACAGGACGACGGCTCTGGCGGCATGACGCTGCACGAGTTGGCGGCCGACTACGGCGTGAGTGCCGAACGGATTCGCCAAATCGAATCTGCGGCCATGAAGAAGATGAAAAAGGCGCTGACCGAATACGCCTAAGTGCTGCATTCGCCGCCAAACAAAAAGGGACCTAGACGGTCCCTTTTTTTATGCAGCCTGCTTGAGCAGTATCTTCAGGTCGCCCAGCAGCGGCGCCACGCCACCGCCGTAGCGCGCATACAGGCGCAGCCGGCCCTGGGTGTCGTACACGTAGCTGCCAGCGGAATGGTCCATGGTGTAGCTGGTAGGCGTGCTGCCATCCACCTTCTTGTAGTAGACCTTGAAGTCCTTGGCCACGGCGGCCAACTGCTCAGGCGTGGGCACCAGCGCCAGGAAGCTGGGGTCAAAGTTGGCCATATAGGCCTTCAGCAGAGCCGGTGTATCGCGCTGCGGGTCCACGGTGATGAAAATGCCTTGCAGGCGGTCGCCATCGGCGCCCAGGGACTTCTTGATCTCGGCCAGCTCGGCCATGGAGGTGGGGCAAACGTCCGGGCACTGGGTGTAGCCAAAGAACACCACCACCAGCTTGCCTTTGAAGTCCTTCAGGCTGCGGCGCTGGCCGTTGTGGTCGCTCAGCTGGAAGTCCTTGGCATAGTCCGCCCCGGTGACATCCACCGAGGCAAAATCGGCCTTGGTTTCAGAACAGGCAACAAAAAGACCGCTAGCGCACATAGTTACTGCGCCAACAGCTACTCTTTTAATAGCATCACGTTTATGCATAAGGCTCAGATCAGGTAGTGGTCTAGCAGCAACGCAGCAAACAGCGCGCTCAGGTGGATCAGAGAAAAACGGAAGGTCTTGCGCGCCAGGGCGTCCGAGTAATTGCGCCACAGTGCAAAACCATAGCCGCAGAAGCCAATGCTCAGCACCACGGCGGTTGCCAGGTACAGCCAGGAACTCATGCCGTAGATGAAGGGCATCAGGCAGGCCGCGAACAGCACCAGGGTGTACAGCAGCACCTGCAGGCGGGTGAACTCGTTGCCATGGGTCACGGGCAGCATAGGCAGGCCGGACTTGCGGTAGTCCTCCACCCGGTACAACGCCAGCGCCCAGAAGTGCGGCGGCGTCCACAGGAAGATGATCAGGAACAGGATCAAGGCTTCAGGCCCGACATTGCCGGTCATGGCGGCCCAGCCGAGCACCGGCGGCATGGCGCCCGAGGCTCCGCCAATGACGATGTTCTGCGGCGTCAGCGGCTTCAGAATGACGGTATAGACCACGGCATAACCCACAAAGGTGGCAAAGGTCAGCCACATGGTCAGGGCATTCACCCACACATACAACAGCACCGAGCCAGCCACGCACAACAGGGCCGAAAACAGCAGGGTTTGCCAGTCCTGCAGCTCCTGCCGCGCCGTCGGCCGCCAGGAGGTGCGCTTCATCTTGGCGTCTATGCCCTTCTCTACCAGGCAATTGAAGGCGGCAGCGGCGCCAGCCACCAGCCAGATGCCCAGGCAGGCCACCAGGCCCAGCCGGACTTCGGCCCATGTAGGCGCGCCGGGCACAGCCAGCACCATACCAATCAGTGCACAAAACACGATCAACTGGACCACGCGCGGCTTGGTCAGCGAATAGAACTGGCGCAGGCGCGAGGGCGGCGCGGCAGTCATGGGAGGGGCGGTAGGTTCAGCAACACGCATGCAAACAATCTCGGTCCAGACAAAAAATACACGCCGTCAGCGAACGGGGCGCTGCGCCGCCGGCTCGCTGAAGGCAAAGGAAACACGGGGCTCGGCGGCCAATGCACTGCGGCGGCTGCAAACGATCCAGGTCAGCACGACCACCAGCGCGGCCGCGCCCCCTGTATGGCCCACGGCAGCCAGCATAGGCCAGCCCAGCACCACATTGCTCAAGCCCGTCGCAAACTGCAACAGGGTCAGCCCACCCAGCCAACGCGCCTGGCGCTGGGTGGCCGGATTACGGTGCAAGCGCCAAGCCAGCCATGCCAGCGCCAACAGCACAAGATAGGCCATCAGCCGGTGGGTGTAGTGGATAGCCGTCAGCGCCGGAAATCCCAGGTAGGTGCCATCCTGCAAGCGCCCCAGGGGGCGCCAGATCTGGAAGGCCTGCTGGAAGTCCATCTCTGGCCACCAGCTGTTTTGGCACAGGGGGAAAGTATCGCAGGCCAGCACCGCATAGTTGGTGCTGACCCAGCCGCCCAAAGCCACCTGGCAGGCCAGCAGCGCAAACACCAGCCAATGAATCCAACGCGCTCCCGGCCAGGCCGGCGCTGGCACCCGCTCGCGCTGGGCGTAGGCCACGGCCTGCACGCACAGCAACACCAGCAGCACCAGACCGCCGATCAAATGCAAGGTGACGATGGCCGGGAACAGCTTCATGGTGACGGTCAAGGCACCGAATGCGCCCTGCACGCACACCCACACCAAGGTCAGCATGGGCCACCAGGGGCTGACGGGCAGGATCAGGCCTCGCCGGCGCTGCCACCAGCTGGCAATGGTCAGCGTCAAAATCAACACGCCGACCGAAGTCGCCAGATAACGGTGCACCATCTCCACCCAGGCCTTGCCATGGGTCACGGGTCCGCTGGGCATAGCAGTCTGGGCATGGGTGATTTGGGCCACGGCACCCAGTGGGCTGGCATTGCCATAGCAGCCCGGCCAATCGGGGCAGCCCAGACCGGAGTCGGTCAGACGGGTGAAGGCACCAAACAACACCAGGTCAAAGGTCAGAAACAAGGTCAACACCGTCAGGGCCTGCAAACGCCCCATGGTCGATGCCTGGGGGTTGCGCAGTCGCACCCACACCAGGGGCACGACGGCGATCAGCAAGCCCACCAGCATGACGCGGATGGCGGGCGACAGGTCGTACAAGGCAGGCGTGTCCATTTAACGGCCCGGTTGGTCCCAGGCTGCCGAGGCGCGCAACAGGCGCTCCAGGTCCCGCTTGGCGTTCGCCGCACCGGCCAGGTCCAGGCTGGCAGGGAAGCGCATCATCCAGTTGCCCAGGGGATCAACCAGGTACAGGTGATCGGCCAGCAGATGGCCCTGGGCAGGTGATAACCACTGCGATAGCTGTGACTCGGGCAGGCGCAGCACGGTGGCACCTTTCAAGGCGGGCAACAGGCGCTCGGGCACGGGGGCTTCGTCTGTCACCAGCCAGACCCAGTCCACGCGGTCTTTTTCCTTGCCCTGGGTCTCGCGCAGCTGGCGCTGCAAATACAGGTGTTTCTCACACAGCGCATCGCATGCGCCACTGCCTACGCTGAGCAGCAGCCACTGGCCCTTGAGCGCCCGCAGATTGCCAGGCGTACCGTCCAGCGCTTGTACCGGCTGATCGGGCAGCGGGCGCTGCGGGTCGATCAGCTCGCCAAAATTGCGCCGACCCTCGGGGCGGATCACGTAATAGGTGAAATACGAGGCAACCACCGGTGCAGCACAAGTCAACAGCACGGCCAACATCTTCCAGCGACCCAGCACCGTGCGCCGACTGGCACCATCCACCGCCTCCTGTGGCGTAGGCATGGAGTGCACCGTCATGCCCAGCAAGTGGTCTTCAGACGGGCTCACGGCAGCGGGAGTGCTTAGGGATGAAGCGTCGGACAATTTGGAACCAGACATAAAGGATTGCGATCAGGGCAGCCAGCCCAAACCATTGGAATGCATAGCCATAGTGCTTTTCAACACCGGTATTGGCCTTGGGCCAGTCACGTTGCAGCAGCGGTGCGGGCGGCCCGGTTTGGAATACAGACGCCGCCATCAGGGGCAGGCCGGTCTCCGCAGTGAAAGCTGCCAAGTCGAGATTTTGCCGGATGGGCCCCGACTCTACCGCCTGGAAGGCGTAAAGCTTGGACGGTGGCGGGGCCATACGCCCTTGCACATCTACCAAGCCCCCGGGCGTATCGATGCGGGGCAAGGCCGTGCGGTCCAGGAAATTGCGTGGCACCCAGCCCCGCTGCACCAGGATCACGGCCTGGCTGTCCAGCAACTGCAAGGGCGTCACCACATAAAAACCAGTCTGGTCGTGCATCTGGCGGTTGTCCAGAAACACCGTGCGCTGCGCCACCCAATGGCCACGCAACTGGACATTGCGGTGCAGCAGCGAATCAACCTGCGGACTGGCCAGCAACTCGGCCTGTGCGACCGGCGGCAGCCGGTTCTGAGACTCGATGGCGGCAAACAAGGCCTCCTTTTGGGCTGCACGCGACAATTGCCAGCGCCCCAGCGACAGCGTAGCGGCCAGGCCCAGCAAAGCCCCTGCGGTCAGCAAACAGAAACGCAACTTGGGGCTCACGGGATAATGCACTCCATGACCTACCTCGCCCTCATTGCTTTTGCGGCCATCTTCGCCAGCCTGGGCGCTGCCCTGTACTTCATGCTCAAAGGCGGCAAGGACGACCCAAACAGCCCGAAAAAGGCCGACCGCATGGCGCGGGCACTAGCGTTCCGTATCGGGTTCTCGGTATTACTGTTCGTCTGCATTCTGGTGGGTTGGAAGCTGGGATATTTGCACCCCACCGGCATCCCTGCCGGCAAATAAGGCGCAGCAACAAAAAAGCGCCCATCGGCGCTTTTTTGAAGGATGGTAGAGGGCAGCGCCATTACATCCAGTAGACGATCACATACAGGCCCAGCCAGACCACGTCCACGAAGTGCCAGTACCAAGCCGCGCCCTCAAAGCCGAAATGCTTTTGCGGCGTGAAGTGGCCCTTCATCAGACGCAGCGTGATAAACAGCAGCATCAACATGCCCACAAAAACGTGGAAGCCGTGGAAGCCGGTCAGCATGAAGAAGGTAGAGCCGTAGACGCCGGAACTGAGCTTGAGATTCATCTCGCTGTAGGCGTGGGCGTATTCATATCCCTGCACGAACAGGAACACCGTACCCAAAATCACCGTGGCCCACATGAAGCCAATCGTCTTGCCGCGCTGGCCTTTGACCAGCGCATGGTGGGCGATCGTCAGCGTCACGCCCGAGCTCAGCAACAGACCGGTGTTAATGGTCGGCAGCCAGAACGGCGTCATGGTTTCGAAAGGTTCAATGATGTTCGCTGGCGAAGCCGTGACACCCGCAGCCAAGCTGGGCCACACTGCCTTGAAGTCCGGCCACAGCAAGGCGTTGTCCAGACTCCCCAAAACCGGCACGGAGTGCGCACGCGCCCACCACAAAGCGGTGAAAAAGGCGCCGAAGAACATCACCTCCGAGAAGATGAACCAGCTCATGGCCCAGCGGAAGGACAGATCGATCTTGTGCCCATAGAGCCCGCCTTCGCTTTCACGGATGGCGTCGCGGAACCACTGGTACAGCACACCCCACCAGAACAGCATGCCAACGGCCAGTGAGTACTTGCCCCATTCGGCATCGTTCACCCATTGGCCAGCGCCCAGGATCACAAAAAACAAGCCCAACGCAGCCATCGCCGGGTGGCGCGATGGACCAGGCACAAAGTAGTACGGTGTTGCGGCATGCGCGCTTGAACTCATTTCAGCTCCTTGGTCTCACTTATTTTCTTAACCGTTTAGCAAAGCAGATCACTTCGCTACCACCCAACTGACAAAAAACATCAAACCCACCACGAACAGCAGCACGGCCAACAAGCCTACTGCAATCACCTGCAGCGGACTCAGCTTGGCCAGGTCATCTTCAAAGCCGCTGCGCTTGCGTATGCCCAGAAACGACCAAGCCACCGTCTTGATAGTGTGCAGTACAGAGGCCTTGGCCGGTGCACTCATGAGCCCCGCCCCGCTTCCACATGCTTCCCTGCATCGACCGTGGACACAGGCGCTGGCGGGGTCTTACCACCCACTTCAAAAAAGGTATATGACAAGGTGATCGTGCTCACATCCTTGGACAGCTTCGGGTCGATCACAAAAGCCACAGGCCATTGCTTCTTCTCGCCTGGATCCAGGGTGTATTGATTGAAGCAAAAGCATTCCAGCTTGTTGAAATGCGCCGCTGCCTGCCTGGGCGCATAGCTGGGTATAGCCTGTGCGGCCATACGCCGGTTCTGCACGTTCTGGAATTCGTACATCACGGTAGTCAGTTCGCCAGGGTGCACCTGTAGCGATCGCGTGGCGGGTTTGAACTCCCAGGGTCCACGCGCGTTCGCATCAAACTCTACCGTGATGGTCCGGCTCATATCCACCTGGGTATTGGCGGGTAGCTTGATAGCCTTGCCTGCACCGCCATCGCCCGGCAACTGACGCTCTGCCAACGCCAGCACATTGATGCCGGTCATCTCACAAATCGCCTTGTACAACGGCACCAGCGCATAACCGAAAGCAAACATGCCCAGCGCCACAACGCCCAGCTTGCCCATCATCTTCCAGTTTTCGCGACGCACGTACATGCAGGCCTTGTAGTGACTTAGTGGTGGCTCAGCAGAACCATCTTGACAACAAATCCCACAAAGAACACCAGCGCAACCGACGCCAGTATCAGTCCGGTACGAAGGTTGTGCTTCTTTTGCTCTGGCGTCAGCATAGTCAGGTGTTATCCAATGACGCGGGTTGCCGTGGCATCCAGCTTGGGTGGGGTTTCAAAGGTGTGGAAGGGTGCGGGCGATGGCACCTCCCACTCCAGACCTTCAGCGGCCTCCCAGGGCTTTTGCGACGCTTTTTCGCCCTTGCCCATCATGGCGGGCAGTACGACGAAAAAGAAGAAATACACCTGGGCAAAACCGAAGGCAAACGCCCCCACCGACGCAATGGCGTTGAAGTCAGCAAACTGCATGGGGTAGTCCGCATAGCGGCGCGGCATACCGGCCAAGCCCAAGAAGTGCATCGGGAAGAAGGTGACGTTGAACGCTATCAGCGACCACCAGAAATGGATCTTGCCGCGGCGTTCGTTGTACATCACACCGGTCCACTTGGGGCACCAATAATAGAAACCGGCAAACATGGCGTACAGCGAACCTGCCACCAACACGTAGTGGAAATGCGCCACCACGTAATAGGTGTCCTGCAGCTGAATGTCGATAGGCGCCACCGCCAGGATCAGGCCGGTGAAGCCGCCCATGGTGAACACGAATATGAAGCCCACAGCGAACAGCATCGGGGTTTCAAAGGTCATCGAGCCCTGCCACATGGTGGCGATCCAGTTGAAGATCTTCACGGCGGTCGGCACGGCGATCAGCATGGTGGCGTACATGAAGAACAGCTGGCCTGTCACCGGCATGCCGGTGGTGAACATGTGGTGCGCCCAAACAATGAACGACAGGATCGCAATAGAAGACGTGGCGTAGACCATGGAGGCGTAGCCGAACAACTTCTTACGTGCAAACGCTGGCACGATGTGGCTGATGATGCCGAAGGCCGGCAAAATCATGATGTACACCTCGGGATGGCCGAAGAACCAGAAGATGTGCTGGTACATCACCGGATCACCGCCACCGGCGGGGTTGAAGAAGCTGGTACCGAAGTGGCGGTCCGTCAGCGTCATGGTGATGGCGCCGGCCAACACGGGCATCACGGCGATCAACAGATAGGCGGTGATCAGCCAAGTCCAGCAGAACATCGGCATCTTCATCAGCGTCATGCCGGGTGCGCGCATGTTCAGGATGGTGACGATGATATTGATCGAGCCCATGATGGACGATGCGCCCAGAATGTGCATCGCAAAAATACCGGCATCCATGCTGGGGCCCATCTGCAGGGTCAATGGTGCATACAGCGTCCAGCCCGCGGCAGGCGCACCGCCAGGCATGAAGAACGAGCTGACCAGCGTCACAGCGGCGGGAATCATCAGCCAGAAGCTGAAGTTATTCATGCGCGCAAACGCCATGTCACTGGCGCCGATTTGCAACGGGATCATCCAGTTCGCAAAGCCCACAAAGGCCGGCATGATGGCGCCGAACACCATGATCAGGCCGTGCATGGTGGTCAGTTGGTTGAACAACTCGGGATTCACGAACTGCAGACCAGGCTGGAATAGCTCGGCGCGGATCAGCAGCGCCAGGACGCCGCCCACCATTAACATGGTGAAACTGAACAACAGGTACAGGGTACCGATGTCCTTGTGGTTGGTCGCAAAAACCCACCGACGCCAGCCCGTAGGTGCGTGGTGGTCATGCCCGTCGTGGTGGGCATGGTCTTCGTGGGGATGGAGAACTGCGCTCATCTTGCTTTCCTTGGAAATCTGTACGTTGCGAGAGCAGCTTATTTGCCGCGCAGAGCCAAGACATCAGCCGGCTGCACCAGTTGGCCCGTCTTGTTGGACCAGTTGTTTTTGGTGTAGCTGATGACTGCTGCAATATCGGTATCGCTGAGTTGCTTCCAGGAAGGCATGGCACCGTTGTTTTGCCCATTCA
Source organism: Rhodoferax sp. GW821-FHT02C08 (assembly GCF_059421805.1). NCBI lineage: Bacteria > Pseudomonadati > Pseudomonadota > Betaproteobacteria > Burkholderiales > Comamonadaceae > Rhodoferax > Rhodoferax sp. GW821-FHT02C08. Next base: position 46,544 of record NZ_JBWKVR010000005.1, read on the forward strand.
GCACCGTCATGATCTGCAGACTCTTGTCCGCATCCAACACCTTGGGCGAACCATCCAGTGGCTTGATCGGGCCTGCGCCCTTACCGTTGGCCTGGTGGCAGGCTGCGCAATTGGCTGCATACACCTTTTCACCGCGCTTGAAGATGTCGTCCAGTGTCCAGACCTTGGAAGGATCATCGGCCTTGGCAGCCATCTTCTTTTTCTCGCCGTCCACCCACTTGGAATAGTCTTCTGCCGACACCACCTTCACCTGGATGGGCATGTAGGCATGCTCCTTGCCGCAAAGCTCTACACATTGGCCATAGTAGGTACCAACCTTTTCCGCACGGAACCAGGTGTCGCGCACAAAACCGGGAATCGCATCTTGCTTGATACCGAAAGCCGGCACACCAAAGGAATGGATCACATCGTCTGCGGTGGTGATGATGCGCACCTTTTTGTCCACTGGCACAACCAGCGGGTTGTCCACTTTCAGCAGGTAGTCGTCCACCACTTCATTGGCCTTGGGGCCACCATTGTTGGACATGGCGCGCTGGCTGCTGTCCAGCGTGGACACGAAGCCGATTCCTTCGCCCTCACCCTTCAGGTAGTCGTAGCCCCATTTCCACTGCATACCAGTGACCTTGACGGTCAGGTCGGCATTGGTGGTGTCCTTCAAGGCGACGACCACCTTGGTGGCCGGCAGCGCCATCAGGATCACGATGACGAAGGGCACGATGGTCCAAATCACTTCTACCACTACGGACTCGTGGAAGTTGGCGGCCTTGTAACCCTTGGATTTGCGGTGCTTCCAAATGGAATAGAACATCACCCCGAAGACCGCAACAAAGATGACGCAGCACACGATGAGCATGAACCAGTGCAGCCACTGCTGCTCTTCGGCGATCTTGGTGACTGCGGGGGCCAGATTCAACTGCCGCACTGCGGGGCCACCGGGTAGATCATTGACCGCATGCGCAGCAGTGCTGAACCATGCGCCCACCCAGACGCCGAGTGCGGGCAGGAGTGAAGCCAACTTGTTAGGAATCATCTTCATCGTTTTAACTTCTTCTCAATAGAACCAGTTTGTCTACGCTGCCCAAGCAACCCTGGACCTCCCCCTCAAGCGCTGCGCAATGCCATGCGAAGTTCGCGGGCCAACGCGGACCGCAACTCTGGACGCACATACCGCCCTACCTCTACCGAACACCCCTGGCCGGACACCTCTATCAAGGACCGGTCACCTGTTTTGGGTTCGATTCTGACCCATTCACGGTGAAACTCAGCTCGCTCCAGTCGGCCCGCATTTTCCAACTCAACCACCAGACGGGGACCTTGCAACGAAATCTTCTCGCCATCGGTGGCATGGCGGGCATACACCAGGAACGCAATACCCACGGCCGCCAGCTCCAGCCACGCAAAAGGCAATACCAACTTGGCACCCTGCATCCAGAAAAAGGACGCAATCCCCAAAGACACCACACAGATCGACGCGTACAGCCAAGCCAGCTGGGTCGGAGTGACCGAACAATTACGCTTCAGAAACCAGTGGATGTTCTGGCCGGAAACGGTGGCGAAGCGAAATACCAGATTCGACACGGATGGCACTCACAAAATTAAGCCCTTCGGACGACTTGACTGTCACTTTCCGATGGGCTTAGCTGCGTGGGAAGATACCCATATGTTTTTTCATTTTCATTGTAGCCCGCCTTTCCCGCTGGCGGCCTACCTAGAAACCATCATGCCGCGCCAGGCTTGGCTCTCTGCAGCATATCGCGCATGTCTCGCAGCGAAACCGCGCTTTGGGCACTGACCCGCAGCTTGGGTGCAGGCTTCAGCGCGTGGCCATAGATCAGCTCAAACGTCAGCGGCAGCCGCCCCTGCTCCGCAGCACTGGCCAATTGACGTGCCAACGCGGCCTCCAGTTGCGCGCGCCAGGCCTTACCACGCAAACCCGCAAAGCGCTGGGGATGCAGGTTGCGGCCGATCGAGCGCAGGTCCTGCAGCAGACGCTGTGGGTTCTCATACGTCAGCCGGATGCGCTCCATGTCCATCACCGGCTCGGCAAAGCCCGCGTGCACCAGCATGTCACCCCAGTCATGCATATCGGTGAACTGGTGGCCCGGCAGCGGCCAGCCCTGGGCAGCATAGACACTGCGCAGCTCCTGCACGGTGTCCGGCCCCAGGCAGGAAAACATCAGAAAGCCATCGACGGCCAAAGCGCGGTGCCACTGCGCGATCAGGGCCTGGGGGTCGGGCGCGGAATGCAACAGCATATTCGCCCACAGCATCTGCACACTGCCATCGGGCGGCAACTGGGCATGCTGGGGGGGTGCCGTCCAGCGGCCCGGATTCCACCACGGTTTTGCTACAGATTGAATAGCTGCCTGCGCTTGATTTTCGTGCGCCTCCACCACATAACACGCAGCATCCGGGTAGCGGGCTGTGAGCTTGGCATGGGCCTCCAGGCCGCCGCGCACCGGCTCCCAGTGGGCCCAGGCCTGCGGCTGCAGCTTGATCCACTGCAGGCGGTCCTCCATGCGCCGGGCCACCTCCTCGTGCAACCAAGGGGACGTTGTGGCGGGCAGGCGGGCCCAGCGGGCGGCGGCGGCGGGGTCAATCGTGGGCGGAAGTTGGGTCGTCATAGGCTAGCCGGCTAGTATATTGAGGCCATGTTCCGCGCGCTTATCCACCGGGCAGCAACCCTTTTGCCCAGCCAGTGCGCCGTCTGCCGGGCCTGGCCCAGCCAGCCGGTGTGCGGCGCCTGCGTGGCCCGCTTCGCCCAGCCGCGCCTGCGCTGTACCACCTGCGCCCTGGTCGTGCCCGAGGGCGTGGGCCAATGCGGTAGCTGCCTGCGGCAAGCACCTCCAGTGGATGCCTGCCTGGCGGCGGTGGACTATGCCTATCCCTGGTCGCAGTGCATTGCGCGCTACAAATTCCAGCAGCACGTGGGTTGGGCCGCTACGCTGGCCGATCTGCTGCGCCACAGCCCTTGGGTGGAACCCGCGCTGGAACGCTGTGATGTGCTGCTGCCCATGCCTTTGTCGGCAGAGCGTCTGCGCGAACGCGGCTTCAACCAATCGCTGGAACTGGCGCGCCACCTGGCGCCGCACAAAACCGATGCACGGCTGCTGCTGCGCACCCGGCATACCGCACCCCAGCCCGCGCTGAGCCGCACCGACCGCCTGCGCAACGTCAAAGGCGCTTTCGCCGTAGAACCTTTGCGGGCCCACAGCCTGCGGGACAAACGGGTGGTGCTGGTGGACGATGTGATGACCAGCGGTGCCTCGCTGTTTGGGGCGGCGGCCGTGCTGCGCCAGGCCGGCGCCACGCATATCACCGGCCTGGTGGTGGCGCGCACACCTGTAGATTAGCGCTCGAAGAAAGCCCGCACCACCTGTGCCACGCGGCGCACATCGTCTTGCGACACGTCCAGGTGGGTGACCAGGCGCAGGGTATACAAGCCGGTGGCCAGCACCTGCTGGGCCTTCAGGTGTTCCACCAGTGCCTGGGCCTGCTCGGCAGCTACGTGCAAGAACACCATATTGGTCGGCCCGGCATCCACCTGCAAGCCAGGAACGCCCGCCAGCAACTCGGCCAGCAGGCGGGCATTGGCATGGTCATCGGCCAAGCGCGCCACGTGGTGCTCCAGCGCGTACAGGCCGGCGGCCGCCAGCACGCCGGCTTGGCGCATGCCGCCGCCCAACATCTTGCGCCAGCGCCGCGCCTGGGCGATGAAGTCCTTGCGGCCCAGCAGCACCGATCCCACCGGCGCACCCAGGCCCTTGCTCAGGCAGATGCTGACCGAGTCAAATCCGGCGATGAGTCGGCGTTCGGTCTGTATCAACACCTCGCCGGGCTGCTGCGAGGCCACAACGGCGTTAAAAAAGCGCGCCCCGTCCAGATGGCACTGCAAGCCGCGCCCATGGGCCAGGGCCACCGCCGCGTCCACATAGTCCTGCGGCAGCAGCTTGCCGCCGATGGTGTTCTCCAGCGCCAGCAGGCGCGTGCGGGCGTAGTGCACGTCGTCGGGTTTGATGGCGGCGGCGATGCGCTCCAGCGGAATGCTGCCGTCGCGCGCGTTGTCCAGCGGCTGGGGCTGGATGCTGCCCAGCACGGCTGCGCCACCCGCCTCCCATTTATAGCAATGGGCCTCCTGGCCGACGATGTATTCGTCACCGCGCTGGCAGTGGGTCATCAAGGCAATCAGGTTGCTCTGCGTGCCGGTGGGGCAGAACAGGCCGGCCTCAAAGCCCAGGCGCTCGGCCAGGCTGTCCTGCAGCAGGTTCACCGTGGGGTCGTCGCCAAACACGTCGTCACCCAGGGGTGCGGCCAGCATGGCGGCCTGCATGGCGGTGGTGGGACGGGTGACGGTGTCGCTGCGCAGGTCTATGGTTTTCATGGGGCGTCAAAAAGAAGGGGATGCGACAGGATAATCCAGGCATGTTGAACATCGTCCTGGTCGAACCTGAAATCCCGCCGAACACCGGCAACGTCATCCGCCTCGCGGCCAATACCGGCTGCAATCTGCACCTGGTGGAGCCGCTGGGCTTCTCCATGGACGACAAGCATATGCGCCGCGCCGGGCTGGACTACCACGAGTACACCACGCTAACCCGCCACGCCGACTGGCCCAGCTTTCTGGCCACCGCCCAGCCCGACCCGCAGCGCCTGTTCGCGCTGACCACCAAGGGCACGGGCAATGTGTTCGACTGCGCATTCGCGCCCGGCGACTGGCTGGTGTTCGGCTCAGAAACCAAGGGCCTGGCAGAGAGCGTGCGCGCCGCCTTCAGCCCCCAGAATTGCCTGAAGCTGCCCATGCGGCCCGGCCAGCGCAGCCTGAACCTGTCCAACGCCGTAGCTGTGACGGTATTCGAGGCCTGGCGCCAGTGCGGCTTTCAATAGCTATCAAATAAATAGCTACCTGCGCAGGTAAAACCTGCGTTATCGGCCTATTTCTTATAAATCCGTTCAGGCATAGTGGCGCACCAGCGACTCGGCCACGCAGGCCGGCCTAGCCTGGCCTTCCAGCTCCAGCGTCGCCTCCAGGACGATCTGCACGCCCGGCTCAGCCAGTGGCGTGCAGGCCAGCAGCTTCAGGCGTGCACGCAGGCGACTGCCCACGGGCACGGGGTGGATGAAGCGCACCTTGTTCAGGCCGTAGTTCACCGCCATGCGCGACTCGGTGATGGCAAACGAGCTGTCAAGCAGGCGCGGCAGCAGCGACAGCGTCAAAAAACCGTGCGCGATCGGCCCGCCGAAGGGTCCCGCCTTGGCCCGCTCCACGTCCACGTGTATCCACTGCTGGTCACCCGTGGCGTCGGCAAACTGCTGCACCTGGGCCTGGGTGATGAGCGTCCAGTCGCTGACGGCAATCTCCTGGCCCACCGCAGCGGCCAGCTCGGCGAAAGTGGCGAAGGTTTTCAAATGGCTCAGGCGTCCAGCCAGGCAGCCAGGGGCTTCCACTGCTCCAGGTCTTTTTCAACCCGGCTGGGCGCCACATCGAACAGGCTCAGGCCGCCGGCGGCCAGATGCACATAGTTTTGCGTATCGCGCAGATGGCTCAGCACCGGCACTTCCAGGCCGTCCAGGTATTCACGCAGGCGGTCGGCCGACAGGGTGCGCTCATCCACCCGCATGCCGACCAGGCCGACCTGCATCTTGTCGATGCGGCGGTGCTCGGCCAGCCGGTCCAGAAATTTGCGCGTGGCAAAGATGTCGAACACACTGGGCTGCAGCGGGATGACGATCTTGTCGGCCAGCTTCATCACGTCCTTGAAACGCTTGCCGTCCAGGCCGCCGGGCGTGTCCAGCACCACATAGCCATCGGCTTTGCTGGCTTTGGGCGGTTTGTCGATCTCGTCGGAGGCCACATCCCAGGCGGTGATGGGCGCCGCATGCTCCGGACGCAAGTCCAGCCAAAGGCGGGACGACTGCTGCGGGTCGGCATCTCCCAGCAGCACTGCATGCCCCTGGGAGGCGTAGTAGCCCGCAATCTGGGTGGCCAAGGTAGATTTACCGACGCCGCCCTTGGGGCTGGCGACAACAACGATGGGCATGGAGAACTCCTGGTTGAGAATTTGCTATGTTAGCGGCATGCACGAAGCCAGTTCCAACCCCAATTCAGCCGACCCAGCGCCCCCCGACAACACCCCACCCCGCATCTACCTGCTGGCCGCCCACCCGAACTGGCGCGCCTCGCGCGTCAACCAGCATCTGCTGGACACGGCGCGGGCCCTGGCCGACACCGCCGACGGCCAGCACCTGGAGGTGCAAGACCTGTACGCCAACTACCCCGACTACAGCATCGACGTGGCGGCCGAGCAAGCCCGCGTGGAGGCGGCCGACCTGCTGGTGCTGCTGCACCCCATACAGTGGTACTCCATGCCCGCGCTGCAAAAACTGTGGTTTGACGAGGTGCTGACCTACGGCTGGGCCTATGGCGTGGTGTCTGCGGGCAGCGACGAAACCGCGCCCCAGGGCGCGCCCGGTACCGCGCTGCGTGGCAAGGCCTTGTGGCTGGTGCTGACCACTGGCGGACAGGAGGGCTCGTACCAACCCAGCGGCAAGCAGGCGTCGGATTTCGATGCCTTCCTGCCGCCCTACCGGCACACCGCCGCTCTGTGCGGCATGCGCTTTCTGCCGCCGCTGGTGCTGCACAGCGCCCACAGCGCGGGCAAGCAAGAGGTGCTGGCGCATATCGCGCAGTTCCGCCAGCGCCTGCAGCACTACCCCCATTGGCCCGAAGCCGCAACGGACATCTGATATCCCATGGAACACGCTCCCTCCTGGCTGGTAAACAGCTTTGTCTACCTGAGCGCGGCGGTCATCGCCGTGCCGCTGAGCAAGGCCCTGGGCCTGGGCTCCATCATTGGCTACCTGGCCGCCGGCATCGTCATCGGGCCCTGGGGTCTGGGCCTGGTGACCGAGGTGCAGGACATCCTGCATTTCGCCGAATTCGGCGTGGTGCTGATGCTGTTCCTGATCGGCCTGGAGCTGGAACCCAAGCGCCTGTGGAGCCTGCGTCGCCCCATCTTCGGCTGGGGCTCGGCCCAGGTGCTGGGCTGCGCCGTGGTGATACTGCTGGGCGGCATGGCGGCCGGGGCACCCTGGCGCATCGCCCTGGTAGCGGCGCTGGGCCTGGCCCTGTCCAGCACGGCAATTGCGCTACAGGTGTTTGGCGAACGTAATCTGCTGCCCACGCGCAGCGGGCAGGCGGGGTTTTCCATCCTGCTGTTCCAGGACGTGGCGGCCATCCCCATCCTGGCGCTGCTGCCGCTGCTGGGCGCCATTTCTGAAGAAAATGATGCGCTAGCGCATATATCACCTGCGCTGGCAGCTCTTAAAACAATAGCAGTCATCGCCGGAATTGTGTTGGGTGGCCGGCTGCTGCTGCGCCCGCTGTTCCACTGGATTGCGCGCAGCAAGACGCCCGAGATCTTCACCGCGGCCGCCTTGCTGCTGGTGGTTGGCATTGCCTCGCTGATGCTGTCGGTAGGCTTGTCGATGGCGCTGGGTGCCTTTCTGGCTGGCGTGCTGCTGGCCGAGAGCGAGTACCGGCGCGAACTGGAGACCGATATCGAGCCCTTCAAGGGCCTGCTGCTGGGCCTGTTCTTCATTGCCGTGGGCATGAGCGTGGACTTTGGCGTGCTGCTGCGTTCGCCGGGGCTGATGGCGGCCATCGTGGCCGGCTTTCTGCTGGCCAAGCTGCTGGTGATCTACGCCATCGCCAAGGCCATGGGCGTGCCCTTCCAGGAGCGACCGGTGTTCACCGTACTACTGGCGCAGGGCGGTGAATTTGCCTTCGTGGTGTTCCAGACCGCCACGGCGGCCCAGGTGTTTTCTGCGCAGACCTCGTCCCTGCTGATCGGCTCGGTGGCAGTATCGATGCTGGTCAGCCCGTTGCTGCTGCTGGCCATCGACAAACTGCTGCTGCCACGCCTGGCGCAGCGCGGCGGGCCGCAGCTGGAAGAGCTGACCGAGCAGCAAGAGGCGCCCATCATCATTGCCGGTTTTGGCCGCTACGGCCAGATCGTGGGCCGCATGCTGCTGGCCGAGGGCATAGGCGCCACCGTGCTGGACCATGACGCGGAAATGGTGGAGACCATCCGCCAGTTCGGCCTTCGCGTGTTTTACGGCGACGCCACCCGACTGGACCTGCTGCGCCTGTCGGGCGCTGCCACCGCCAAGATCCTGGTCGTGGCGGTGGACGACAAGGAGCAGAGCCTGAAGATCGTGGACATCGCACGCGAGCACTTCCCCAACCTGGAGATCGTCGCCCGGGCCCGCGACGTGCCCCACTGGTATGCGCTGCGCGACCGGGGTGTGCAGCGGGTAGAGCGTGAACTGTTCGAGTCCAGCCTGCGTAGCGCGCGTTCGGTGCTGGAGCTGGTGGGTTACCCGCCACACGAGGCGCGGCAGCAGGCCATGCGCTTTCGGCGGCACAACATCGGGTTGTTCGAGCAGATGTACCCGCACCGCAAAGACCGCAACAAGCTGATCGCCGTGGCCACCGAAGGCCGCCAGCAGCTAGAGGAGCAAATGGCCCAGGAGCGGGAAGAACAGGCGCAACGCCGGGCCAAAACCCGGGGGCACTGAGGCCCAGACCGTTTTTACTCGACCACCTCGGGCTCATCCAGCGGCGCCGCCGCCTGGTAAGCGGCGGCCATCTTGGCCACCTCGTCGGCCAGCACCTGGCGCAGGCTGGCCGGGCCGAGCACCACGCAACGTGCGCCGTGGCGCAGGATGTCGCTCATCAGTTCCCGATGGTCCATGTAAGGCACGCGCAGCAGATAGCTGCCGTCCTGCTGAACGCGGCCCTGCTGCTGGGAATGCCACTGCAAGTGCGCCGCCTCCGCCGCATGCTCCGCCCCAAACTGCAGCCGCGCCCAACGCACCCTGCCACTGGGGTAGATGCCGTACAGCGGGCCAAAAGCCGCATCCAGCTTGTCAGCGCCCATGTCCACCGCGCCGGTGCCCAGCACCTGCACATCGATGATGGCCGCCACCTCCACACTGTGCAGCGCGCTATGGCCGTGGCACCACACCTCCAGGTACCAGACGCCCTGGTACGACACCATCCGCAGAGGCGAAACCTCACATCCCACCAGCGTGAGCTCGCCCTTGGTATAGGTCAGCAACAGGCGCTTGCGCCGCACCAGGGCCTGGCCCACACGCTCAAAGTACCGCGGCGTAGCTGGTTCCCGCTCGAGCCCGACGATACGCACGCGCTCACGCAGCTCCTGCAGCTCGACGTTGTCGCTTTGCAAAAGTGCCATCAGGCGCTCGGCCTCGGACACGGGGTTGAGTATCAGCCCCCCGGTATCCAGGCAGGCCAACAGATGCTGCAAGGTCAGCAAGGCCTGGATCTCAGCCGGTGAAAACCACAGGCCCGGCAGCTCATGGGCACTGGTTCTGGGCTCCTGCAATGCCGCAAGCCGGTAACCGCCCGCAGCGCGGCTCCATTCAATGGGCAATTTCAGCCGTTTGCGCAGGTCGTCCAGGTCACGCTTCAGCGTTGCACGGGATACTTTCAGTTCATCCTGCAGCGCAGCGAAGCTGATGACCTTGTGTTGGCGCAGTAGCTGGTCGATTTTGTAGAGGCGCCCCGTCTGGTCCATGGTATCTCCGGAGATGGAATCAGGTATTCAAGTAACAGATGTAACCATTTAATTCCATAGCCATGCAGAGAGCAAGGCACTTTTACACAGCGACCTAGCGAGTTTCCCTTGGTTCAACTGTATACAAGCCACATCCTTGCGACATATTCATGCAACTGCAGCGCCTACTTTACAGTGTCTTGCAGCTGCTGCTTACCAGTAAACAGCCTACCCAGCATCCAGAAAGCTGTGGCGAATCGAAACTCCATCCACAGCTTTACTAACGCCACGCTCAAGAACAGCGATGACACCGCGAAGTTGCGCGCATCCAACAAACCCCGCCACGCGAACGGAATCCATGCGCACAAACTGCCGCGGAGCTTGAGCGACAACGCCCCGGTTTGGCCGTGGTAGGCTTGGCGCCATGTTCAATCCCTCGCAAGCCGATGTTCGCCGATTTTTCTGTACTGTTTACGCCAAGGCGAAGGCAGGTCAAGCACTAGAAGCTATTGAAACCATAGCAAGCCAATGGATGGACGAGCATCCTGAATACCATGCCGATCTGCAGGATCTGGATGCCGCCCTGGCCCGAAATTACGATCTGGAGGCGGGCGCGACCAACCCCTTTCTGCACCTGTCCATGCACTTGTCGATCAGCGAGCAATGTTCCATCGACCAGCCGCGCGGCATACGCCAGGCGGTGGAGCTGCTGACGCGGCGGCGCGACTCGCTGCACGCGGCGCACCACGAAACCATGGACTGCCTGGGCCAGATGCTGTGGGAAAGCCAGCGCGCCGGCCGCCCGCCCGATGGCGAAGCCTATATCGCCTGTGTGCAGCGCCAGGCAACACGGGATTGAAGTCCTGGGCACCCAAGACACCACTTTCAGCAACCATCAAAAAAGCCCGCGACAGCGGGCTTTTTTGTGACCTAGGCAGACTTAACGGAAGCGCGACTGCGGCACGACCTTCAGCTCGCTGTCCAGCGAGTGCACATACGAAGCCAAGGCCTTCAGTTCGGTATTGGAAAACTGCTTAGCCACGCCGCCCATAATGGCATTGCCGCGTCCCACCAAGGGATTTCCCTCGGTCTTGTACGCCTTCAAAGCAACATAAAGATAGTCCGCATGCTGACCCGCAATCTTGGGATAGCTGGGGTCGATAGGTTTGGAGAAATTGTCACCGTGGCAGGACACGCAAGCGCCCTTGGTCAGCAATGCCGTCACCTGGGCAGAGGGCTGCACGGTGGGCTTGGCTGGCAGCGTTGCGCCCTCCACCACACCCAGGCTGCTGTAATAGGCTGCCACGTCCGCCATGTCCTGGTCGCTGAGCGAATCGGCGATGCCGCGCATGGTGGGGTGTTTGCGGTCGCCCTTCTTATAGGCGTTCAACGCAGAGATGATGTACTTTGCGCCCTGCCCGGAAATCATGGGCACCTTGTGCACTTCGGGGAAGCTGGCCTGGTAGCCCTTGATGCCGTGGCAGCCAATGCACATGTCCACCTTGGCATGCCCCGCTTTGGCATCTCCCACAATGTCTTGTGCACTCACCAGAGTACCCACCGAAGCTACTGCAAACGTCAACACCGTGGTCAATAATTTATTCATTTTTTGCGCGCACAATCTGGGGGAGAAACAAGCTTGTACATCAAGCTCGCCGACGTGCGCGGATTATATGCGTCGGTAATTCAATCCCACCCATCCTTCTGCACCCACCATGAAGTTTCAAGGCTCCGACAATTACGTTGCTACCCAGGATTTGATGTTGGCAGTCAATGCAGCGGCCACGCTCAAACGACCGCTGTTGGTCAAGGGAGAGCCCGGCACGGGCAAGACCATGCTGGCCGAGGAAGTAGCCGCCGCCTTGGGCATGCCCCTGCTGCAATGGCACATCAAATCCACAACCAAAGCGCAACAGGGTTTGTATGAATACGATGCCGTCAGCCGGCTGCGTGATTCGCAACTGGGCGACGAGCGGGTCAAGGACATCCATAACTACATCGTCAAGGGCGTGCTATGGCAGGCCTTTACCGCAGACGAACCGGTGGCCCTGCTGATCGACGAAATCGACAAGGCGGACATCGAATTCCCGAACGACCTGCTGCGCGAGATCGACCGCATGGAGTTCTACTGCTACGAGACGCGCGAGCTCATCCGTGCCAAGAACCGCCCCCTGGTGTTCATCACGTCCAACAACGAAAAGGAACTGCCCGACGCCTTCCTGCGGCGCTGCTTCTTCCACTACATCCAGTTCCCCGACGCCGGCACCATGCAGAAGATCGTGGACGTGCACTTCCCCGGCCTCAAGAAAGAGCTGCTGGCTGCGGCCATGAAGACCTTCTACGACGTACGCAATTTGCCGGGTTTGAAAAAGAAACCATCCACGTCCGAGCTGCTGGACTGGCTCAAGCTGCTGGTCGCCGAAGACATTTCGGCCGAGGCACTGCACAGCCAGGACCATAAGGTGGCAGTACCACCCCTGGTAGGTGCCCTGCTGAAGAACGAGCAGGATGTAAGCCTATTTGAGAAGCTGGTGTTCATGAACCAGCGCAACCGCTAACCTTGCCATCCACAGTAGGAGTTTTGGAATGAGTTTTGTACAAGCTGTCAACCTGCGTGCCCGCGGTGTCTTGCTGGAACCCATGGAACTGCAGCACGAAGCCGGCCTGCAAGCCGCCGCAGCCGATGGCGAACTGTGGAACATCCGCGTCACCTCGGTACCCGAACCCGAGAACACCCGCTGCTATATAGAGACCGCCCTGAAGATGCGCACCGATGGCAACCGCTTCGCGTTCGTAGTCAAAGACGAGGCCACTGGCCGCATATTGGGGACCAGCAGCTACCACGACATCCTGCCGGCTGTGAAGCGCGTGGAGATTGGCTACACCTGGTACGGCAAAAGCAGCCAGCGCAGCCACGTCAACACCACGGCCAAATTGCTGTTGATGACACACGCATTTGAAACCCTGGGCTGCCATGTGGTGGGCTGGCGCACCGACAACTTCAACTTCGCGTCGCAAGCTGCCATCGAACGCCTGGGCGCGAAGAAAGACGGCGTCATCCGTGGCCATGCGGTGCGGCGCGACGGCACCATCCGCGACACCGTGATGTACAGCCTGCGCAGCGGTGAATGGCCCGAGGTCAAAGCACAACTGCGGTACCTGTTGGACAAGCCACGCCCCTGAGCCTGCTTGCCACCGCCATGCTGATCGACTTCTTCTACACCCTGCGTTCCGCCAAGCTACCGGTCTCCGTCAAGGAATATCTGAGCCTGCTGGAAGCACTGAAGGCAGGTGTGGTCGGCCCAGCCAGCGAGGACGGCACATCCATAGACGACTTCTACTACCTCAGCCGCACCACCCTCATCAAGGACGAAAAGCACTACGACAAGTTCGACCAGGCTTTTGCCGCCTACTTCAAGGGCGTGGAGATGGTGGCCGACTTCACACAGAACATCCCGCTGGATTGGCTGCGCAAAAATCTGGAGCTGGACCTCAGCCCCGAAGAGAAAGCCCAGATCGAAAAAATGGGCTGGGACGCGCTGATGGAAACGCTCAAAAAACGTTTTGAAGAGCAGAAGGAACGCCACGAAGGCGGCAGCAAATGGATAGGCACCGGAGGCACCAGCCCCTTCGGCGCCAACGGCTACAACCCCGAAGGCATACGTATAGGCCAGGAGAAAAGCCGCCACAAAAGCGCGGTGAAAGTATGGGACCAGCGCGCCTTCAAAGACTACGACGACCAGCAAGAGCTGGGCACGCGCAACATCAAGATCGCGCTACGCCGCCTGCGCAAGTTCGCCCGCGAAGGCCATGCCGACGAGCTGGACCTGCCCGACACCATACGCAGCACCGCGGCCAACGCCGGCTTCCTGGACATCAGGATGGTGCCGGAGCGCCACAACAACGTGAAAGTGCTGCTGCTGATGGATGTGGGCGGCAGCATGGACGAACACGTACAGCGGGTGGAGGAACTCTTCAGCGCCAGCAAAAGCGAGTTCAAACACCTGGAGTTCTATTACTTCCACAACTGTGTTTACGACTTCATGTGGAAGCACAACCGCCGCCGCTACAGCGAAAAATTCGCCACCTGGGACATCCTGCACAAGTACAACAAAGACTACAAACTGATCTTCATCGGCGACGCGACCATGAGCCCGTATGAAATCCTGCAGCCCGGCGGCAGCGTGGAATACAACAACGAAGAAGCCGGTGCCGAATGGCTGCAGCGCCTGACCCGCGCCTTCCCCCAATTCGCCTGGATCAACCCCGAACCCCAAGGCCTGTGGCAATACCGCCAAAGCATTGCCATCGTCCAGCAACTGATGGGCCAACGCATGTTCCCCCTGACGCTCAAAGGCCTAGAAGAAGCCATGCGCTTGCTTTCCAAGTAGACGGATGCTGCGCAAAGTTATATTGATCACCCTCTGGGCATGGGCTTTTGCAGGAACTGCTGCATGGGCACAAACCCCTGCCAAATCGGCGTTTGACCTGCGCATCAACGCGCCCGCCAATCTGACCGACATGCTCACGCGCCACCTGGAGCTGCAGCGCTACCGCAGCCTGACCGACCTGGACGCCACCGAACTCACGCGCCTGCTGCAAGCCGCAGAGCGCAATGCCCGGGACCTGCTGGCCACGCGCGGCTACTTTGCACCTACGGTCACGCTGACCACGGTAGACACCCCACAAAGTCCCACGGCCCCGGTCGAAGTGGTGCTGACTGTGGACCCCGGTGTGCCGACCCGCATCAGCGAGGTCCACATAGACTTCAGCGGCCCGCTGGCCGACGACCCCGACAGCGCCCCCCTGCGCGAAAGCATACGCGCCGACTGGCAGCTGCACCCTGGCGACACTTTTACCCAGGACGGCTGGGACGACGCCAAGACCCAGGCCCTGCGCAGCCTGACCGTGCAGCGCTTTCCCACCGGCGAAATCCAGAACAGCCTGGCCGACATCGATCCCGACACCCACCAGGCACGCCTGGAGGTCACTCTGGCCTCGGGACCGGCATACCGGTTTGGCGCCATGGAGATACGTGGCCTGGAACGCTACGACGCCGACCTGGTGCGCAACCTGGCCCAACTGCCCAGCGGTTCAGACTACACCCAGGCCCAGCTGCTGCAGGCCCAGCAACGCCTGGCCGACAGCGGCTACTTCGACTCGGTCTTTCTCACGCTGGACACCGCCGGCGACCCCGCAGCCGCCCCCGTAGTTGCGCAACTGCGCGAGGCCAAGCTGCAAAAGCTGGTGCTGGGCGTGGGCTTCAGCACCGACAGCGGGCCCCGTATATCCGCCGAACACACGCACCACCAGTTACCCTGGATTGGCTGGCGCGGCGTCTCCAAGCTGTCGCTCGACCACAAGACCCAGACGCTGGGCACCGAACTCACTTCGCACCCCGACGAGCGCAGCTGGCGCTGGGTCACCTCCGCGCAGCTGGAGCGCGAAGCCGTCAGCGGCACCGTGACCAACAGCCAACGCCTGCGCGCCGGCCGCACGCAAATCAACGACCACATCGACCGCAATATCTACCTGCAGTACGACCAGGCCACCACGACCACCGACTCCGAACCCCAAAGCACGGCCAGCGCCATCAGTGCCAACTACGCCTGGACGCAGCGCAACTTTGACGACATCCGCACCCCCACATCGGGCTACGGCGTGGCCGTAGAACTAGGCCAGGGTCTGACCTTGGGCAGTGACCGCCAGCCCTTCACCCGGGTGCTGACACGCTGGCTGGGCTACTTCCCGCTGAGCCGCCTGTTGCCGGCGGATGGCCCGTCCATGCGCCTGGGTCGGCTGGCCATGCGCGCAGAAGGTGGTGCCGTGGTGGCCAAGGCCAGCGCCAACGTGCCCAGCACCCAGGAATTCCTGACCGGCGGCGACACCACCGTGCGCGGCTACAGCTACCACAGCATCGGTATCGTGGCCGCGGACGGCACGGTCAGCGCCGGGCGCTACATGGCCTCCGGCAGCCTGGAATGGCAGCGCCCCATCGTCTACAACGGCCGCACCACCGAGTGGGAAAGCGCGGTGTTCGCCGATGCAGGTGCGGTGGCCAACACCATCGGCTCGCTGGAAACCAAGGTCGGCGTGGGCGCCGGCGTGCGCTGGCGCAGCCCGGTTGGCCCGGTACAGATCGACCTGGCCTACGGCCTGGCCACCCACAAGATGCGGCTACACCTGAGCGTAGGGTTCAGCTTCTGATGGCGATCTGGCGACCTTCACGTAAAAGCCTGCTGTGGCTGCTGGGTGCGCCCTTGGCGCTGCTGGCCCTGGTGGCGGCCCTGACAGGCGGCATCTGGCTCTGGCTGGGTGGCGACACCTCGCTGGCCACGGCCCTGGGCCGGGTGGCACCTTATCTGCCGACCGGCCATTCGCTGGAGGTGCGCGACGTCAGCGGCTCGGTGCGCCAGGGCGGCCACATTGGCAGCCTGCATTACCAAAGCCCGGACATCACCATAGATGCGCAAGACATCGCGGTGGAATGGCAGATCCAGCCCCTGCTGCAACGCAAGCTGCACCTCAGCCAACTGCGCGTGGCACAGCTGCGCATCACGCAAGCACCCTCCACCACCCCCAGCAAGCCGCTGACCGAACTTGTCCTGCCGCTGCAGCTAGATGTGGTATTTGCGGTAAATGACCTGCAATGGACCGGTCCGCCCGCGCTGCAGGCCAGCCAACTGGCAGGCCGCTACCGTTATGACGGCAGCCAGCACCAGCTGAAGCTGGACAGCCTGCGCATTGCATCCGGCCAGTACAGCGGGCAAGCCCAACTGCAGGCACGCAACCCCATGGCCCTGGAGGCCAAGCTACAGGGCCAGGTGGAAACCAGCATCCCAGGCAGCAAAGCCCCCTTGCACATCGCAGCCAGCGCCTCCGCCCAAGGCCCCTTGGCCGGCCAGGACGCCCAGCTGGAAGTACTGGCCCAGCTGACGCCAGACAAAGCAGCCCAACAGCCCCTGCAAGCCACCGTGACAGCGCAAGTCCGCCCCTGGGCAGAACAGCCACTGCACCAAGCCGAGGCGAAGTTTCAGGACCTCAACCTGGTCGAGCTCTGGCCCGAGGCACCACAAACCCGCTTAAGCGGCAGCGCCCAGGTCACGCCCGATGCGTCCAGCACGCCAGGCGGCCGCTGGAACGCCAGCGCAGCCGTGGACAACCGCCTCAGCGGCCCTTGGGACAAGGGCCGTATTCCGGTAGACAGCGCACGTGCCCAGCTGCAGTTTCAACAGGGTGCCTGGGTGGTGCAGTCGCTAACCGCCCAGCTGGGCCAGGGCAGCCTGCATCTGCAAGGCCATTTGCAAAACCATTTGGACGGCACGGCCAGCAACGACTGGACTGCCCAGGCCGAGCTGCAGCGCATCACCCCCTCGGCCTTACATACCAAGTTGGACCCGGCGCCGCTGAACGGCCAGCTCAGTGCACAAAGTCGTAGCGCCGCCATCAGCTTCACCGCCGCCTTGCAACCTGCTGGTGCAGCGCCCGCGCGCTCGGCCCTGAACGGCCTGCGCATACAGCAGGCACGTGCCGTAGGCCGCTGGGCCCAAGGCACGCTCAGCCTGGCCACCCTACAGCTGCAGACCGACGACGCGCAACTGCAGGGCCAACTGGACCTGACGCTGGCCAGCCGCGCGGCCAAAGGGCAGCTACAGCTGAGCCTGCCCGGCGCCAAGGCCGACCTGCAAGGCAACCTCAGCGCCCAGCAGGGCGCGGGCAATGTCAGCCTGCACGTCACCGACGCCGCAGCCACCACCCAGTGGCTGGCCCGCCTGCCCGGCCTTGCCACCAACCTGCAAAACCTGGCCATCAAGGGCCAGGCCGACCTGAGCGGCCACTGGACCGGCGGCTGGGCCAATCCCACAGGCTCCGCACAAAAATCAGGCACCAATGGACTGGACCTACAAGCCCAACTGAGCTTGCCCACGCTGGAGCTGCGCCCCGCTAGCGGCGACCCCATCTTGCTGCGCAATGGCAAGCTGGACCTGTCCGGCAGGCTGCAAGCGCTGGACCTACAACTACAGGCCGAACTGGCCACCGGCACCCAGCAGCTGAAATTGGACAGCCGCGCCAGTGCCGACCTTTCCGCCCCCAACCAGTGGCAGGCCCGTATCGCCAGTCTGGTGCTCCAGCTGCAGGACAGTACCCGGCCCGGGCCGTGGCGGCTGCAGCTGGACCAGCCACTAGCCCTGAAACTGGCCCGTAGCGCCGGCACCACGGCATTGGACGCCGCCGCCGGCACCGCCAGCCTGACCGGTCCGGCACCGGGCAGCGCACGCATCAGCTGGCAGCCCGTAGCCTGGGTCCAGGATGGCGCGCACACCCGGCTGCGCACCCAGGGCAGCGTGCAAGGCATCACCATGGGCTGGCTGGAAACCCTGGCCGCCAGCAGCGGCCAACTGGCACAACTAGGACTGAAGGGCGACCTGGTGCTGGACGGCGACTGGGACATCCAGGCCGCCCAGACCCTGCAGATCAGCGCCAACCTCAGCCGGCGCAGCGGCGACATCCTGCTGCAGACCAGCGACGACACCGGCCCCGCACGCGCGGGCTCCGCCAACACGGCCAGCACCATCAGCGCCGGCATCCGTACCGCCAGCGTGGGGCTACGCAGCAATGGCAACCAGTTGCGCGCCAGCCTGCGCTGGGACAGCGAGCGCGCCGGCCAGATCGAGGCCAACCTCGGCACACAAATCAACAACAGCGATAGCGGCTGGACCTGGCCGGCCGACGCGCCACTCAGCGGCAGCGTGCGCGCAGAGTTGCCCCGGGTCGGCATCTGGTCCGTGCTGGCCCCACCCGGCTGGCGCATGCGCGGCACGCTGGCCGCCAACGCCACACTCAGCGGCACCCGCCAGGCACCGCAATGGGCCGGTACGCTGCAGGCCGACGACCTGGCGCTGCGCTCGGTGGTGGAAGGCATAGAACTGCGCGACGGCCGCTTCCGCGCCACGCTGGAAGGCCAGCGCCTGAACATCAACGAATTCAGCCTGCGCGGCGCACCCACCGGTGGCACGGCCGCACCGGCAGGCAGCGACGGCGGTACGCTGACCGCCACCGGCTTCGCCCGTTGGTCCAGCGTGGCTCCGGCTGGCATCCAGCTGGACCTGCAAGCCCAGGCGCAGGCTCTACGCGTCTCGGCCCGGGCCGACCGGCGCCTGTCGATCTCCGGCAAGCTGCAAGCCCATCTGGAGCAAGGCAAGCTCAGCCTGCAGGGCGCACTGAAGGCCGACCAGGCGCTGTTCATCCTGCCCGATGAAACCGCCCCCAGCCTGGGCGGCGACGTGGTGGTGCGCACCCGCAGCACCGGGGCCACAGCTACCACGGCGGCCACACCCACAGCCTCCAAGAATACGCCCGACATCACGCTGGACCTGGACCTGGGCAACGACTTCCGCCTGGTCGGGCGCGGCCTGGACACCCGGCTCACCGGCCAGCTCAAGCTGCGGGCCGGCCCCACCCTGGCCGGCCCGCGCGTCACCGGCGAGCTGCGCACCGTGCGCGGCAGCTACCGCGCCTACAGCCAGAACCTGGATATTGAGGAAGGCATCCTGCGCTTCAACGGGCCTTTTGATAACCCGTCGCTGGACGTGCTGGCGATCCGCCCCAACCTCAGCGTGCGCGTGGGGGTACAAATCACCGGCACCGCCTTGGCGCCTCGGGTGCGCCTGTATTCCGACTCCGACCTGTCCGATGCCGAAAAACTCGCCTGGCTGGTGCTGGGACGCAGCGCCGCCAACGGTGGCGCAGAAGCCGCCGTGCTGCAGCAGGCAGCGCTGGCCCTGCTAGGCGGCAATGGCAAGGGCATCTCGGGCGGACTGGCATCGGCGCTGGGCCTGGACGAGCTATCGTTCAGCGGCAGCGGCACCAAGACCGACGGAACCACCACCGCTGCCGCCGTCACATTCGGCAAACGCCTGTCGCGCGACTTCTACGTTGCCTACGAGCACAGCCTGGCCGGCACGCTGGGCACGCTCTACATCTTTTACGACCTGAGCAAACGCTTCACCCTGCGCGGCCAGACCGGCGAACAAAGCGCGATCGACCTGATCTTCACGCTCACCTACGACTGAAGCTGAGAACGTGTTCACGTTCTAAGCAGCGACCACCTGCGAAGCATGGGTCTGTGGCCGCCGCGCAGTGGCCGCACTGCCCATGGACGCGGCCATGATGCAGCCTATGGCCAGCCACTGCCGCTGGTTCAGGTGCTCGTCCAACAGACCCATGGCCAGCACCGCGGCCACTGCCGGCTCCATGCTGATCATGATGCCAAAGGCCTCCTTGGGCAGGCGCTTCATCGCCACCATTTCCAAGGAGATCGGTAGCGCGCTGGAGATCGCCGCCACACATACGCCCACCAACAGCACCGTGGGCGACAGCAGCGCCGCGCCGGCATGCACAACGCCCACCGGCACCACCACGATGGCCGCCACCAGCAGGCCCAACGACACCGAATGCCCCGCATGCAGATGGCCGACCCGCTTGCCGAACACGATGTACAGGGCCCACAGCACCGCCGTCCCCAGCGCGTACAGCACGCCCGTGGGGTCCAGGTCGTTACTGCTCAGGCCCAGGGGCAGCAGCATGCCCAGGCCCAGAGCGGCCAGCGCCAGCCAGACAAAATCCACCATCCGGCGCGACGCGGCAATCGCCAAGGCCAGCGGCCCGGCAAATTCGATGGCCACGGCCAGCCCAAAGGGCAAGGTGCGCAGCGACATGTAGAACATCAGGTTCATCGCGCCCAACGCGGCGCCATAGCTGGCAATGGAAATGGCATCGGCCCGCGACAAATGCCAGCGCCAGGGCCGCCACAGCAGCAATAGCAGCAGGGCCGAAAAGCCCACGCGCACGGCCGACGTGCCCTGCGCGCCCACCAAAGGGAAAAGCTGCTTGGCCCAGGAGGTGCCAATGCCCAGGGCCGTCACCGCGCCCAGAACCGCCAAAAAAGGAATCACCCGTGGATAGCGTGTCAAAGTCATGGGTGAAAATATAAATCGCAGCATGGCTGGTTTTCGCTGTAAAAACAGGCCACAAACGCAAGATTCGCTCACCATCGTCCACCCATATGTCCGCCGCCCTGCCCCTAGACGCATTCGACATCGCCATCCTGGACATCCTGCAAAAGGACAACAGCGTGCCCCAGCGCGCGATTGCCGAGGCGGTGCACCTATCGGCGCCAGCGGTGCAGCGGCGCATTCGCCGGCTGCAAGACAGCGGCGTGATCCGCGCCAATGTAGCCGTGATAGACGCGGCCAAGGTCGGCCTGCCGCTGACCATCATCATCGAGCTGCACTTGGAGAACGAACGCCCCGACCGCACCGCCGCCATGCGCGCCCGCATCGCCGCTGAACCCGCGGTGCAGCAGTGCTACAGCGTGACCGGCGAGGCGGACTACCTGCTCATCGTCACCGTCGCCTCGATGGCCGACTACGAGGCGCTGACGCGGCGCCTGTTCGAGGGCGACGACAACATCCGCCGCTTCCGCACCTCGGTCACCCTGGGCTGGCTGAAGTCCGGTCTGCAGCTGCCGCTGGACAAGGCGCTGCCGAGCGGCACCGCTGGACAAATTCATAGAAAATAGGCCGCCCGCGCAGATAGAAACTGCGCTAGTAGCTACGCTTTCAATAGCAAAAATCCATCCATTTGCTGCACCCAGGACTACAAAAGCAAGATTTGCACGCCGGCCGGCGACCACGCCAAAACTGCCCTTGCCAGGCCCTACAATCCCGGCTCCCCTTGTAGTTCAATGGATAGAACGAGTGCCTCCTAAGTGCTAAATACAGGTTCGATTCCTGTCGAGGGGACCAGTAAGTCGTTGATTTCTATAGCGCACTGAACAAACTGGGACAAAGCTGGGACTTTTTGACAGGTTTTTGCAGTGCCATGGGTAGGCTGAGGGTCCCGAAACGACCTCGTCCACGCCATGAACGACATCACTACCCTGGCAATTTTCAATACCGAAAATACCGTCGCGCGCTTGACTACCGGTATATCAGCTTGCAGATCGCAGCCAGCGAATTCAGCGGTCGAAGCGACGCCCCCTCCGATTTTTTCCACCAGGCTAGCAGTACGGTTCAGCTCAGTTACCTTGAAATGGATGTCCATTCTGCAAATGGTCGTACAGACACCCATTCAGCAGCGCATCAGCATGTCAATATGCTCGGGGTAGTCCCAGTTCCATGTGATTTTGGATGCGATGGTTTTGTACATGGGCGAGATTCGAGGGAAAGAAAAGCCGCCGAGATTGCTCAAGGCGGCTTGTTTGGCCGGGGTTTACCGGCAAGGGATGGAAATTAGGCTAGATCAGAGCCAGCTCTTCACTTTGCGTTTCACTCTTCCGACGAATCCACGAGACTTCTTTTCAAGAACACGCGGCAGGCTCGCCAAGGACGACGGGGTCCGCAGGACATGTTGACCGTAATCAAGGACAGGCTTGCCTGACAACCGAGCAATCTCGATCGCCTGCTCACTTTCGCTCTCGATAAACAGGACAGCATCTTTCAGTTTTCTGTAGACCTTTGCCTTGTGGCTTCCATGGGCGCCCAAACGGCGGCGCTCTTCAGCTGACGGCAAGTCGAGCATGTGCAATTCGCCATACTTGCCCCCGAAATCACGCAGCCATTGCTCCGTCTGCGGTCGGTACTTCTCAAGCCGGCTCGTCACCAAATGACCAATCCGATAGGAAGTTGCCGCCAAAGGGCGCGCAGCCTGCAGAAAATCGATGTATTTTGGCCCATCATCGTTTTGTTCTGCCGAAGGGTCGAGACAAAGCACGCCGTCAATATCCACACAATAGTGCTCGGCTTCGTCACGATGGAAGAGATTCCATTCGAAAATTCGCGGAAAGCCCGTGCTTGCAAAATGAAAATCTAGCGGGGTCGATGTCGGGCTTGTGTAAACCGCACCATATGTCGCCTTCCCTTTGTAGCCGGAGGTCTCAATCATCTTCCGGGCATCATTGATGGATTTCCCCGTCCAGGCGCTGTCGTCAATCACGACGATGCTTTTCGCATCCCACGCAGTTTGCAAGTAGCCCATCGAATGCTCTGCTGTGCCATCTTTGCGGGTACGCCCCGTAGCGAGTGGAGCATTGGTGCAAAAGGAGTGCACATCTGTCACCTTGCAATTGGCATAAAGCGCAAGAATACTGGCGGCCAAAAGACCACTACGAGGTACGCCCACGATCAAATCAACCCCTCGCGGCAACGTTGCATGTCCCGCCGCAATATCTCTCGAAAGATCGGCTATCGATTTGTAAATCATGTATTCCCCAGAATTACCTGGAGAAATTATGCCCGGACTACAACATTTGGTTACATTGCAATAAATGAGGGTTTACGGAACAGGAAGGAGCCAACAGGGTGCCCTCCTACTAGCATTTGCCGCCATAGCGGCCACTGCACACAGGGCATTTTGCAGCGGCGCTCGCCGACCGATGACAATTGACTGGAGCTATGCATCCCGACATGTATTCGACCCTGTTTAGCAGGGCGCGACACTGTTCTGACACTTAAAGAATAGCCCAGTGCTTCTTAAATGTGGCCCAACGAATGTCGACCTCAAAACCTGCGGGATAAAAATGTCGCTGCGGTATGTCTCGGCCATCAAAATCTCCTGGAAGTAGCGTGCAGACTGGCTCTCTGGCGAGTACTTGGAAAAATATCCAGATATCAAAAATTTGACGAACCACTGCAGCTCCGGCTAACCGTTAGGTCTCGATCAGTAGGCATCTTTTCGTCAAAAGATGGAGGCACCAAGCGCTCTATTTTTCATAGCTTCTTGCGCATATATTGCCTGCGCTAGAGCCGTTTTTATTCAAGAATAAGGGCGTAAAGAACGGTAGCGCAACGGCCGCACGCTACCTTTCGGTGGATGTGGCCTTCTGCTGACTACATCGCTACAACCAGCGGAAAAACCCAGCCCGACCACGCGACCGGGTTATGCCACTTTTTTCAGTTGTGCGAGCGAAGAAAGAACCACGCCCAGGGAATTGCGGGCGCACTACCAGCCCCGTGCAGGACGCAACCATGATGATTGAGAATTTATAGAAAAACAGGCTACAGCGCAGGTGATATCAGCGCTAAAAGCTATATTTAATATAGCAATTGATGCCACCACCGCATCAACGGGTGGGCCGGCTTTGAAAGTCCAGCACCCAGCCCGGGAATGCCTCTGCCGGCATGGGCCTGGCGATGTAGTAGCCCTGGGCAAAGTCGCAACCCAGGGCGGCCAGTTGGTCCCAGGCCGCGCGGGTTTCTATGCCTTCGGCCACGGCCTTGCGCCCCAGGTCGTGGACCAGGTCGATGGTGGAGCGGACAATGGCCGCCGAGTCCTTGCTGGTGGCCATGTCACGCACGAAGGACTGGTCGATCTTGATGTATTCCACAGGCAGTTTCTGCAGGTAGCTGAGCGACGAGTAGCCGGTGCCAAAGTCGTCGATGTACAGCGGTATGCCGTCGTCACGCAGGCTGTGCAGCACGCGCAGCGCAAACTCGGCGTCGTCCATCACCGCGCTTTCGGTGATCTCCAGCTCCAGCAGGCCTGCGGCCACGCTCCAGGTGGCTCTTTGCTTGCGTATGGTGTCCAGCAGGCCTTCGTCACGCAGGTTGCGGGCCGACAGGTTGACGGCGATTGGCAGCGCACAACCCTGCTCCTGCCACACATGGTTGAGGCGTAATGCGGCGTCGATGACCCATTCGGTCAGCGGCCTGATCAAACCCGTGTGTTCAGCCAGACCGATGAATTCACCCGGCGGCACCAGGCCGCGCTCGGCATGTTTCCAGCGCACCAAGCCCTCGGCACCGCAGACCTGGCCAGTGGCCATGGCGACCTTGGGCTGAAGGTAAAGCTGCAGATCACCGCCTTCAATCGCCCGGCGCAGCTCGCCCGCCATGTTCAGCCGATGCGACTGAACCTGGTTCTGGGCCGGATCAAACACCCGGTAGGCCACGCCCTTCTTCTTGGCCTGGTGCACGGCAATATCCATGTGCCGATAAAGGTCGTGAGGGGTCTCTCCATGCTGGGGAAACAGGGCTACGCCGGTGGTCACGGACACATCCAGCATGATGTCGGCAATCGGAAATGGCCGCGACAGCATCGCCGCCAAGCGCTGAACCATGGCGTTAGTGGCCTGCGCATCGCTATGGGGTAGCAACATGGCGAATTCATCTCCACGCAGCCTGGCAACTACGGCCGGCGCAGGGGCTGCCATCTGCAGCCGGGCGCCAAACTCGCGCAACATGGCGTCGCCCTGGTCGAAGCCCAGCGTGTCGTTGATTTCGCTCAAGCGTTCGATGTTGGTCTGCATCACGGCAAAAGGCTGGTTGAGCCGCGCACTAGCTTCGATGGCGGCCTCCAGTTGCTCGGTGAACTGAAGCTGATTCGGCAAACCGGTCAAGGTGTCGAATCGGGTCAGGTGGCGCATGGCCGCCTGAACTGCGTGCTGTTCAACGGCCGCGCGCAAATTACTGATACCAAAGGCCAGATCGTCGGCCAGCTCACTCAACAAGGTGAGCTCGTTCGGGCCAAAGGTATCGGGTTCCATCGCAAAAATTGCCAACGCGCCCAGGGTTTTGCCATGCACCGTCAAAGGGCATGCTATGCAGGTCGTGCTGCCATACAAATGCTCAAGCCATGGCGCACAACGCGGATCGGCTTGCATGTTCCCGACCACCTGCGTCGTGCCGGTACGGATGGCGGTGGCAATCACACCACGCCCGTGCTCGTTGTCCGCCCAGGTCACCTTCAAGGTCTGCAACGCGGCAAGGCCGGCGGGATAGCCACGTTCGGCCATGGGCGACATGGATTGTTCGGCGTCGTCACGGGAGTACCAGACGGTCGCCATCTGGTAGCCACCCGCGTCCACAATCGCCTGGCACATATGGTCCAGCAGTTGCTGTTCATGGCTGGCCCGCAACATGGCACGGTTGCCCGCACTCAGGGTTTTCAATGCGCGGCTGACGTGCTCCAGTTCGTGCACGCGTAGCGCCAGCTCGGTATTGAGCACCTGGATTTTCTCGCTGGCCAATTTGCGCTCGGTAATGTCCGCACCCAGCACGTAGTAGCCCAGCACAGCATCCTGCGCATCAAACTTAGGGACATATTGGATGGCCTGCCAGATGCCTGGAAAAGGTTGCCAGTCATAGCTCTGCGCTTGCCCCTGCAAAGCCTGGTCAACCAAGGGCGCAGCGATCGCATAGCGCGTATCTCCCAGCACCTCCCGCACCGTAAGACCGCCAATATCGGGTAGCCCGGGGGCAAAGCGCTGCTGGTACTGGCTGTTGGCGTAGACATAGCGCTGCTGCGCATCCACGTAGGCAATCAAAGCGGGTACGTTGTTGATGACGCTGCGCAGATGGTCTTCGCTCTCACGCAACTGCTCCGTGCGTTCCCACACGCGCTGCTCCAATAGTTCATTTTGGCTGCGGATCACCCGCTGAGCCTGGCGCGCCAGCGTTTCGTCCCGAAACACCAGCACGACTCCGTGTATACGACCTGCACTGTCACGGATGGGGGCCGCGCTGTCCGCGATCGGGCACTCGCGGCCATCGCGGGCCAGCAACAGCGTGTGGTTGGCCAGCTCTTGCACTTGGCCGGTAGCCAGCACCTGCGCCACCGGCACCTCGGCAGGCCGGCGTGTTTGCTCATGGACGATGCGAAACACCGCATCCACCGGTAGGCCCAGGGCTTCAGCTTGCTGCCAGCCCGTCAGCTGCTCTGCCACCGGGTTCATGCGGGTGATGCGGCCATGGGTATCGATGGCCAGCACGCCATCCCCAATGGAATGCAAGGTGGTCGCCAGATCTTCTTCACTGTCAGCCAGGGCCCTCCGACTGGCGTCGGTCTTGCGCAGTTGGCGACTGATCAAGGCATAGGTGGCCGCCAACAGCGCGCACAAGCTACATGCCACCAGCAAGCCCATGCCCAACAGGTTATTGCGCGTGCGTTGTTGATCGGCATACCGTTGCTCCAGCAGGCGCAGCTCTTCCGCCTCCATGCCCTGCAGCAGCCGGTACACGCGCTCGCGTGTTTCCTTCAACGGCGATAGGGCAACAAATGCGTTGGCGGCACCCACACCCTGCGTCTTGCGCAGTAGCTCCACCTGGCGCGCAATGGCCATGCGCTGGTCTACCACGGCACGCAGCTGCACCCACCGCTCTTGCTGGCCTGCATTTTTCTCCGTGAGTTGTTGAATGCGGCGCAGAACAGCTTCGCGCGAGGCCATAGCCGTATTGCGCTCAGCCAGTTGGGCGGCATCGCCCGTGATCCGGTAGCTCTGGGTCACCAGCTCAATCTGCAGCGTGTCGCCCCGGGCGCGGGACAAGCTGTTGAGAACCTCGTGGGTGTGCTCGACCCATAGCGCCGCAGCATTCGCATCGCTGGCCACCTTCCAGGTCGTGGCGGCTAGCACGCACACCACCAGCATCGCGGCGGCAAATGCTCCCAGCACCTTCACCTCAAAACCAGAGCGACGTTTCACAGAACTCCTCCAGCTTTGTGTATAGCCAACGTTTACATTCTGCCACCCACCGGAAACGATTTCGGCATGCCATTGTGACGGCCCAAACAGTCTGCCGACAGACGCGAAAACCGCTGAAAATCTTTACAACCCGACATATCTCCACTACGTGGCAGTGCAGCATGCCCTACTACACTGCGGCCTTAGCTTCACCCTGAAAGGCCCGCATGTCCATCAGCGCCACGTCGTCCGCAGGTTCCACGCCGCTACCCTCCACAAGCAGCAGCACCAAAACCACCGCACCGGCCAAAACCGATGCCAGCATCACCACTGCAGCCACACCCGAAGTCAAAAAAGACAGCACCCAGGACGCGCACTTCAATGTGCAAATGCCGGCACAGCCTGTTTCCAACGGCCTTGGGCAGACCATAGGCCAGCATTTGAATCTGCGCGCCTGAGCCTCTACTCCATTTTGATGAAAAATGGCTGTAGCGCTTATTAACATTGCGCAAGCCGCTACTTTAAATATAGCAACTGCACTTTATGGGAAACGGGGAGTACGGCACGCGGGTCTGCCGCGTGAAGCAGGCTAACCCGTTGTGGAAACAGCTATCCCAAGACTGGGTAAGCCATCAGAGACTCCACCAATACTGCACCACGTTGGCCTGATCGCAGCCAACCAGATCTGACATAGAGAATGCCGTGGCTAACGGGTGCAGCACACCGCTGTGGCGGCCATCTCCCCGCCGAGATTGGATTTATTGTCAACCTCTACTATTTAAGCCAAACATATACTCGATAAGGAATTATTTTTGAAATCCACCGCAAAACCCATACAAAGTTATTCATTTTCCCGGGCGGACCACCAACGCCTTTAATACCATCCAACAGTCCACACAAGCATGCATTGCTTTTCTTCATAAACCCTTTTTCATGCAGCTTGCTTGACTCCAACAAACTGCGACTCAGCAAGCGCAGCTTCAAAAATCGACGATATGGGGCTGGCGTATATTTACTCCAAAACAAGAACCCATTACGCGCCATCAAGTAAAAATAATACTCAGGTCGCTCAAAATGAATAGCAGTACGCCGGGGATGAAAAATGCGAGCACCAAAAGACACCTGACTCAGCCATCCGGCACGAGACAATCGAACACCCAAATCATTGTCCTCGTAATAGGCAAATAAATCTTTATCCAGCAGACCTACCGCTCTTAAAGCATCCAAGCGATAGAGCGGAGCAGTGCCATGCAACCACATATCTTTAGGATGCTGAATTTGCAAGGCCTGGGCATCGGCAATATTGTTGGGGCGCCGAGACTCCAAAGCAGCCCAATCATGCAAAGCACCGCAAAAATCCATGACGGAATGGTCATGCAAAGCAAGAATTACGGGAGATATGGCACCACATTCAGGGGTATTCTGAATATCAACAACCATCTTTTGAAGAGTACGCGGATCCACTACGGCATCGCTATTCAAAAGCCATACATAATCTGCATTCTGCTCTAAAGCAGATTGAATAACCATATTATGGCCTCCGGCAAACCCAAGGTTCGTGGTCATGCGCAGCAGTTGCACATTACTTGCCTGCAAGCCCGTGCTCAGTGCATTCCAATCCTCAATTTCAGACCCGTTATCTAATATCACTACGCAAAAATCGATACCATCCACGATAGATGCCAGCACCGATGCAACACAGCGTATTGTTTCCGCTGCCGTATTCCAATTAAGAATACTAATTACAACAAAAGGAATATCTAATTTTTTACGCATGCATGTAAATTTTTTCTAATACATCAAAATCCAATTGAAGACTAGCCAACGATCAAAAATGCACCATAAAAAACAATTTCAAAGCACTGCATCACAAGCAGTTTTAACAGTCAAAAATGTATTAACAATAGCTAGAGCAGTTCACGCTTTAGAAAAATACATCCCAGATAACACCCCGCTGCTGAGAATCCGTCGCCCACCTCACCCGCAAGGCAGCCAATCGTTTTACGCACCCAGCTGTTCCCTGGCACAACAACTTCCCGCCCGCAACAAAGCCGTGTCGACAGCATATGATTCAGACACCATACATTTCCCGTGCCAAGACAGCGGCGGAAAAATGGAATAACAACAGCACGTCATTTCCTGTAACTATCCTGCAACTACTCTCCCGCTTAACCTTCAATAGACCATGTCGGCATAGCTGGAAACAAAACCTAAGACAAATAACAAATAGACGACCACCAAGTGCTCATTATTTTGAGCCTCATCATGGCCCCAACAAAGGCTGGCACGTCCACTGCCAGACTTAACCCAAACCTGCGATACAGCGAAGAACGTAGGTCTTGAGATAGCGCCAATTCGTCGGGTCCAGCCGTATCGCCTCTCGGATGAAAGGCTTGGCGGCTTGCATGTCGCGGTCGTGCTCGATGTGCTGGTAGCCGCGGCCGAACAGTTCGGCCGCCAGGCGCCTGCGGATACCCGGCAAGGTCTGCCACGGGGCCTGGCGCATGCAACGCTGCTGGATGTCCAGGATTTCCTGGTTCATCGGCAGGCGGCTATTGCGCCCGGATATGGTGTTGGGCGAGTCATACAGCACGCCCAAAGGGCCTGGCACCTTCAGCAATGGGTATTTGGCCGCGAACCGCAGCCACATGTCGTAGTCCGCAGCGATGCGGTAGCGGGTATCGAAATCGCCCAGCTCCGCGTGCAGCGATTTGCGCCACACGGGCTGTGACCCGGTGATGCAGCGCAGCATCAGGTCTTGCGGGGTGTAGTCGGGCCAATGGCGCAGCTTGGCTCCACGGCGGTCACAGTCGGCGAAGGTTTCGTTTTCCGTATGGCTGATCAATTGGTCTGCGTAGGTCAGCGCCACCTCGGGGTGCTGGTCCAAAGCGGTCACCATGGCCTGCATGAAGTCCTGGCGGTGGCGGTCGTCGGTATTGGCATTGGTCAGGTACTTGCCGCGCGCCAGGGGGATGGCCCGGTTCCAGGCGACATACAAGGGCTCGCGCTCGGTGCGGATCAGCTGGATCTGCGGATATTGGCGTGCGAACTCCGCGCAGATTGCACTTTCGCCCTGCGGGGAGCCGCTATCAATGACCAGCACCTCCATTTCACTGAACAAGGTCTGCGCGACCAGATCCTCCAGACAGCCGCGTATAAAGCGCTCTGCACTGTAGGTGGAAACAATCGCCGTGATGAGGGGAAGTGCCATGTCCAAGCAAGGTGAAGTGCGCGGACGCACCACGCAGGTATAGATTTGTAACCGTTTGCCGACGATTATTTGCGAAGCAAGTCGCATTTCGGTGGCGGCAAACAGACAAAAGTCATACTAATCGTACGATTTATGCCTTTTGCTCCACAGGATTGGGCACGCCCACGCGCTTCTACGCGCTATAGGACGGGCGCTTGGCGCCCAGCTAGCGGAATTGGTGTAACTGCTCCACCGCCTGCTGCAGGTCACGGGCCCAGGTACGGCGGTCCCGGCCGTCCGCACGCTGGGGCTTGCCATAGGCGACCTCGGCGATGATGTTGTTGGCGCTGAGAGTGCGCCAGAGCGATCCAAACAAGGTGTCGTCACCGGCAAAGCGCGGGCCATCGTGTGGCGCGCCGGTATGTGCGTCGACAAAGCGCAGCGCCATCGGCAGCACCGGCACCTGCGAGGAAATCGCCGCCTGGAACAGGTTGGCATGGAAGGGCAGCACGCCGCGCCCGTCGCTGGTGGTGCCCTCGGGGAATACCGCCACCACCTCGCCAGCTTGCAGGTGTTCGGCCATGTGGTGCACCACGCGCATTGCGTCGCGGCGCTTGGCCCGTTCGATGTACAGCGTGCCCACGCCCGTGGCCAGGGTGCCGACCAGGGGCCAGTGCTTGATTTCGGACTTGGAAACAAACCGGCAGTAGCCCGCGGCATGCACCACCGCAATATCCAGCCAGGAGATATGGTTGGACACCAGCAGCAGCGGCCCCTGGGCCGGCATGCTGCCCCGCACCCGAAGTGTGATGCCCAGGACCACCAGCACCTGTTTGGACCAGACCTCTACCTCACGCTGCTGGGTCGCTGCGTCCATGTGCGGAAAATGCCGACGGATAGTCCACCAGCCCTTAAGCACATGCAAAAGCAAGCCCAGCACTTTGGCCAGAACGCGAAAAATATGCATACAACCCGATCCAAGCTTGGCGCTGAGATATTCAAGTAAAAAGTGCCGTTCGTGCAGAAGATACCTGCGCTAGCAGCTACTATTTTTATAGTGAATCGAATGCCACGTGGCCAGCTACAACGGCACAGCGCACACGGCCCGGCAGCTCATAGCCCGAAAAGGGTGTGTGCTTGCCCTGGCTGCGCAGGCTGTCGGCAGCCACCGCCCAGCTGGCGGCGGGGTCGAACACGCAGAGGTCGGCAACGCCGCCCTCGACCAACTGGCCCAGGCTGGCCTGCAGCGTGCCCAGGCTGCTGCCCAGCACGGCGGCGGGCGCACAGGTGACGGCGGCCAGCGCGCGCTGCAGCGGTACGCCGTCGTCCTGGCTCCACTTCAGCGCCAGGCTCAGCAGCAGCTCCAGGCCGGTGGCACCGGGCTCGGCTTCGGCGAACGGCAAGGCCTTGGCATCGGCTTCGACCGGCGTGTGGTCGGACACCAGGGCGTCGATGGTGCCGTCGGCCAGGGCGGCGCGCAGGGCTTCGCGGTCGCGCTGCTGGCGCAGCGGAGGACTCAGGCGGGCCCGGCTGTCGAAGTAGCCGATGTCTGTATCCGTGAGGTGCAGCGAGTTGATGCTCACATCGCAGGTCACGCGCAGACCGTCCTTTTTGGCCTGGCGCACCAGGGCGATGCCGGCGGCGCTGCTGATACGGCAGAGGTGCACGCGGGCGCCGGTGGTTTTCATCAATTCAAAAATGGTGTGCAGCGCGATGGTTTCGGCGGACACAGGCACGCCGCTCAAGCCCATACGCGTAGCCAGCGCACCGCTGGCGGCCACGCCCTTGCCCAGGTGCAGCTCTTGCGGGCGCAGCCAGACGGCGTAATCAAAGGTGGCGGCATATTGCAGCGCGCGCTGCAGCACCTGGGTGTTGCCCAATGGCACCTCGGCCTGG
This sequence comes from Rhodoferax sp. GW821-FHT02C08, assembly GCF_059421805.1. Taxonomy (NCBI): domain Bacteria; kingdom Pseudomonadati; phylum Pseudomonadota; class Betaproteobacteria; order Burkholderiales; family Comamonadaceae; genus Rhodoferax; species Rhodoferax sp. GW821-FHT02C08. The sequence continues at coordinate 78,666 of NZ_JBWKVR010000005.1, forward strand.
CCGAAGCCGATACAGCCCGCGCCGGTGAGCTCGACCATCTCGGTCAGCACCTCGCCCTGCAGGCCGCGGGTCAGCGCGCCCAGCGGGAACAGCCGCGCCTGGTGGTTCTTTTTGGCGCGGAACTTCAGCATCTGCACCAGGCCGGGCTCGTCCAGCACCGGGTCGGTATCGGGTGGGCAGACCAGGCTGGTCACGCCACCGGCAGCTGCCGCGGCCATTTCGCTTTCCATCATGCCTTCGTGCTCGTAGCCTGGCTCGCGCAGACGGGCGCACAGGTCGACCAGGCCGGGTAGCACGATGCAGTCACTGGCGTCGACCACGCGGTCGGGCTGGAAGTCGGGCACGTCGCGGCCGATGGCGATGATGCGGCCCGTAGCGATGGCGATGGAGCCGGTGGTGTCCAGCCCGCTGGCCGGGTCGATGATGCGGCCGTGTTGGATCAGGGTCTTCATATTTTAAACCAAATAGGGCTCTAGCGCAGGTAGTACCTGCGCTAGAAGCTATCAAATAAATAGCACACACAATAGACATCGACGGCGCTCCGTTCGTGAAACACCGCAGAACCGGCTCCGTCGGGCTGCTGGTGTTGCCCCCAGCAAGGGGGTTGGCGAAAGATGCGCAGCACTGAAGCCTGGGGGTGTGCCACAAGCTACGCCTCATTCCCGGCGACGATGCCCATCACGGCCATGCGCACAGCAATGCCGAAGGTCACCTGCGGCAGGATCACGCTCTGCTTGCCGTCGACCACGGCGGAGTCGATCTCCACGCCGCGGTTGATCGGGCCCGGGTGCATGACGATGGCGTCGGGCTTGGCCAGGGCCAGCTTTTCGGGGGTCAGGCCGAAGCTGCGGAAGAACTCCTGGCTGGACGGCAGCAGCGCGCCGCTCATACGCTCGTTCTGCAGGCGCAGCATGATGACCACGTCGCAGTCCTTGATGCCCTCTTCCAGCGTGTGGCAGACGCGCACACCCATCTGCGCCATGTCGCTGGGCACCAGGGTCTTGGGGCCGACCACGCGGACTTCGGCGCAGCCCAGCGTCGTCAGCGCATGGATGTCGGAGCGCGCCACCCGCGAGTGCAGCACGTCGCCGACGATGGCCACGGTGAGATTGCTGAAGTCTTTTTTGTAGTGCCGGATGGTGTACATGTCCAGCAGGCCCTGCGTGGGGTGCGCGTGGCGGCCGTCGCCGGCATTCACCACATGCACATGCGGCGCGACGTGCTGGGCAATCAGGTAGGGCGCGCCGGACTCGCTGTGGCGCACCACGAAGATGTCGGCGGCCATGGCACTGAGGTTGGCAATCGTGTCCAGCAGCGACTCGCCCTTGGCGGCGCTGGAGCGGGCAATGTCGAGGTTAATCACGTCGGCGCTGAGGCGGGTGGCGGCGATCTCGAAGGTGGTGCGGGTGCGGGTGCTGTTCTCGAAGAACAGGTTGAACACGCTCTTGCCACGCAGCAGCGGCACCTTCTTGACTTCACGGTCGTTGACGCTAACGAAGTTGGCGGCGGTATCCAGGATCTGCGTCAGGATGTCCTTGGGCAGGCCTTCGGTGGACAGCAGGTGAATCAGCTCGCCGTGCTTGTTGAGTTGGGGGTTGTTTCGTTTGTAAAGCATAGGGTGTCAGCCTTCGACGTTGAAGCTGAAAGCGCCAGAGTCCTTGCGCGCCAGTTCGAGCTTCTGGGTAGCAGGCAGGGCCACGCGGGCAGCGGCAAAGTCGGGGTGGATCGGCAGCTCACGGCCCCCGCGGTCCACCAGCACCGCCAGCTTGACGGCGGCCGGGCGGCCAAAATCGAACAGTTCGTTGACCACGGCGCGGATGGTGCGGCCGGTGTAGAGCACGTCGTCCAGCAAGATGATGTCGGCACCATTCACGTCAAAAGCCAGCGCGGTCTGCCCGCCGCCGCCCGAGACCATGCCGCGCTTGGAAAAATCGTCACGGTGCATGGCGCTGGAGATCACGCCTGGCTTGCCCGGTAGTTGCAGGTCGGCCTGCAGGCGCTCGGCCAGCCAGGCGCCGCCGGAGGTGATGCCGACCAGGCGGGTGTCGGGTTTGAGCAAGGCTTTGACGCCCCGCAACAGCTCTAGGTACAACGCCTCGGCGTCCAGCATGAGTGTGCTCACGAAATACTCCTCCAAGCAGGGGTTAGATGAAGCCCTACGGACATGGCTACGGAGCCGCGTGTTGGTTGGCTTGTTACGGAGTTCAGCCAAGTTTCTGCGGAATGCTCGCTTTCCGGGACTTGGGCATTTTTTCTGTCCATACTTTTTGGGCGCATCTTTTGATAATAACCCGCTGCCGCATCCCGTTCTGGCATGTACGGAGGCGCCAGGCAGCGGTTTTCGAGCCCGCTGCAGCCTGGTCAGTCTTCTTACGGGGAAAGGGGGTTTGGGAGCGCGCTCCAGGTGACCGGAACGTCTCGCTCACTGGGCAGCGCCAGCGGCGGATGGTGAAACGGCGGCCACTGTGCTCCGCCGTTTCTCTTGGCACGCTCAGTAGGTTATCTTGAACGTGGCGTCTTGCTTATCACCAGCAGGGGACGATGCGGAGATGGTGTCCAGTTGCAAATTGAAGGCTGAGTGACGGATATACCGGTCCGGGTAGTTGAACGATTTAAAGGATGTCCAGCTCGCATCAGCCCATCCATTGACCTTGTAAAACGTGGCGTCGTTCTTGAAGGTGGAAGTACCATCGTTTTTATTTACTACCAGCTTGAAGGCGGAATGGCGAAGGTAATAGCCCGGAAAACCAACCGCTTCAAATGACACGGCGGTGGAGTCGGCCAAACCGGGCACCGCGTGCCACTTTGAATCATCTAGCGGATCAATAGGTGCCTGGTCGATACGGCCAGCGAATGAGGCGTGGCGAACAAACCGGTCTGGGTAGTTATACGATTTGATGCGTTTCCAGCTTGGATCGCCCCAATAGGCAATCAGATTCGCCAATTCAGCCGCGGTTACCTTTGTGATAGTGCTGTGTTTGGCATTCACGGGCGCGTTGTAATCGCGCATATTCAGTTGGGTCCAGGAATTGGTAGCGATATTGGTGGTTTCCCACGCATAAAAGACCGGGTTGCGTGGAGAGTAGCTGTCGCCCCAGAGGTACCACCGCGTTTCGTTTATTTTTTGAACCAATGTTGGGGCTTCGATCGCCGCCCCGCTGGGGGCAATGGTGGGGACGTAGTTATTCGTGAAGGTTCCCGGGTTCAAGGTAGGCGCTTGAAATCCGTGGATGGTGCCATTGGCGTTGTAGAAGTAATTGACGCCGTTGTACGACAGCATGTCACCGTCGTAAATGTCATGGCCCGGATCATGGAAAACAGTCAGGTTTGTCGAATCGGTGACTGTTTTGAAATCCGTTGTATAGCTTACGTAGATGCGGTTGTAATCGGTGTTTCCAGACCACAGAATGGCATATTTACCACGGGATGCATCCCAAAATGCCTCTGGTGCCCAGGCATGCATGGTTGAACTGTTATTTACCTGCAGCAACCGGCCATTATTGAAGGTCCGCAGATCTGGCGAATCCCAGACATGGATACTTTTACTGAGATTTGCAGCCATATCCTGCCCAATCATATTTGTGGCCATTACCACAAATGTGCCGTCTTGCTTTCTGAAAATAAAAGGGTCGCGCAATGCGCCGTAACCCAGCGTTGGCGTAACCACCGGCTTATTCTGGTTCAGCGGTGCCCAGTTCAAACCATCGGTACTGTATGCCAGATGCAATGCAAACCTGTTCTGCGTTCCATCGGGCGACTCGGTGAAATAGCCCATGACATAAGCGGTATAGGGGTCCGCGGCAAACGCCACGCGACCCATCGCCAAACCTATAAATGCCAAGGTTTTAAAAAAAATCTTTATGACTCTATTCATCATGCTTCTGCTCCTGTTTTTAGTTTTTCAAACGAAATTGGGATTTGTTTCCCTGGTCTTGGTGAGACTACGCCCACTGCTATTGCTGCTGTCCCGCCGCTGAGCGGGGTTCAAACTGAAACCGACCGTGCACCGAGGCATCCACCACGGCTGGGGGTGGTTTATCTCCTTCCACCAATTGGGTAAGTACCGCTCTTGCACGGTCAAACTCATCCTGGGTTGCGGCCATAGCCCCTTCAGCTGAGCTCCCGGGGTCAAGAACCGTACGGCCAGTGCTGGACTGGTATTGCGCGTGCGCATCCAAAGTACGACGCAACTCGGATTGGGCTTGCGCATCCCCGAGTTGCGCCCGCGCTTCCAATTGCCGAATCAATTGGGGAGCTTGGTCTTGGATCCACGCGCATCGATTGGCGGGGTCCTTCTCGGGCGGTATCTTGGTGGCAACGCACCTGGGAAGGTCTTGCAGCAAGGCCCCCATCGCAAGCACGCCGCCGTCCATGGCCGCCACGATCCATTTATCCGGCGGCGCGGACTGAACTTTCTCTGCGTTGTCGCCAGGTATTGCCACAGGGGGACAGGCTTCACGTTCGCCCAGCATCTCTACCGTAATGGCAGAACCATCTGGGCAGCGTCCGACGGCCACCACGGAACGCGTCTTTAGCCCTTCAAAACCCACAGAACCAGGGTGTTCTGCCGAAGGCTTCTCCGGGCCTGGCATCTCCCGGCTTGGTAGACAAAAGAGCACTACAGCCGACAGGAGAGCAACTCCTGCCAGCGCAGTTTTAATCTGCAAGCCACTCATATGCACCGCGCTTGATCAATTCACCCGCTCAAACATCCAACGCTGAGGGGTACCTTCCGTATTCGTCCATTGCTGGATAAGCGCCCCATCCGCGGAATTCCCATTCACTACGTCCAGCATGAGGCCGCTACCCACGCCTTGGACCTTGAAGTATTGGGAATTCGTATAAATCAACTTCCATTGCTGGTTCGTGGTGCCAATGGCGGGATACGACTTCACCAGAGCCCCTGCCGTGGTGCTGAAATTGAATACATCTGCAACGTTGCCATTAAAACTGGAGGTGAACTGGAAGGCCCCTGACCCAGCGGGGTCCAGTGACCACAGTTGGTCCGGATTGTTGAAATTGGTCCAGCTCCAGATCTCCGCACCGTTGGCTTTAGCTGCGTATCGATTAATGCTCATCACTTTGCCGCTAGCTTGGTTGCGCAAACGATAAAGAATGGTGTCGGTGCCTTCGCCAGAAGGCCGCACCATGGCTGTGCCGGGCACCGAAGGCGCGCCCACAACGATAGTGTCGCCACTCCATGTGACCTTCTGGATTCGCGTAGTACGTTGCTCCCCGCAGCCTTGGCCAGAAGCCGGATTCGCGTGGTAGACCACCCAGTCTTCCGTGCCATCGGGTGACTTCACAAAGGAATGGTGTCCGGTCCCAAAAGCCCCCGGTCCTTTTTGCAAGAAGGGGGTGGGATTTTTGGTCCAGTTGGATGCTACGGTCAGGTCGGAGCCCAAGGGGGCCGTCCATTCGCCGAGTTTGTATTCGTCCGTGCCGCAGTAGCTGGCGGAAAACGTCAAGTGCACTTTATTGCCGTGGACAATAAATTGAGGGCCTTCATTCACAGGGGAGCCCGCGGTTTCCCAAGCCAGGTCCGGAAGGAAGATTTTGGCGCCACGCGTACCTGGCACGATGGTTTTGGGGTCGCTCAACTTCGCTATGGCCAGGTACTGCTGAGATGTACCCGCGGTCTCGGACCACGCCATATAGAGCTGCCCATTGATCTTTGCGACGGTTTGGTCGATTTTCCAGTCTTCATAGGTGTCATTGATCTTCGTAGGCGCACTCCAGGTTCCTACTGTGGGGTCTGCGTTGGTGTTGGTAATGACCCAGATGTGGTTCTTGTTATTCGTATTGCCCGACGCGGAAAAGTAGAGATACCAAACACCATCAAAGTTGTATATTTCAGGTGCCCAAACCAACTTATTAAAGCAATCGGTTCCTGCGCAATATGAGGGTGGTGTCATCACCGTGACCCGTGCGCCTGTGCCTATACCGCTGAGCGTGCGCGACTTGGCAATTTGCAGGCTATTCTGACCTGCGATGGTGTGCACGTAGTAGTAGTACCCATCCGTATGTCGCATGACAAATGGGTCCGCGGAAGAAACGCCTGCTGGGCCAACCGGGTTGATAAAGGTGGTGGACGCAGCGTGAACCGATAACATAGCTGTACAAGCCAATAGAGCTGTGCACGCCGGTCGCACAATGTGCCGCAATTTGGATAAGGTCATGATTACTGTCTCCTAAGAAATAGGCGATCACCGAGAAGTGAATCGCTTGTGGTTGATATTCGAGGTGTTCCGCTTAGAGTCAATTCACCCGCTCAAACAGCCAGCGCTGCGGGGCCAATCCGTTGGGTGCCCATTGCTGAATGATCCCGCCGTTGTTCAAGGTTCCATCCTTGACGTCGAGGTTCAAACCGCTGTTACGGTTTTGCACATCAAAGTACTGCGACGTGGTGGGCAGCAGCTTCCATTGCTGGTTGGTGCTGTTGATGGCGGGATATGACTTCACAGGCACTCCGGGGGTGGTGCCGAAGTTGAAGACATCCGCAACATTGCCATTGAAGCTGGATGTGAAGGTCACATAGCCGGAGCCTGCGGGTTCCAGAGACCACAATTGGTCGCTGTTGTTGAAGTTGTCCCACTGCCAGATGCTGGCGCCATTGGCACTGGCTGCGCCACGGTCGATGCTCATGACTTTGCCACTGGCCTGGTTGCGCAAACGGTACAAAATCGTGGCATTGCCTTCACCGGAAGGGCGGGGCATGGGAGCTCCGGCCGCAGTCGGTGCGCCGATGACCGGAGTGTCGCCGTTCCAGGTTATTTTTTGGATGCGGGTGGTGCGTGAGTCCACACAGCCCTGGCCCGGGGCTGGGTTGCCGTGGTAGACCACCCAGTCCTCGGTGCCATCGGGTGACTTCACAAAGGCATTGTGTCCTGGGCCATAAACACCATTGCCCTTTTGCAGAATTGGGGTGGACGACTTGGTCCAGTTCGCGGCAACGGTCAAGTCCGCCCCTAGAGTAGCGGTCAGTTCACCCAATTTGTAGTCGTCGGTCCAACATCCACTGGCAGAGAAACTCAGGTGCACCTTGTTGCCGTGCAGCAGGAATTGCGGGCCCTCGTTGACGGCGCCGCCCGAGCGCTCCCAAGCCAGCGTCGGCATACTAATGGTGGTAGCACGCACGCCGCTGGCAATCGCTGTGGGGCTGCTCATCTTGGCAATCACCACATGCTGGTCAGTCCCCGCGAATTCAGACCAAGCCATGTACAACTGCCCACTGATATTGGCCACGGTCTGGTCGATTTGCCAGCCGTCAAAGCTGTCGTGTATCTTGATGGGTTGGCTCCAAGTACCGGTGGTGGGGTCGGCACTGGTGTTTTGGATCACCCAGATGCGGTTGCTTCCGCTGTCGTCGCCCGATGCGGAGAAGTACAAATACCAGACGCCATTGATGAAATTCAGCTCTGGAGCCCAGATGTTTTTGGCGTAGCAGTTGTTACCGCTGCAGGCGCCCACCGGGGGTTTCCAAACTGTGGTCACCGGTGCGGCGCCAATACCACTAAGGGTGCGCGATTTGGCGATTTGCAAATTGGTCACACCACCATTGGGCCAACCTTGCGTGGTATGCAAATAGTAGTAAAAACCGTCCGTGTGGCGCATCACAAAGGGATCGGCGGAAGAGACGGTGGTGGGCCCTACGGGATTGATGAACGTTGTAGACGCAGCGTTTGCGGTGAGCATATACACGCATGTCAGCAACGCGGCTGACAATTGCAAAAGTATGTTGTGGCGGGTGAATCGGACCAAGGTGACTTCTCCGGAAAACTACAAGAGACGCCAGAGCACAGACTCCGGCTGATTAAATAGGTAAGAAGGCGCTTGAGAAAAATGAGGAAACTAGTTCTCAGTACCAGGATTAAGGAACTTCATGCCAAAAATCTATAGTTCAGGTCGTGCCACGTTGCGCTTTAGTATTTGCGCTTGGGAAATTCCCGCGACGCGGCGTCCATGCTGAACACGCCTTCTTTGCTTTGAACCCGTTTTGGTATCGGCTTACCTTCCGCGACAAGGCGCACCAAGGTCATAAGCTGAGGGCCTATCAGAGGATTGCACTCTACGGTGACGTTCATCTTGCCTGCGGCCATTGCTTCAAAAGCGCCTCGTACCGCATCGACGCCGATGATCAAAATGTCTTTGGCTGGTTTGAGTCCGGCCTCTTCAATGGCCTGAATCGCACCCAGCGCCATATCGTCATTGTGGGCGTACACCACATCGATCGCGCGGCCTTCTGCTTTGAGAAATGCTGCCATGACTTCTTTACCCTTCTCACGCGTGAAGTCCGCTGTTTGAGACCGAACCACCTTGAACCGTGGCGCAACCCGTATGACCTCGTCGAATCCGCGTTTACGCTCAATGGCGGGCGCTGATCCAGTGGTGCCCTGCAGCTCCACGATGCGAACGTCACCCGAAGTCTTGGCGTTGCGCAATAACCAGCGCCCCGCCCTGCGCCCCTCTTCCGTAAAGTCGGAGCCGAGCAAGGTGACGTAGAGGCCATCGTCACGCGTATCCACACTTCGATCCGTCAAAATTACAGGGATACCGGCACGCCGGGCTTCCAGCAATACGGGGTCCCACCCGGTGGTGACCACTGGTGCAAGAGCTATTACGTCAACACGTTGCTCAATGAAGGTGCGTATTGCCTTAACCTGGTTTTCCTGCTGCTGCTGTGCATCCACAAATTTGAGGCTAATACCCTCCGCGGCCGCGGCCTCTTGAACCGACTTGCTATTAGCTATACGCCATTGACTCTCGGCGCCCACCTGGACGAACCCCAGAACCAGTTGGCGTGCCCGCGCAGGCCCCGCCAGTGAGAGTCCGGACAAAAGACCTACCAGGGCGCATTGACGTCGCGTAATCATGTTGATTTCTTTACTTAACGGACAAACTTTTGATCCGAGGTGATCATGGTGAGATCGACATAGGTCGATCCGTTATGGTTGCTGGGCGAAAAGTGAACGGTGTAACCGCCCAAGTCGTAGGGCTGCAGCGATTCCATGGCCTTGATGAAGGAGGTGCGCGTGGGGTTGCTTCCGGCCTTGCGCAATGCTTCTACAACGACCTTTGCCGCGATATACCCTTCCAGGGAACCAAAGCCGGGTTCGCCCTTTACCTCCGCCAACACCTTTTGGTAGTTGCGGACCAGCGCATTGTTGCCATTCCAAGGGAAAGGAACGACCTGGGAAATTTGGACTCCGCGCCCACGCTCCTCCAGCTCGCGCGCCAGAACCTGGCTCCCCACAAAGGATGTATTCCATAGCAACGGCGGCGGGTCCAGCTTCTGCATCTCACGGATAAAAGCCACGCTGCCGGAGTAGGCAGCCATCATCACCACGGCCTGTGGTTGGGCGGCGCTGATATCGCGTACAGCTTTGCCCACATCGATTCCATTTCTCTCGACCGAGCCGCTGGCCACTAGCGACAAACCCATCAACTTGACGGCTTGCTCCACCCCTTCCAGCGCCGCTTTGCCGTTCGCATCATCTTCATGAAACACCGCGATCCGCTTCATACCCACGGTGCTCAAATGCCGAACAATGGCTCTCGTCTCATCAAAGTAGCCTGCGCGCATATTGAAGACATGGGGATTGAAAGGCACCCGAAGTACCTCTGCACCAGTGAATGCCGCTAAAAATGGAATCCCGCTCTCATTGACCAGAGGCAGCACGGCCTGGCTTGCGGCGCTTCCCACATAACCCATGAGGGCAAAAACTTTATCTTCCTGAATCAGGCGGCGCGTGTTCTCAATAGTGCGTTCGGGTTCGTACTTGTCATCGAGAATCCGCAACTGGATTTTTCGCCCATACACGCCGCCATCTCTGTTGACTTCATAAAAATGCAGATTGGCGCCAAAATTGAAATCCACACCCAGTTGCGCGGCAGGGCCGGATAGTGGAGCAGACTGCCCAAAGACAATGGGGCCGCCTACCGCATTTTCGGCATGGATGCCCAAGGGGAACGCAAGGATCCCCCCCAGCAATACCCATCTACTTTTATGGAGCTTTCGCAGAACCGAGGGGAGCCCCCCCGTGTTCACGCATTTGGCAGCTATTCGCCGTATGAAACCTACCGTCATTGTTGTCTCCTGCAATTAATCTTATGGAATACCACTCCATCCCTGGTCTCTAATGGACTATTGAAATGGGGATGTGTTTTGGCTGCGAATCCCTACTATTTGCAGAGTCCAAGCGGTAGCAATGAATGCCGGAGCAAGGCTCCGGCGGGTGGGAAAGATGGAATAGCGACTTACCGCTTACGGCGCTAACTCAAGCACCCATTTCTGGGCGTCCAAGCCGTTGTCTGGCCATTGCCGGATGTTGGCGCCGTTGGCCGGCGAGGCATTGATCAAATCCAGAGCTTTGCCGCTGTGGCGCGCAATCAATTTGTATGTGGACGGGCCCACGTTGACGATGCTCCATTGCTGGTTGGTGGCACCGGTCGAGGTGGAGATATCGACGTTGGCGCCATCTGTCGTGGCAGCACCGGTCACATTCAACGCTTTGCCGGAGACCACGTTAATCAACTGGTAGTAGCCATTGCCCAGGTCGGTGATGGTCCAACGCTGTGCGGTGTTGCTGAGGTCTTCCCATTGCTGCACATTGTTGCCATCGGCCGTGCCAGCGTTGGCATCGTCCAGAACCTTGCCACTGCTGCGATTGGTCAAGCGGTAGCGGCCGCCGGACTGCAGTGCTGGCAACAGTTCAATACGGTCGAGCTCGGCATTGCCGGCACCTTTGGCAATGCGCACGGTGTTGGCACCTGCATTGAGTGTTACGTTGATTGAGGTGCTGCGGTAGCTGACCCAACCGTCTCCAGCGTAGTAGGGATAGTTCAAGGTCGTATTGGCGCCCCCGTTCACGCTCACCAAGTGGGCCGCGGCAGCCTTGGAACCGTTGTCATACCGCGCCGCCAGCGTGTAGATGCCAGCGGTTGGCACATTGACTGCAAACTGAACATAACTGCTGCTGGTGTCTATATAGCCGACTTTCTTGCCGCCGGTGGCACCGGCGTCACTCACGACCTGCGCGCTCACCACCGTAGCGGCTTCTGCCTCATAGCTGATGGGGTCCACTTGCAGGTAATCGACCTCTGCAAAATTGCTGTTGTAGGTCAGCGTGACGGTGTTGCTACCGGCATTGAGATTGGTATTGACGGTGACCGTGGAGAACGTGCCCCAGCCGGCCATGGGTGGATAACTCACGACCGTGGCTGCGCCGCCATTGACCGTCATTTTGTGGGAGGCCGTTGTGCCGGAGCCATTGGCAAACCGAATGCTCAAAGCATAGGCACCAGCCACGGGCACTTGGACATTGTCGAAACGTACAAAACTGGTCGCATCGTTGATGTTGCCCACGTCTTTTCCATTGGAGGCATTGGCATACGACATGACACTTGCCAAGCCACCCCGGGTCGCGTATTCCGCTTCAAAGCGGTTGTCCCCCGCCGGAGTAGGCATCACGGTGCCGGTGGAAACCGGCACACCCAATACCGGCTTGCCCGTAGCCGCATCCCACGTAAATTTCTGGATGCGCATACTGCGCTGGTTGCCGAAGCAGGTATTCACCGTGCCATCCGAGTAAGCGTGGTACATCAGGTAGTCCTCGGTCCCATCGGCCGACTGCACAAATGCGTTGTGGCCAGGGCCATAGACATTAGCGCTAGGGTTGGACTGGAAGACCGGGGTAGACGATTTACTCCAGGAGGCCGACGACAGCAGGTTGCTGGTGTCGGACGCGGTAACCAAGCCCATCACGTAGCGTGGATCGCAGGAGCTAGCCGAGTAGCTGATGAAGATCTGGCCGTTGCGTTTGATGACTTCAGGCCCTTCGTTCACCAAATAGCCTTGCTGTTCCCAGGCCAGGTTGGGCGTGGTCACCAAGGTCTGGGTGCTGACGTCCATATGCAAAGGATCGTTCATCTTTGCAATGTAGACATTGGAGTTGATGTTGTTGCTGCCCGCAGGCTTTTGCGCCCACACCAGATACTGCACATTGTTGTGCGTGAAAGTGGTGGCATCCAGCGTAAAGCTGTCCCACGCCGTGGTAATGCGGCCATCCTCCACCCAGGTACCGGTGGTTGGGTCTGCGGCGCTGTTTTCCAGTGCGTAGAGGCGCACATTGAAGGCATTGCCAGACTCACCAGCGGTGAAGTAGACGTACCACTTGTTGTTGATGAAGTGAATCTCGGGTGCCCAGATGTTGGCGCCCATGATGCCGCTGGCATGCTTGGTCCAGATCACCACCGGTGTGGCGCTGCCAATGCCTGTCAGGGTGCGTGACTTGCGCAGCTCCAGCCGGTCAAACTCCGGCACGGTGGACATGTAGTAGTAATAGCCGTCTGTATGTTTGTAGACCCAGGGATCGGCACGGTGCAGCAAATTGGCATTGCGAAAGTGCATCGCATTGGCGCTGCCTTGTACCTCGGCGTATGCGCCGCCGAGGGTACAAACGAGCAGCAGTGCCACATTCAGGCATGCCGTAGCAATTCGTTTTAGAAAACGAATCCTCATATTTTTGTCTCCTGCATGATTCTTATAAGTTGGATATATGTAAAAACCTGGGGTATCCACAATCAAGTCCAACACATTTTTTCAGCTTCGAAATACGGATAAAAGCCGCCATTTCAAATGCTGCGGCGATAGTAGTGATTAAGGAAAGAGCACACCAATAAATTATTGGGTGAGACCCATACCAAAATGCATCAATTCATTAACAATGGACTGACCGCATATAGGTGTTCTATTTAGGCATCAATATGTATGACTAGGGGGTTTTACCCACATGCGTATAAATACAGCCCATATTGACCAAATAAGCCCAGTTGGACTCGAGAAATTTCGTATAAGAAGCTGGCTTGGTGTCAACGACCAATTATTTAGTCGGCCCTGCAAAACCCCGGCGGCCCGCGTAAATACTGGGTTTTCGCCAGTTCCGCTTGGTGCTTGACCCCTGGAGAATCATCAAATCAGATTTTGATTCTTGGGGTTTTTGCAGATGTCCGAGACCGATTTCTTCCGCCAGCCGCAGATCGAAACGGCTCTGGCCCCACACTTCACCCGCCAGGTGCGCGCGGGCAGCGCTGTCGCGCAAGACGACCTGTTTGACTCCTCTGTGCAGGTCGCCGGCGCTGGCTTTGTCGCAGCCGGTCGCCCCGACTTCCCATCCGCTTGATGGCCAGGCTGCTGTACCTCAAGCATGCCTACAAGCTCAGCGACGAAGAACTGGTGGAGCGCTGGGCTGAGAACGTGGTTTGGCAGCACTTCAGCGGCATGAGGTTCTACGAGCCGCGCCTGCCCTGCGATGCCACACAGATCGGGCGCTTTCGCTCGGCCATCGGTGAGGCAGGCGTGGAAGAGTTGCTCAAGGCCACCATCGATACGGCAGTGTCCTCCAAGGCCATCAAACCAGCCGAGTTCCAGCGGCTGATCGTGGACACCACGGTGCAGGAGAAGGCGATTGCGCACCCGGTGGACTCGCGCTTGCTGGAGATCGCGCGCCACAAGGTGGTGGCAGCGGCCAAGCGGCTACGCAAAGTAGTTAAACGCCAGCGTACGATCCTGGGGATCGTGCTGCGCGAGGTGGGGTGCAAGATCGAAGAGGCCAGCCAGGCAACAGCGCTCGCGCTGACCTGCTTGCGTACGCTGATGCAACGCGCCGAGCGCATCCGCAGCCAACATCCCAAGGACAAAAACAAGCTGTACGCCTTGCACGCCCCCGAGGTGGAGTGCATCGGCAAAGGCAAGGCCCCAAAGCCCTACGAATTCGGCGTGAAGGTCAGCGTGGCAGTCACGCACAAGCAGGGCCTGATGGTGGGTGCGCGCAGCTTTACTGGCAACCCCTACGACGGCCATACCTTGGCCGAGCAACTGGAGCAGGCGACGATTCTGACCGAGGACACCGGGGCCAAGCCCAAGCAGGTGGTCGTGGACCTGGGCTTTCGGGGCGTGGATGCGACCAACCCGGGCGTTGAGATCATTCACCGGGGTAAGTTCAAGAGCTTGACCGATCAGCAGCGACGCTGACTCAAACGCAGGCAGGCGGTGGAGCCGGCCATCGGGCACTTGAAACATGACAACGCCATGGACCGGTGCTGGTTGCAGGGCGCAACGGGCGATGCGTTCGCAATGGCCACGCGCGCGCGGGACAGCGGCTTGAGTCAGTAGGTCCGGTTGCCTTGGTGAATTTTGCATGGCCGACTATTTACATCAGGTCAATTAATCTGCCTCAAGAATTGCTCAAGAATGATGCAGGCTGCGGCGGCATCGGCGTCCTTCGCCCCCATTTCCAGCGCTTCCGTGGTGCTGTAGCGTTCGTCCACCTCGAACACCGGCAAGTTGAAACGGCCGCGCAGCTGCCGTGCGAACTTCTGGGCACGCCGGGTGTTGTCGTGCGCAGCGCCGTCCGGGTGGAAGGGCACGCCGACCACGATGGCGTCGGGCTGCCATTCCTTGACGCGGGCGGCGATGGGGATGAAGCGAGCATCGCCTTCGGCGTTGATCGTGCCCTGCGGCGTTGCGGTGCGGGTGAAACGGTTACCGACTGCGACGCCGGTGCGCTTTTGACCGTAGTCAAAAGCCAGGAAGGATTGCAAATTGGCGGGAACGGCTACCGGCTCGGTCATGCATGCCCTGCTTCGGGGGACAGCATCCAGGCCTGCAGACCCAGCAACATTAAAGCCTTGTCGTAGCGCTGCTCGACCGGGGTGTCGAAGATCACCGACAGATCGGCTTCCACCGTCAACCAGCTGTTTTCACCCAGCTCGGCCTCCAGCTGGCCCTCACCCCAGGCGGAATAGCCCAAGGACACCAGCACACGGCGTGGGCCGGCACCGGTAGACAGAGCTTCGAGTACGTCCTTGGAGGTGGTCATCTCCAGCCCGCCGGGAATGGCCATGGTGGAGGCGTAAACCGACTCGGTAGGGTCCACATCGTCGGCGACAAAGGCCTCGTGCAGCACAAAGCCGCGCTCGGTCTGCACCGGGCCGCCCTGGAATACGGGGCTGTCGCTCAGATCAGCGCGGCGCAGCGGCAGCTCGACCTTGTCAAACAGGGCTTGAAGGCTGATATCGCTGGGTTTATTGATCACCAGGCCCATCGCGCCGCGCGGGCTGTGCTCACACAGGTAGACCACGCTCTTGGCGAAGGCATCGTCCTCCAGCCCGGGCATGGCAATCAGGAAGTGATGCGTCAAATTCATGGGGGATGCATCAGGGGTCATGCTGCCATTTTAAAACAGCACGCATATCCCTCCACGAGGCGCCATGCCCCTATCCAGGGATGCTATGGGACCAGCTTTATAGGGCCCTAGGGTTTGCCCCTGCCTGTAGTCAATTCCCGCCGCATGTCGATTTTGAACAAGTGCACGTCCGCACGGCGCAAGGTGGCACACAGGTGACATCGAACAATAGGTGCAGATTCATTGGACCCCCACGAGAAACCCATGCGCGGCCAAAACTACTCACTCTGGAGCCTGCTCAAGCACGGCTTTAAAAACCACCAAACCTGGGAACCGGCCTGGGAACGGGTGGCCCTGAAACCTTCTTACGACGTGGTGATCGTCGGTGGTGGCGGGCACGGCCTGGCCACCGCCTACTACCTGGCCAAGAACCACCCCGAGGTCGGCAAGATCGCGGTGCTGGAAAAAGGCTATTTGGGGGGCGGCAACACCGCGCGCAACACCACCATCGTCCGCTCCAACTACCTGTGGGACGAATCCGCAGCCATCTACGAGCATTCGCTGAAGCTGTGGGAAGGCCTGACCGAGGACCTGAACTTCAACGTAATGTTCAGCCAACGCGGCGTGTTCAACCTGGGCCATACCCTGCAGGACATGCGCGACATCGAGCGCCGGGTCAACGCCAACGCGCTGCAAGGCATCGACGCCCACGTACTAAACGCCCAGGAAGTCAAAGAAAAGATCCCCCAGCTGGACTGCAGCCGCAGCCGCCGCTACCCGGTGTTGGGCGCCAGCTGGCAGCCGCGCGCCGGCATCGCACACCACGACGCTGTGGCCCGTGGCTTTGCCCGCGCCGCCAGCCGTCTGGGCGTGGACTTGATCGAGGGTTGCGAAGTCACCGGCATGGACATCCAGGGTGGCAAGATCCGCGGCCTGCAAACCAACCTGGGCGCGGTCAAGACCGACCGTGTGGGTTGCGTCGCTGCCGGCCACTCCTCGGTGCTGGCCAAGATGGCCGGCCTGCGCATGCCACTGGAAAGCCATCCGCTGCAGGCCTTTGTGTCGGAATCCATGCAGCGCGTGATCGACACCGTGATCATGTCCAACGCAGTGCACGGCTACCTGAGCCAGTCCGACAAGGGCGAGCTGGTGATCGGTGCCGGCATCGACAGCTACCTGGGCTATGGCCAGCGCGGCAGCCCGCACGTCATCGAGCACACGGCCGCAGCCATCATCGAACTGTTCCCGCAGTTCTCCCGCGTGCGCATGAACCGCCAATGGGGCGGCATTGTGGACGTGACGCCCGACGCCTGCCCGATCATCTCCAAGACCGCGGTGCAAGGCCTATTCTTCAACTGCGGCTGGGGTACCGGCGGCTTCAAGGCCACGCCGGGCTCGGGCCATGTGTTTGCCGACATGCTGGCCCAGGGTGAACCCGGCCCGCTATCCAAGGCTTTCTCCGTAGACCGTTTCCTCACCGGCCATTTAATCGACGAACACGGCGCCGCTGGCGTCGCACACTGATATGTTTTTACTGCACTGCCCCCATTGCGGCGAAACGCGGGACGAAGAAGAGTTCAGCAACGCCGGTGAAGCCTATATTCCCCGCCCAGCCCAACCCGAAGCCGTGGACGATGCCGTCTGGGGTGACTACGTATTCTTTCGCAAGAACACCAAGGGCTGGTTCTGGGAACAGTGGCAGCACACAGCGGCCTGCCGCAAGGTGTTTGCCGTCAAACGCAACACCGCCACCTACGAGATCGCCGGTACCTGGACCCTGGCCGAAGGCAAGGCGCTGTTCCTGGCAGACATGGCCAAGGAGCACGCAGCATGAGCGGCACCCGAGTCCCCCAAACCGGCACGCGCATCGACACGACGCGCACCATTAGATTCACGTTTGACGGCCGCGACTACACCGGCCACCCCGGCGACACGCTGGCCTCCGCCCTGCTGGCCCATGGCGTTCGTCGCATGGCACGTAGCTTCAAATACGGCCGTCCGCGCGGCATCATCGGCGCCGGCGCAGAAGAACCGAATGCGCTGGTGCAGCTGGGCGTCGGCGCGCTGACCACGCCCAACGTCAAAGCCACCCAAGCCGAGCTGTACGACGGCCTCAGTGCCAGCTCCACCTCGGGCTGGCCTTCGCTGGACTTTGATCTGAAGTCGGTATTGGGCCAAGGCTCGCGCTTCATGCCAGCCGGTTTTTACAGCAAGACCTTCAAGTGGCCGCAAAAGCTGTGGCCCCTGTATGAAACCGTGATCCGCAAGTTCGCCGGTTTTGGCGACGCGCCCACCGAGCCCGATCCCGAGCACTACGACCACCTGCACCACCACGTGGACGTACTGGTGGTGGGCGGCGGTGCCTGCGGCCTGCTGGCCGCGCTGCAAGCCGGTCAAGCCGGTCTGAAGACCGTGCTGCTGGACGAGCAAAGTGAAATGGGTGGCTGGCTGCTGTCCGACCCGACTGCACAGATTGACGGCCGCAGCAGCGATGCCTACATCCGCGCCGTGTTGGCAGCTCTGCATGACATGCCCCACGTCACCGTGCTGCCCCGCACTACTGCATTCGGCATGTACGAACAAAACCTGGTGCAAGCCGTGGAACTGGTGCAAGACCATATCGCCCCGGAACAGCGCCAGGCCCATCTGCCACGCCACCGCCTGCATAAGATCCGCGCCCACCACGTGGTGCTGGCCACGGGTGCCATCGAGCGGCCCCTGGTGTTCGGCAACAACGACCTACCCGGCGTGATGACCGTGTCTGCAGGCCAGACCTTTCTGCAGCGCTACGGCGTGCGCGTCGGCCAGCGGATTGTTATCTGCGGCACCAGTGACCTGATCCACGACTGCGCGGAAGGCCTGGCCAAGGCTGGCGCCAACGTCACGGTAGCTGATGTGCGCCACGGCGCTGTAGCCCGCAACAGTAGCTACAAAGTGATGGCCGGCCACGGGATTTCCGAAGTCACCGGCGGCAGCGAAGTCAAGGGCGTGCGCCTGGTGCCACTGCACGCCACGCGGGACGAAGTGGCCGGTGCCAGCACCCATATCGCCTGCGATGTGGTGCTGAGCTCGGGTGGCCTGTCGCCCACAGTGCATCTGTTCTGCCATGACGGCAGCCGCCCCACCTGGGACGAGGCGGTAGCCGCCTTCGTCGCGCCGAGCCAGGGCCGTAAAGGCGTGGCCTGCGTCGGCTCCGTGACCGGCGCATTTGAACTCTCTGCCGCGCTGGCACAAACCACGCGGGCCATGCAACAGGTACTGGCCCACTGCGGCAAGCCCCAGGGTCTGCAGGTGCCCACCTGCAGCCAAGCCAAACGCATGCCGGCCCGCCCCATGTTCCGCCTGCCCGATGGCAAGCAGGAAGGCGCTGGCGCCAAAGCCTTTGTGGACTACCAAAACGACGTCAGCGCTGCCGACATCGAGCTGGCCGTACGTGAAAACTACCACTCAATCGAGCATGTGAAGCGCTACACCGCGCTGGGCTTTGGCACCGACCAGGGCAAGCTGTCGAACGTGAACGGCTTCGTCATCACCGCCCGCGCCCTGAAGCGCCCGGTGAATGAAGTCGGCACCACCACCTACCGCCCCGCCTACACCCCGGTCAGTCTGGGTGCGCTGGCCGGCACCATGACCGAAGAGTGCTTTGACCCGAGCCGCTACACCGCCATCCACGCGTCCCACGTGGCACGCGGTGCCGCGCTGGAGCCGGTCGGCCAATGGCTGCGCCCCTGGTACTTTGCCAAGCCCGGCGAAGACCTGCACGCCGCGGTGAACCGCGAATGTCTGGCGGCCCGCAATGGCGTGGCGGTGATGGACGCATCTACCCTGGGCAAGATCCAGATCGACGGCCCGGATGCTCGAGAGTTCCTGAACCGCATCTACACCAATGCCTGGACCCAACTGGCCGTCGGCAAATGCCGCTACGGCCTGATGCTGGACGAAAACGGCATGGTGATGGACGACGGCGTAACGGCTTGCATCGAGCAAAACCAGTTCTACATGACCACCACCACCGGCGGTGCCGCGCGTGTGCTGAACTGGCTGGAGCGCTGGCACCAGACCGAATGGCCAGAGCTGAAAGTGTGGATGACCTCGGTGACCGACCACTGGTCCACCATCGCCCTGGTTGGCCCCAAAGCCCGCGCCGTGCTAGCCAAGCTGTGCTCGGACATCGACCTGTCGGCCGAGAACTTCAAGTTCATGGACTGGCGTCCTGGCACGGTGCACGGCCTGCCGGCCCGCGTGTTCCGCGTCAGCTTCTCGGGTGAGTTGTCCTACGAAATCAACGTCGAGTCCGGTTACGGCCATGCCCTGTGGGAGGCTGTGATGGCCGCCGGTGCCGAGTTCGACATCACCCCTTACGGCACAGAGACCATGCACGTGCTGCGCGCCGAAAAGGGCTTCATCATCGTCGGCCAGGACACCGACGGCTCGATGAGCCCGCTGGATCTGGACATGGCCTGGGCCGTCGGCATGAAGAAGCCCTTCAGCTTCCTCGGCAAGCGCTCACTGGCCCGCAGCGACACGGCCCGCGAAGGCCGCAAGCATCTGGTCGGTCTGCTGCCCGAAGACCCTACCACTGTATTGATCGAAGGCGCGCAA
This sequence comes from Rhodoferax sp. GW821-FHT02C08, assembly GCF_059421805.1. Taxonomy (NCBI): domain Bacteria; kingdom Pseudomonadati; phylum Pseudomonadota; class Betaproteobacteria; order Burkholderiales; family Comamonadaceae; genus Rhodoferax; species Rhodoferax sp. GW821-FHT02C08. The sequence continues at coordinate 98,453 of NZ_JBWKVR010000005.1, forward strand.
ATCATGGAAAGCGCCACGGTTGCCAACAGCAACCAGATGCTAGGCCATGTGACCTCCAGCTACCACAGCGCCTTCCTGGGCCGTTCGATTGCCATGGCGGTCGTGATGGGTGGACTGCAACGCAAGGACCAGACCCTGTACGTGCATGCGCATGGCAAGGTCACGCCGGTCAAGGTCAGCAGCAGCGTGTTTGTGGATGTGAAAGGTGATCGTCAAAATGTCTAAGGTTCTGTTGGAATCTCCGCTGCACGCCTTTGGCCTGTCGGCCCGTGTGCAAACCCCGAGCAGCAGCGACCGCATCGTGCTGGCCGAACTGCCCCACATGGGCTATTTGGTGCTGCGCGGCAAACCCGATGACGCCGCCTTCATGCAGACCGTAGCCGGTGTGCTGGGCCAGACGCTACCGACCCAGCCCATGACCGTGCTGAGCACCGATGCAGGCGCTGTGCTCTGGGTATCGCCCGACGAATGGCTGCTGGTGTGTAAGCGCTCGCGCCGCGACAGCCTGCTGGCCGCGCTGACCAGCGCAGTGCAAGGCCAGTTCGCGCAAATCGTAGACAACAGCGGAGGCCTGACCTCCATGCGCCTGGCCGGCCCCGACCACATCCAATTGCTACGCCAGCTCGGCCCATATGACTATGAGAGCCTGGCCGTGGGCCGCTGTGCCAGCACTGTGGTGTCCAAGACCGGACTGACTGTGATGCGCACCGACACCACTGGCGTGGTGCTGTTGTTCCGCCGCAGCTTTGCCGACTACACCTGGCGCCTGCTGGAGCGCACGGCACGGTCGTACCGGCCATGCATCACCAGCCCGGCGCAATGCGCCGACCCCGTGTTCACACCTTTGTTTGAAACCGTTTGAAAAGCTTTCACCATGACCACTGAAGCCTTCTTCTCTACCGGCGTAGCCCAGGCCGACCCTGCAGTCAGCGTCGCCATGGACCACGAACTGAAACGCCAGCGCGAACAGATCGAACTGATCGCCTCGGAAAACATCGTCTCCAAGGCCGTACTCGAAACCCAGGGCTCGGTGCTGACCAATAAGTACGCTGAAGGCTACCCCGGCAAGCGCTACTACGGCGGCTGCGAGCATGTGGATGTGGTCGAGGCCCTGGCGATTGAGCGCCTATGCAAGCTGTTCGGCTGTGAGTTCGCCAATGTGCAGCCGCACTCCGGCGCGCAGGCCAACACGGCCGTCATGCTGGCCCTGGTACAGCCCGGCGACACGGTGTTGGGCATGTCTCTGTCGGCTGGCGGCCATTTGACGCACGGCGCCAAGCCCGCACTGTCGGGCAAGTGGTTCAAGGCCGTGCAGTACGGCGTGCGCCGCGCCGACTCGCTGATCGACTACGACGAAGTCGAAGCCCTGGCCATCGAACACAAACCCAAACTCATCATCGCCGGCTTCTCAGCCTACCCCCGCACCATTGACTGGGCGCGCTTCCGCGCAATCGCCGACAAGGTAGGCGCGCTGCTGATGGTGGACATGGCCCACGTGGCCGGCCTGGTTGCCACCGGCGTCTACCCCAGCCCGGTGCCGCATGCGCATGTGACCACCTCCACCACCCACAAAACCCTGCGCGGCCCGCGCGGCGGTGTGGTGCTGACCAATGACGCCGAGATCGCCAAGAAGATCAATTCCGCAGTATTCCCCGGCTCGCAAGGCGGCCCGCTGATGCACGTCATCGCCGCCAAAGCTGTGGCCTTTGGCGAGGCACTGCAGCCCAGCTTCAAAGCCTATACCCAGCAGGTTGTGGCCAACGCCAAGGCCCTGGGCGCCGTACTGAAAGCCGGTGGCCTGGACCTGGTGACTGGCGGCACCGACAACCACCTGCTGCTGGTCGACCTGCGCCCGCTGGGCCTGAAGGGCAACACCACCGAAGTGGCGCTGGAGCGTGCCGGCATTACCTGCAACAAGAATGGCATCCCATTCGACGACGAGAAGCCGACCATCACCTCCGGCATCCGCGTCGGCACCGCTGCCGGCACCACCCGCGGTTTTGGTGTGGCCGAGTTCGAAGAAGTCGGCCGCCTGATGCTGGAAGTCTTCAACAGCCTGAAGACCAACCCCGCCGGCGACGCCGCGACCGAGGCCTCGGTCTACGCCCGCGTCAAAGCACTGACCGCCCGTTTTCCTCTGTACGCATAAAGGACACGCACCATGAGCACCCTGCACCAAGACTCCATCGTCATAGACGGCCTCATCATCGCCAACCTGAACCGCAGCGTATTTGAAGACATGAAGAAAGGCGGCCTGGCCGCTGCCAACTGCACCGTCTCCGTGTGGGAGGACTTTCCAAAGACGGTGGACAACATTGCCCAGCTGAAACAGCTGATCCGCGACAACAGCGATCTCGTCACCCTGGCGCGCAACACAGCGGACATCGTCAAGGCGAAAGCCGATGGCAAGACCGGTATCGTCCTGGGCTTCCAGAACGCCCATGCCTTTGAAGACAACCTCGGCTACATCGAGGCCTTCCACGACATGGGTGTGCGCGTGGTCCAGCTTTGCTACAACACGCAAAACCTCGTGGGCACCGGCTGCTATGAGCGCGATGGCGGGCTCTCCGGCTACGGCCGCGAAGTCATCGCAGAGATGAACCGCGTGGGCATCATGGTGGACCTGTCGCACGTCGGTAGCAAGACTTCGGAAGAAGCGATCCTGGCCTCCACCAAGCCCGTGGCTTACACCCACTGCCTGCCCCTGGGCCTGAAGGACCACCCGCGCAACAAAAGCGACGCCGAGCTGAAGTTCATCGCCGACCACGGCGGCTTCATCGGCGTGACCATGTTCTCACCCTTCCTCAAGCGCGGCAATGAGTCGACCGTGCACGACTACGTCGAGGCCATCGACTACGTCATCAACATTGTTGGTGAAGACTGCGTGGGACTGGGCTCTGACTTTACCCAGGGCCACGGCCATGAGTTCTTCGACATGCTGACGCATGACAAAGGCCGCTGGCGCCGCCTGACCAACTTCGGCGAGGTGATCAATCCCGAAGGCATCCGGACCATCGGCGACTTCCCCAACCTGACGACTACGATGCAGCAATCCGGCTGGTCCGATACCCGGATCACCAAGGTACTGGGCGCCAACTGGATGAAATTCTTCGACCAGGTCTGGGGCACCTAAGACCCACCACCCACTGTTTCCCGCCCCTTCGCATTCCCTATCCACAACCAGGAGTTAGCTGCTATGACCGTTTCGTTCTCCCCTCGCAAACGTCGTGAATTCCTCACACAGACTTTGAGTCTGTCCGCATTAGCCATGTCCGGTGGCGCCGCCTTTGCCCAGGCCAAACCCACCATCAAGATCGGTTTTGTCGATGGCTGGTCGGACAGCGTCGCCACCACCAATCTGGCGGCCGCCATCATCCGCAGTAAGCTGGGCATGAATGTGGAGCTGGTGCCCCTGGCTGCCGGCATCATGTGGCAGGGTGTGGCGCGCGGCGACATCGACGCCACGTTGTCGGCCTGGCTGCCTGTGACGCACGAAGCCTATTTGGCCAACTTCAAGGACAAGGTACAGATCATCGGCACCAACTATCCAGGCGCCAAGATCGGCCTGATCGTGCCGGAATACGTCAAGGCCACCAGCCTGGCAGACCTGAATACCCACCGCGCCGACTTTGACAACCGCATCGTCGGCATCGATGCCGGCGCCGGCGTGATGAAGAAGACTGAAGAGGCCATCAAGGCTTATGGCCTGGAAATGCGCTTACAGCCCAGCTCAGGCCCGGCCATGGCTGCCGAACTGGACCGCGCCTACCGCGCCAATAAAGCGATTGCTGTGACCGGCTGGATTCCACACTGGATGTTTGCCAAGTACAAGCTGCGCTTCCTGGCCGATCCGAAGAACGTCTACGGCGCCGAAGAGCATGTGGACAGCGTGATCAACCCCGGCTTGAACACCAAGGCACCCACGGTTGTAGCCTTCCTGAAAAAGCTGTCCTGGAAGCCAGAAGAAATCGGCGCCGTGATGCTGGCCGTAGAAGGTGGAGCCAAGCCTGCCGACGCCGCCGAGAAATGGATGAATGACAACACTGCCCGTGTTGCTGGCTGGTTGGCCTAAGCATCCCGTTCGATCCATTTTTCAGATAGCAAAGGCTGTGTCGCAATGTTGAAGCAGACGATTTCTTTCAAACGCCTGGTGCCTTGGGTGCTGGGTTTGGGGTTGGCGTTTTCCGCCCAGGCCCAGACAGCGTTGAAACATTGGCCGCCCGAGGCTGCGACACAGCTGGAGAGCCTGATCCAGGCTAATGCCAACAAGGGGGCGTTTGCGGTGTTCGACGCCGACAACACCACCTACAACAATGATCTTGAAGAATCCCTGCTGCCGTTTCTGGAAATGAAAGGCATTCTGAGCCGCGACAAGCTGGACCCTGCACTCAAGCTGATTCCATTCAAAGACATAGCCGGCCACAAGGAAAGCCTCAACAGCTATTACTACCGCCTGTGCGAAATCGACGACCAGGTCTGTTACCCCTGGGTGGCCCAGGTGTTTTCGGGTTACACCCTGCGCGAACTCAAGGGCTGGATTGACGAGATGCTGGCCTCCGGCCAGCCAATCCCCGCGACCTACTACGAAGGCACGACGGTCAAGACCATTGCCGTTAAACCGCCCAAGTTCTATCCCGGCATGCAAGAGCTTTACAACAAGCTGATGGAAAACGGCATTGAGGTCTACGTCGTAAGTGCCGCCAGCGAGGATCTGGTACGCATGGTCTTGGCAGACCCTCAGTACGGCTACAACGTCAAGCCACAAAACGTCATCGGTGTCGGCCTGCAGCTGAAAGACCGAAAAACTGGCGAAATCACCAATACGCGCAAACTGATTGCGGCCAAGAAATACGACCCCGCAGCCTTACTTGACCATGAACTGACCCCGGCGCTGTGGGCACCGATGACCTGGTTTGAAGGTAAGCAAGCGGCCATCTATACCTATATCGACGAATGGAAGAAGCCCATTCTGGTCGCGGGCGATACCCCGGTCAGTGACGGCCCCATGCTGTTTCGCGGTACTGACGTAGAGCGCGGTGGCCTGCGCGTCTGGGTGAACCGCAAAGACAAATACCTGGTGCAGATCCAAGCCATGCAAAAGAAGAATGCCGAAGCCCAGAAGGCCCAAGGCCTGCCCGTGACAGCCGACCGCAACTGGGTGGTGGTCAAGTCGGATCAGATCCAGTAAGCCCACGGCTGCGCATTTCCCTTTCCCTACAAAGAGATCCCCCATGAATCCCCAACTCCCCATTGAAGTCAACGCTGACACCGGCGTCTGGACCACCGACGGCTTGCCGATGATTTACGTGCCTCGGCACTTCTTCGTCAACAACCATGTCGAAACCGAAGCCGTAGTGGGGCGCGAGGTGTATGCACCGGCGCTATACAAGGCCGGCTACCGCTCGGCCTACTTCTGGTGCCAGCAGGAAGCTGCCACCCACGGCCTCTCCGGCATGGCTGTGTACGAGCACTACCTCAAACGCCTGTCGCAACGCGGCTGGGGCCTGTTCTCCTTCATCGAGGCCGATGCCGCCACCGGCCACGCGCAAGTGAAGCTGGAGCATTCGGTGTTCGTGCTGGCACAAGGCATTGCCGGCGTGCCAGTGAACCACAGCAAGGTCTGCTATCTGTTCGCCGGCTGGTTCTCCGGCGCCATGGACTGGGTACTGGAGACCAGCGGCTCAGCGGTGCGCACCACCAGCACTGAAACCCAATGCGCGGCAGAAGGCCACAGCCACTGCATCTTCACCGTCAGCCCCCTTTAATTATTTCCAGCAGAGCCCGCCATGCGCTACCCGCATTTGTTTGAACCGATCCGCCTGAACCAGGTGCTGCTGCGCAACCGCATCGTCAGCACGGCGCATGCCGAGGTGTATGCCGAAGGTGGCGTTCCTACCGAACGCTACATCCGCTACTACGAAGAGAAAGCCAAGGGCGGCGTGGGCCTGGCGATTTGTGGCGGCTCCAGCCCGGTATCGCGCGATAGCCCCTGGTCGTGGTGGAGCTCGATCAACCTGGCCAAGGGCTCGGTGATCGAACCCTTGAGCAAACTGGCAGAAACCATGCACAAGCATGGCGCCAAGATCATGATCCAGGCCACCCACATGGGCCGACGCAATGCCTGGCATGGCTTTGACTGGCCGCACCTGGTCAGCCCCTCGGGCATCCGCGAGCCGGTGCACCGCGGCAACGCCAAGACGATTGAGATCGAAGAAATCCGCCGCATCGTGGCCGACTACGGTCGCGCCGCCAAGCGTGTGAAGGATGCAGGACTCGACGGCATCGAAATCTCCGCCGCCCACCAGCAGCTGGTCGACCAGTTCTGGAGCCCGCGCGTGAACCACCGTACCGACGAATACGGCGGCAGCCTGGAAAACCGCCTGCGCTTCGGCATGGAAGTGCTGCAAGCCGTGCGCGAACAGGTCGGCGCCGACTTCTGCGTGGGCATGCGCATGTGCGGCGACGAATTCCATGAAGACGGCATCAGCCACGAGATGGCGAAAGAAATCGCCCAGGCGATGAGCGAGAGCGGCCTGATCGACTTCCTCAGCGTGGTCGGCTCCGGTGCCGATACGCACAACACCCTGGTCAACTGCATGCCGCCGATGGCGCTGCCGCCCGAGCCCTTTGTGCACCTGGCCGCCGGTATCAAGTCCGTCTCCAAGGTTCCGGTGATGCACGCCCAAAGCATCCGCGACGCATCGCAGGCCGAGCGCATCCTGGCCACCGGCATGGTCGACATGGTCGGCATGACCCGGGCCCAGATCGCCGACCCCCACATGGTCATCAAGATCCGCGACGGCCGCGAAGACCAGATCAAGCAATGCGTGGGTGCCAACTACTGCATCGACCGCCAGTACAACGGCCTGGATGTGCTCTGCATCCAGAACGCCGCCACCAGCCGCGAAGAAACCATGCCGCACGTGATCGAAAAGACCACCGGCAAGCGCCGCAAGGTCGTCGTCGTCGGCGGCGGCCCGGCCGGGCTGGAGGCAGCTCGCGTGGCCCGTGAGCGCGGCCACGACGTGGTGCTGTTCGAAAAGAACGCGTTGGTAGGCGGCCAGGTGAACCTGGCGGCCAAGCCACCGAAACGAGAGCAGATGGCCGGCATCATCCGCTGGTTCGACATGGAAACCCTGCGCCTGGGCGTGGACCGCCGTTTGGGCGTGGCCGCCACCCAGGAGATGATCCTGGCCGAGCAGCCCGACATCGTGGTGCTGGCCACCGGCGGCCTGCCGCACACCGGCCAGACGCCCGCCTGGGGCGCAGCCGAAGGCCTGTGCGTCAGCGGCTGGGACATCCTGTCCGGCGCCGTCGCCCCCGGTGAAAACGTGCTGGTCTACGACAGCATCAGCACCCATGCGGGCACCGGCGTGGCCGACTTCATCGCCGCACGCGGCAAGCTGGTGGAGATCGTCACCCCCGACGTGAAGGTGGCCGACGACGTGGGCGGCACCACCTTCCCGATCTTCTACCGCCAGCTGTATGCCAATGCCGTAATCCAGACGCCCAACTTCTGGCTGGAAAAGGTCTACCGCGAAGGCGACAAGCTGATCGCCGTGCTGAAGAACGAATACACCGAGGCGCTGGAAGAGCGCGCCGTGGACCAGGTGGTGGTCGAAAACGGCATCCTGCCGAACGACGGCCTGTACTGGCAGCTCAAGCCCTTGTCGCTGAACAAGGGCCAGACGGACATCGAAGCGCTGTATGACGCCAAGCCGCAGCCCGGCCTGAGCGAAACCACCGGCAACGGCAGCTTCCTGCTGTACCGCGTGGGCGACTGCGTCTCCATGCACAACATCCACGCCGCGATCTACGACTCGCTGCGCCTGTGCAAGGACTTCTAAGATGCTGCAGCACCTCGTAAGCACGGTCTTCTGGCTGGCAGTCCTGGGCCTGGCCTGGGGCCTAGCGCGCCGCGCTCTTATATGGAAAACAGGCCGTTCGAGCACAATAGACCTGCGCGGGCTGCTACAAATACCGAAGCGCTACTTTGTCGACCTGCACGACGTGGTGGCGCGCGAGCCGTTTGTCGCACGGGCCCACGTCGGCGTGGCCGGCGGTGCCATCCTGGCGCTGGCGCTGGTGGCTGTGAACTACGGCCTGGGCCTGTACTGGCGCAGCCTGGACGCGGTGCTGCTGCTGGCCGGCCTGATGATGCTGGCCGGCGCCATCGCCATGGCCTCGCGCCGCCGCCAGGCCCCGGCCCGCCTGTCCCAAGGCCCATGGAGCCGTCTGCCCTATTCGCTGATGCTGTTCGCGCTGGCCGTGGCCCTGGTGGGCGTGGTGGCCTTGACCGGCACCGCGCTGGCGCCTTGGTTGGCCGGCCTGATCAGCCTGGCGTTTGCCGCCGGCGCCGCCGAACTGGCGCTTGGCATAGGCCTGGGCGGGCCCATGAAGCATGCGGTCGCCGGCCTGCTGCACCTGGGCCTGCATCCCCGGCCGGAGCGCTTTGGTGACAAACGCTTCGCCACGGCCCTCAAGCCCCTCACGCTGACCGCGGACGACATGGGCGTGGGCAAGCCGGCCGATTTCGCCTGGAACAAGCTGCTGTCGTTTGACGCCTGCGTGCAGTGCGGCAAGTGCGAAGCCGCCTGCCCGGCCTTTGCCGCCGGCCAGCCGCTGAACCCGAAGAAGCTGATCCAGGACCTGGTGGTCGGCATGAGCGCCAAGAGCGACGCGAACTATGCCGGCAGCCCGTATCCGGGCCAGAAGGTCGGCGAGCATGCGGGCGCACCGCACCTGCCCATCGTCAACGGCCTGATCAATAGTGACACGCTGTGGTCCTGCACCACCTGCCGCGCCTGCGTGCAGGAATGCCCGATGCTGATCGAACATGTGGATGCCATCGTCGACATGCGCCGCCACATGACACTGGTCGGTGGCGTGGTACCGAACAAGGGCATGGAAGCACTGGAACAGCTGCGCGACACCGATACCGTCGGCGGCTTCCCGCTGGCGGCCCGCCACCACTGGGCGGCCGACCTGAACGTGCCGGTACTCGATGTCGGCGGCCAGACCGACTGGCTGGTGCTGGTGGGCGAAGGCGGCTTCGACATGCGCTACCAGCGCACGCTGCGCGCCTTCATCAAGACGCTGCAAAAGGCCGGGCTGAAGATCGCCCTGCTGGGCGCGGCAGAAACCGATTGCGGTGACCTGGCACGCCGCCTGGGCGATGAGGCCGGCTTCCAGCGCCTGTCGCAACGCCTGATCGCTACCCTGAAGACCCGCGGCTTCATGCACATCGTGACGCCCGATCCGCACATCTTCCATTCGCTGAAGAACGAGTACCCGGCCATGGGTGGCCACTTCGACGTATGGCACCACACCCAGCTGCTGGCCGAGCTGCTGGCCAAGGGCCAACTCAAGCCCACGCGCGCCGGCAGCCTGGAGGCCGTGACCTACCACGACCCCTGCTACCTGGGCCGCTACGGCCGCGAGGTGGATGCACCGCGCTCCGTGCTCAAGGGCATAGGCATCAAGGTGGTGGAGATGGAACGCAGCCGCGAACGTGGCCGCTGCTGCGGCGGCGGTGGCGGTGCACCCTTCACTGACATCCCTGGCAGCACCCGCATACCGGACATCCGTATGCTGGATGCCAAAACCACTGGCGCGGGCATCGTCGCCGTGGCCTGCCCCAACTGCACCGCCATGCTGGAAGGTGTGGTCGGCCCACGCCCTGAAGTGCGGGACATTGCCGAGCTGGTGGCCCACGCCCTGGAGGTTGCATGAACGCCCCTATGCATTCCGCCGTGCCGCGCATCGACCCGCGCCGCCCGGCCATCATCACGCCCGCCGGCCTGCGTCGCATCGTGCTGGGCAGCAGCGAGGGCGAGCGCCTGGCCAACGGCCGCTCGGCCCACCACGCTGCGGCCAAGCCGGTGCGCAGCGCTGGTCCGTTCAACCAGACCACCGTGGTGGTCACCCATGCCGAGCGCGGCGCATTGACCGATGGTGCACGCCAGGCGGTTGCGGCTGCAGCCATATTGGCCTCGGCCCAGGTCGAAGTGGTGGTGGCCGTGCTCGGCGCCTGCCATGACGATGTCGCAGCGCAGGGCGCAGACCGCATGCTGGTCCTGGAAGACCTGGACTCCGGCCGCTACCAACCTGGCGCCTGTGTGGCCTGGCTGCAAAAGCTGCAAGCATTGCTGCAACCCGCGCAATGGCTGTTTGCCGATGCCGGCGCCGATGGGCAGCTGGGCCGACGCTTCGCCGTCAGCGCCGGACTGGACCTGGTCTGCAGCGTGGCCGAGCTGGCTGCCGACAAGCTGCGTGTACCTGCCAATAGCCACCAAGACTGGCTGCGCCCACATGCCCCGGTCATGCTGCTAGCCAAGAACGTTGCCAGCACCAAGCTGCCGTTTGTGGGCCTGGGTAACCAGGAATCAGCGCCACCGCTGCCGGCCGTGGTGGAGCTGGGCATCGAAGACATGGGCGTGCAAGCCGGCGACCCACAAACCCTGGCGCTGGAAGAAGCCGATTTCATCCTGGCTGCCGGCAATGGCGTAATCGATGTGCCGCTGTTCCACACCCTGGCACGCGAAGTGGGTGCCGCCGTGGGCGCATCGCGCGTGGCGGTGGACGACGGCCGTTTCACCCGCGCGCAGCAGGTGGGTGCCACCGGCAAAACCGTGTCGGCCTCGGGCTATCTGGCGCTGGGCATCTCGGGCGCGGTACAGCATTTGCAAGGCATCAAGGATTGCCGCCACGTCATCGCGGTCAACCTGGACGCATCCGCCCCCATTTCCCGCCGTGCGGACCTGACGGTGGTGGAAGACAGTGCCGCCCTGATGCAGGCCCTGCTGGAACTGGTTCGCCAACAGAAGGAGGGGGTATGAGCGATATCACCGTACTGGTCGCTGCCCGCACCCACGCGGTCAGTGGCAAATCCACCCGCAGCCGTGCCGATGCAACGGCAGCAGCCCTGGCCTTGGGCTTGCCCGGCACCGTGCGCTTGCTCACCGCAGGTAGCATGCCGGATGCTGTGGCCCGCGACTATCTGGCGCTGGGCGCCACCCAGCTGGAAATTCTGGAATCGGATGCCGATACCTGCGATGTGTTGTTGCCTGCCTTGCACAACATACCCTGGGTCCTGGCGGGCACACGTCCGGAGTCCGAACAAGGCACAGGCGTTTTGCCTTTTGCGCTGGCTACCGCGCTGGGCCGCCCGGTGATCACCGATGTGCTGGCGGTGCAAGTCGACGGCAAGGCCTGGATCATCACCCAGGCACTGCCCAAAGGCGCACGCCGCCGCTTGCGTGTCACCCCACCTGCCGTGCTGGTCATCAGCGCCGCAGCACCTGTCACACTGCGCCACTCGTTGGCGGATGCGATGGCCGGCACAGTGGTACGCACATCCGTGTCAAACACCGCCGCCAGCAGTGCACCGCAAGGCCAGTTGGTGCCCCGCACGCTGCGACGCAAATTACTGGAAGCCCGCACCGTGCAAAGCGGCCACGCCCGTATGCTCGGCGCGATTGAGTCGCCCTCTACAGGCGGCACCGTGCTGCAAACCGGTACCCCCCATACGAAGGCGCAGGCAGTTCTGGACTACCTGCGCACCCACTCTCTTGTGCATTTTTAGGAGACGCCCACATGACCACGACCATTTCAGCGCAGTCTCTACTCACCCGTGAGTTGCTAGCGCGCCGCCGCCCCGGTTACAGCCTGGAGGCACCGTTTTACCTGAGCGAGACCGTTCTGCAGGCCGACCTGGAGCACATCTTCGGCAAGCACTGGATCTTCGTCGCGGTAGAGCCGCAAATTCCCGAAGCGGGCGACTACATCACGGTGGATTTCGGCAAAAACTCCATCCTGATCGTGCGCGACGACGACAACCAGGTGCAGGCCTTCCACAACGTCTGCCGCCACCGCGGCTCGCGCCTGTGCGCCAGCCAGCAAGGCGTAGTGGGCAACATCGTCTGCCCCTACCACCAGTGGACCTATGACCTGACCGGCAAGCTGATCCACGCCAAGCACATGGGCGAAGACTTCGATCCCAGTCATCTGAGCCTGAAAAAGGTGAATGTGCGCAGCCTGGCCGGCCTGATCTTCATCTGCCTGGCCGAAAATCCACCCGAAGACTTTGAGCAGATGGCGGCCGAGATGACGCCCTATATCGCGCCGCACCGGCTGCAGGACTGCAAAGTGGCGGCCCAGGTCGACATCATCGAGGACTGCAACTGGAAGCTCACCATGGAGAACAACCGTGAGTGCTACCACTGCGTGAGCAACCACCCCGAGCTGACCATCTCGCTGTACGAATACGGCTTTGGCTACCAACCCGACGAACACAACAAGGCCGATCTGCAGCGCTTCCAGGACATCCTGGCCGCCAACCACGAGCGCTGGGAAGGCATGGGCCTGCCCTCGGCCGAGATCGACACGCTGGACGACCGCGTCACCGGCTTTCGCACCCAGCGCCTGCCGATCGACCGCTCGGGCCAGTCGCAGACCATGAATGCCGAGGTCGCCTCCAAGAAATTGCTAGCAGACTTCGTAGATCCGGCGCTCGGTGGCCTGTCTTTCTGGACCCAACCGAACTCCTGGCACCATTTCATGAGCGACCATATCGTCAGTTTCACCGTGCTGCCGATCTCAGCCACCAAGACCCTGGTGCGCACCACCTGGTGCGTGCACAAGGATGCGGTCGAAGGTGTGGACTACACCAAGGAAAACCTGACCGCCGTGTGGAACGCCACCAACGACCAGGACCGCCGCCTGGTGGAAGAGTCACAGATCGGCATCGCCACCGGCGCCTATGAACCTGGCCCTTACTCCCCCTTCACCGAAGGCCTGGTAGAGAAGTTCTGCAACTGGTACGTGAACCGCCTGAGCGCTCTGACGAAGTAAACCACCGCCACCCTTGCGCTGTAAGCACCGCCATGTCCATCCCCTCTTTTGCCCCCGATTTCGCCGGCCCGGCGTCCCAGCCCTGGTCTTCCGACCGGGACGAAACCCTGCGCTGCGTGCACATCCGCCAGGAAACGCACGACGTGAAAACCTTTGTGCTGGCCGCCGACGGTCCGCGCAACTTTCGCTATCTGCCCGGCCAATTCATCACGCTGGAGCTGGACATTGCCGGCAGCAAGATCAACCGCTGCTACACCCTGTCCAGCACGCCCACCCGGCCCGACCTGGTCAGCATCACCGTCAAGCGGGTGCCTGGCGGCGTGGTGTCCAACTGGCTGCATGACAATCTGCGCGTGGGCATGGCGCTGGGAGCCATGGGGCCGTCGGGCGAGTTCAGCTGCTTCAAGGCGCCGGCGAAAAGCTATCTGTTCCTGTCCGGCGGCAGCGGCGTGACACCGCTGATGTCCATGACGCGCGCCCTGCACGACTTGGGCAGCGACGCCAACATCGTGTTTGTGCACTGCGCGCGCACGCCCGCCGATGTGCTGTTTCCCGAAGAACTCACCATGATGGCGCGCAATATGCCCCATTTGCGACTGGCCATGGTGTGCGAACAGCACACACCGGGTAGCGCTTACGCGGGCCACCTCGGTCGACTGGATGCGGCACGGCTGGCGCATATTGCGCCCGACTTCATGCAGCGCGACGTCTACACCTGCGGCCCGGCTCCGTTCATGGGCGCGGTGCGCGGCCTGCTGGCGGGGGCAGGTTTCGAAATGCAGCGCTACCGCGAAGAAAGTTTCTCTTTCGAATCCCTGTCTACCGAAGAATTATCAGAGGCGCAATTAAAACCAGGCGTCGACGAGATAATAAAAATTGATAGCACGCCCACATTTAAAATCCAACTAGAGAAAATGGGCAAGGTATTCGACTGCCCATCAGACCAAACCATTTTAAAAGCTGCCGCCGCAGCCGGTTTGCGCCTACCCTCTTCTTGCAGCAGCGGTGCTTGCGGCACCTGCAAAACCAAGAAAATATCGGGTCAGGTTGAAATGAAACATGCTGGCGGCATACGCCAGCGCGAGATTGACCAAGGCTGGATTTTGCCGTGCTGCAGCAAGCCTACGAGTGACATTTCACTCGAACGATGAACACCAATGTGTGCATGCACTTCGCCAAAAACCAGCCATGCACCATGCCCGACATCCGTCACCTCACCAAAATTCTATTTTGGTGCAAACCATTAAAACAATATCCATATTTACCCAAAAATTAACCAAACATAATAAAGTCAGCCCATTTATGGGTGGCACATCATTTGCTTATAAGAATAGACCAACGCATTGATCCAAAGTTCCTGGAGACCCACGATGTCAAACCCAAAAATTAGCGTCAAAAATCTGTACAAGATATTCGGCAGCAATATCTCAGAAGCCGTCAAGTTACTCAACGAAGGTCGTAGCAAGGACGAGGTTTTCGCCAAAACCGGGCATGTCGTGGGCGTCAATAAGGTCAGCTTTGACGTTATGCCAGGCGAGATTTATGTGCTCATGGGCCTGTCCGGCTCGGGCAAGTCCACCCTCATCCGGTTGATCAACCGCCTAGTGGAACCCTCCTCCGGCTCCATCAACATCGACGGTGAAGACATCGCCAAGCTGCCCCATGACGCGCTGGTGCGCTGGCGGCGCAAGCGGGTGGCCATGGTGTTCCAGTCCTTCGCCCTCATGCCACACCGCAATGTGCTGGACAACGCCGCCTTCGGCCTGGAAATGGCCGGCACACCGCGCAAGGAACGGGAAACCCGCGCCATGGAAGTGCTGGCCCAGGTAGGCCTGCAAACCTACGCAGCCAAATACCCATCTCAGCTGTCCGGCGGCATGCAGCAGCGCGTGGGCTTAGCACGCGCGCTGGCGGTAGACCCCGATATTCTGCTGATGGACGAAGCCTTCTCGGCGCTCGATCCGCTCAAGCGCGTGGAAATGCAGGGCCTGATGCTGGAGTTGCAGCGCGAACAGCAACGCACCGTTTTGTTCGTCTCGCACGACCTTGAAGAAGCTCTGCGCATCGGCACCCGCATCGCCATCATGGAAGGCGGCAACCTGGTGCAAGAGGGTACGGCCCACCAGATCATTACCCAGCCGGCCAACGCCTATGTGCGCAAGTTCTTCGAGGGTGTGGACACCTCGCGCTACCTCACCGCCGCCGACCTGCTGGACCCGGGCCTCAACGGCCACTCGTACAACGGCGGCCCGCGCCTGCCCTGGTCCACCACCCTGCCCGAGGCCATGAAGATCGTGCTGGGCATGGACCAGCCGGTCGGCGTGTTCGATGCCACCAACCAGTTGCTGGGCTGCATCTCTGCCCGCAGCCTGCTCGTCAAGATGTCCCAGGAAGCCCGCCATGTCTGATCTGCTCACCCAAGTCACCGACGCCACCCACAACATGCTGCCCCTGGGCAAGTGGGTCAACGCAGGCGTCAAAACCCTGCTAGACAACGGCGCCACCGTGTTCGACTCCATCGGCGTAGTGGTCGAGGGCTTTGCCCAATCCATCGAGCAGGGCATGCTGGCGATTCCCTTCTGGCTAGTGATTGCAGTCGCCACCGTTGTCGGCATTCGTCGGCTCAGTTGGGGTTTTGGCCTGTTTGTTGCTTTGGCTTTGATGCTGATCGTGGTGACTGGCTTCTGGCCGCAAACCATGGTGACGCTGGCGCTGACGCTGTCGGCCACCCTGATCAGCCTGTTTTTTGGTATTCCCCTGGGCATCTGGTGTGCCCGCAACAACCACATCAACGCCAGCGTGCGACCCGTACTCGATTTCATGCAGACCATGCCCGCTTTTGTGTACCTGATACCTGCAGCCATGCTGTTTGGCCTGGGCCGCGTGCCGGGCACGATTGCAACCGTGATCTTCGCCATGCCGCCGGTGGTGCGCTTAACCAGCCTGGGCATACGCCAGGTCAGCTCCGAGCAGGTGGAGGCCGGCAACGCTTTTGGCTGCACCTCGACCCAGCTGCTGTTCAAGGTGCAGCTGCCTATCGCCATGCCGACCATCATGGCCGGCGTGAACCAGACCATCATGATGGCGCTGTCCATGGTCATCATCGCCTCCATGGTGGGCGCCGGCGGCCTGGGCAACGACGTGCTGGCCAGCATCCAACGGCTGGACATCGGCCTAGGGTTTGAGAGTGGTCTGGCCGTCGTCTTGCTGGCTATCATTCTTGACCGCCTGACTGAAAGCTTTGGCGTGGCCCGCAAAGGCCGCGACAGCTGACCCCACGCAGAAATTGAGGAGCGCCCCTTTGCCACGCAGTCCCCTTGCCCCAACCCAGGCCTCACCGGCTGCGGCATTCGGAGCCAACGACGCTTCCGTTTCAACAGATACCACGCGCATCGGATTCATTCTGATGCCCGATTACTCGATGATCGCCTTTGCCAACGCGGTGGAAACACTGCGCATGGCCAACTACATCAGCCGCCGCCCGCTGTACAGCTGGACAGTGGTGAGCACCGAACAAAGTGGCGCCCAGGCCAGCAATGGCCTGACCATGGGGTCCACCGGCGACCTGGCCAGCCTGTCGGAATGCGATACGGTGTTTGTCTGTGGCGGCGTCAACATCCGCCGCAACACCGACGATGCCGTACGCCACATGCTGCGCCAGCTGGCCACCCACGGGGTGACCATGGGCGCGTTGTGCACTGGCTCTTTCGCCCTGGCCAGCGCCGGCCTGCTGGACGGCTACCGCTGCGCCATCCACTGGGAAAACCTGGCCGCCATTGGCGAAGAATTCCCCAAGGTGCAGTTCGCCACCGAGGTCTTCATTCTGGACCGCGACCGCATCACCTGCTCGGGTGGTACGGCGCCGCTGCACCTGATGCTGCACCTGATACGCGCCAGCCACGGCGCCAAACTGGTGATGGACATTTCTGAGCAGTTCATCGTGGAGCGGCTGCGCGCCAGCAACGACCGCCAGCGCATACCCCAGCCCGAATGCATAGGCCCGGGCTACCAGCATCTGACCGAGGCCGCCGAAATCATGGCCGCCAACATCGAAGATCCCTTGCCGCTGGCCGAGCTGGCCAGCGCCATTGCACTGTCGCTGCGCCAGCTGGAGCGGCTGTTCCACCGCTACTTCAGCATGAACCCGGCGCAGTACTACATGAACCTGCGGCTGCGCCGCGCGCAGGAGCTGCTGACGCACAGCAGCATGCCCATCATGCAAGTCACTGTGGCCTGCGGCTTCCAATCGTCCTCGCACTTCTGCAAAGCCTACCGTAGCCTGTTCGGCCACTCGCCCAGCGAGGAACGCCGCCGCCACGCAGGCACCACGCCTGCGCGTGCACCGGCCTGGCCCAAGCAGGCCTCGGCAACGGTATCCGCCATACGCGTGGCCTGAACCCCGCTTCATCGGCTGTTTTTTTTAGCCCCAACGGCGCCTAAGCGTTGGCGCCACCTATTGCTACATAATTTATAGCTTCCTGCGCATATAAAACCTGCGCAGGCAGGCTTTTTTATGCCTAATATTCTGACAAGTCTCTGACACTTGCCGTACCCGGACAACTCCGCGTCGTTCTCAGCAAAGTTTCCAGCCGCCAACCTGTGAAAGTGCATGGTGTCGTCACTTGGTACAACACCTGCCCCTCCACCCACTAGGAATCGGTCATGAAATTGAAACTCGCTCTTCTCGGTCTCGCCTCCTCCGCCTTCTCGCTGTGCGCACCGCTTGCGCATGCAGAAGAAGCCAGCTGCAAAACCGTGCGTTTTGCCGACGTGGGCTGGAGTGATATTGCCGCCACCACCGGCCTGGCTTCCGTGGTGCTCGAAGGCCTAGGTTACAAGCCCACGGTGACCATCGCCTCGGTACCGATCACCTTCGCAGGCATCAAGTCCAAGCAGATTGACGCCTTCCTGGGGTACTGGAACCCCAGCATGACGCCCATCATTGAGCCCTTCGTCAAGGCCGGCCAAATCAAGGTGCTGGAGCAACCCAACCTGGTCGGTGCCAAGTACACCCTGGCCGTACCCGCCTACCTGTACGACAAGGGCCTGAAGACCTTCAATGACATCGCCAAGTTCCAGAAAGATCTGGACGGCAAGATCTACGGCATTGAACCTGGCAACGACGGCAATGCGCTGATCCAGGGCATGATCGACAAAAACCAGTTCGGCCTCAAGGGCTTCAAGATGGTCGAGTCATCCGAGGCCGGCATGCTGGCCGAAGTGCAGCGCGCCAGCCGCAGCAACAAGGGCATCGTGTTCCTGGGCTGGGAACCCCACCCCATGAACGTGCAGATGAAGATGAAGTACCTGGAAGGCGGCGACGATGTGTTCGGCCCCAACCTGGGTGAAGCCAAGGTCTTCACCGCCGTGCCCCCCAGCTACGAAGCCCGCTGCCCGAACGTTGCCACGCTGCTGAAGAACCTGCAGTTCACCACCACGATTGAAAACAACGTGATGATCGGCATCCTGGACAAGGCCAAGCCCGAGGCCGCAGCCAAGGCCTACCTGAAGAAGAACCCTGGCGTACTGGAAGGCTGGCTCAAGGGTGTGAAGACCTTCTCGGGTCAGGATGGCCTGCCTGCGGTTACCGCGTCGCTGAAGTAAGTTCTCCCCACCTGCAGTGCTGCCGTATCAACCCGGCAGCACTACCTTTACCCATTTTTGGCGCGCTCTGCTATGACCTCGGCTTCTTCCACCCATTTCTGCCTGAACCTGGCCTGCGGCAGTGCCCAGGGACAGGTCGCCGCCGTGTCCGAACTGCTGAACCAGCACGGCGCCTACATCGAACAGTTTTCGGTGTTTGACGACCACACGACCGAGCGCTTTTTTGTACGCAGCGTGTTCAGCCTCAGCAGCTCGGTGGATGTGCTGCGCAGCGCCTTCGCCGACCTGGCAAAAAGCTTTCCAGCAGCCCAGTGGAAGGTGCACGACCTGGCCCAGCCCACCCGCGTGCTGATCATGATGTCCAAGTTCGACCACTGCCTGCGCGAGCTGATCGCGCAGTGGCGCCGTGGTGAGCTGAAGATGGACATCGTCGCCGTGGTGTCCAACCACCCCGACCTGGCACCGCTGGCCGAAGCCGAAGGCCTGCCTTTTCACCACATCCCCATCAGCGCTGACACCAAGCCAGCCCAAGAAGCCAAGCTGGAGCAGCTGATTGCCGACACCGGTGCCGAATTCGTGGTGCTGGCGCGCTATATGCAAGTTTTGTCCGAATCGCTGTGCGAGCGCCTGCACGGCCGGGTCATCAATATCCACCATTCCTTCCTGCCCGGCTTCAAGGGTGGAAAACCCTACCAGCAGGCTTTTGACCGCGGTGTCAAGCTGATCGGCGCCACCGCCCACTTTGCCACCACCGACCTGGACGAAGGCCCGATCATTGAGCAATCCGTCGAGCGCGTGGACCATGCGGATACACCACAACACCTTTCGCAAGCCGGTCGGCTGGTGGAGAGCCTGGTGCTGTCCCGTGCCATGCGCTTCGTACTGGACCGGCGTGTCTTCATCAACGGCATGAAGACCGTAGTGCTACGCTGAGCCATAGCCCCCAGAAGAGAAAACCATGACCGAATCCCTGATTCCCAGCTTTGTTGACGGTGTAAGCATACAAGGCAGCGGTGACCACTTCACCACGATCAACCCCGCTACCGGCGCCGTCATTGCGGGTGTGCACGACTGCGGCGAGGCTGACGTCAACGCCGCTGTTGAAGCCGCCCAACGCGGCTTCGCCATCTGGTCAGCCATGACCGGCACTGAGCGCGGCCGCATACTGCACCGCGCGGCCCAGTTGCTGCGCGAACGCAACGACGATCTGGCCGCGCTGGAGGTGCAAGACACAGGCAAACCCTGGCAGGAAGCCTGCGTGGTCGATGTGGCCAGCGGTGCTGACTGCATCGAATACTTTGCCGGCGCCGCCGCCACCCTGGCCGGAGCCCAATACCCGCTGAAGAACGCCTTTGCCTACACCCGCCGCGAACCCCTGGGCGTGTGCGTGGGCATAGGCGCCTGGAACTACCCGATTCAGATAGCCTGTTGGAAGTCTGCGCCCGCCCTGGCTGCGGGGAACGCTATGATTTTTAAACCGTCCGAGCTCACACCCATGACGGCCGTGAAGCTGGCCGAGATCTACCTGGAAGCCGGTGTTCCGCCCGGCGTGTTCAACGTGCTGCAAGGCCGCGGTGCCACCGGCGCGCTGCTGGCGGCCCACCCGGACGTGGCCAAGGTGTCAGTCACCGGCTCGGTACCCACCGGCAAGCGTGTCATGGCCAGCGCCGCCGGCACGCTCAAGCGCGTCACCATGGAGCTGGGCGGCAAGTCGCCGTTGATTGTGTTTGACGACGCCGACTTCGAACAGGCCGTGACCGCCGCCATGATGGCCAACTTCTACACCCAGGGCGAGATCTGCACCAACGGCACCCGCGTCTTCGTACAGCGCGGCATCCAAGACAAGTTCCTGGCACGGCTGAAGGAACGCACGCTGCTGCTGCGCGTGGGCAACCCCACCGACCCCGATACCGAAGTCGGCGCGCTGATCTCCGCCGCCCACCGTGACAAGGTGCTGGGCTACATCGCCCAGGGTGTGGCCGGTGGCGCCACCCTGGTCTGCGGCGGTACAGCGGCGGCAGTGCCTGGCTGCGAGCAGGGCAATTTCGTAGCCCCCACCATCTTTGCCGACTGCACAGACAGCATGGCCATCGTGCAGGAAGAAATCTTTGGCCCGGTTATGTCCGTGCTGGTGTTTGACGACGAGGTCGAGGTGGTACGCCGCGCCAACGCCACCCGCTTCGGCCTTGCCGCAGGTGTGTTCACCCGCGACGGCGCACGCGGCCACCGCGTAGCGGCCAGCCTCAAAGCCGGCATCTGCTGGATCAACAACTACAACATCACGCCCATCGAGATCCCCTTTGGCGGCGCGGGCGAATCCGGCATAGGCCATGAAAACAGCATGGTCGCGCTGGAGCAGTACACCCAGCTGAAAACCGTGTACGTAGAACTGGGCCAAGTCGCCTGCGGGTACCGTTGAACCATGCGCACGGAAAGCTTTGACTACATCATCGTGGGTGCCGGCTCGGCCGGCTGCGTGCTGGCCAACCGCCTGACCGAAGATCCGGACGTGTCTGTGCTGCTGCTGGAAGCCGGCCCGGGCGACCGCAGCATCTTCATCCACATGCCCTCGGCCTTTGCCTACCCGCTGGCCAACGACAAGTACAACTGGTACTACCACTCCGAACCCGACCCCTACATGAACAACCGGGCCATGTACTGCCCGCGTGGCCGGGTACTGGGCGGCTCCTCCAGCATCAACGGCATGGTCTACATCCGCGGCCATGCGCTGGACTACGACAGCTGGGCCAGCTACCCGGGCCTGGAAAACTGGTCCTACGCCGACTGCCTGCCCTACTTCCGCAAAGCCGAAACCCGTGCCAAGGGCGGCGACGCCTACCGCGGCGACAGCGGCCCGCTGCACGTCTCCACCGGCGCCTGCGTGAACCCGCTGTACAACGCCTTCATCGAAGCCGGGCAACAAGCTGGCTACGCCCGCACCGAGGACATGAACGGTTACCGCCAGGAAGGCCTGGGGCCGATGGACATGACGGTACACAAGGGCCGGCGCTGGAGTACCGCCATGGCCTATCTGCGCCCAGCGCTGAAGCGGCCGAATCTGCAGGTGCGCACCCGTGCCTTGGTGGCACGTGTGGCATTTGAACCCGAGAGCAACCCACCGCGCGCCATCGGCGTGGAGGTTGTCAACGGTCACAAGACAGACCTGCTGCGTGCTCAGCGCGAGGTGATTTTGTGCGGCGGTGCCATCAATTCTCCGCAGCTGCTGCAGTTGTCCGGCGTGGGCAACCCCGACGCACTACGCAAGCTGGGCATTCCCGTGGTCACCGCGCTGCGTGGTGTGGGCGAGAACCTACAGGACCATCTGGAAACCTATGTGCAGTACGCCTGCAAGGAACCCATCACCCTGTACAACGCCATGAACCCGGTAGCCAAGGCCAAGATCGGCGCCGAATGGATGCTGCTGGGCACCGGCCTGGGGGCGACCAACCATTTCGAATCCGGCGGCTTCATCCGCAGCGAAGCGGGCGTGAAACACCCGGATCTGCAGTACCACTTTCTGCCCATGGCGATCAGCTACGACGGCAGCGCGCCGGCCAGCTTCCACGGCTTCCAGGCACATGTCGGCCCGATGCGGCCCACCAGCCGCGGTTCGGTCACGCTGAAAAGTGCCAACCCCAAGGAAGCGCCGCGCATCCTGTTCAACTACATGTCCACCGAGCAGGACCGCAAGGAAATGCGCGCCGGTATCCGCCTTACGCGCGAGATCTTTGAGCAGAAGGCGTTCGACCGTTTCCGTGGCGAAGCCATCTCGCCCACCAACGCAGTGCAGACCGATGCCGAGATCGACGCACACATCCGCGAACACGCGGAAAGCGCGCTCCACCCATCCTGCACTTGCCGCATGGGCACAGACGACATGGCAGTCACCGACGGCAGCGGCCGGGTGCATGGCGTGAGTGGTTTACGGGTGGTCGACGCATCCATCATGCCGGACGTAATCAGCGGCAACCTGAATGCGCCCACCATCATGCTGGCCGAAAAAATGGCCGATACAATCCGCGGCAAAACTGCCCTGCCACGCTCGGATGCACCGTTCTTTGTGCATCCCCAATACCAAAGCGCGCAGCGCTAAAACAAGAGACAACTCCACCATGGCAGTCAGCGTTTTCGATATCTTCAAAATTGGCATCGGCCCTAGCAGTTCGCATACCGTAGGGCCCATGCGAGCTGCCCGCCTGTTCACCGAGCGGCTGGTACACCAGGATCTGCTGGCCCGTTGCACGCGGGTCGAAGTCAAACTCTATGGCTCCCTGGGTGCCACCGGCAAGGGGCACGGCACCGACAAAGCCGTGCTGCTGGGCCTGGAGGGCCATGACCCCGAGACCGTAGACGTAGAGGCTATTCCCGCCATGCTGGACGCAATCCGCAATAGCGGCCAACTGCGCCTGGGCGGGCGGCACCTGATAGCGTTCAAAGAAAAAGAGCATCTGGCCATGTACCGGCGCGAAACCCTGCCATTCCACTCCAACGGCATGCGCTGCATTGCATTTGATGCAGATGGCGTCGAGCTGCAAAACCGCTGCTACTACTCGGTGGGTGGTGGCTTTATCGTCAGTGACGAGGTAGCTGCAGACGGCCAGAAGCAAAAGGTGCTGGCACCCGACACCACGGTGCTGCCCTACCCCTTCCACAGCGGCGATGAACTACTGCAGCAATGCAAAAGCGCTGGCCTATCCATCGCTGCACTAATGCGCCGCAATGAGCAGCACTGGCGCAGCGATGCCGAAATCGACGCCGGGCTGCACAAAATCTGGAACGTGATGCAGGCCTGTGTGGAACGTGGCTGCCGCACCCAGGGCGTGCTGCCCGGCGGCTTCAAGGTCAAGCGCCGCGCGGCCGAACTGTCCGCCAAGCTGCGCTCCAATCCCGAAGCATCCTTGCGTGACCCGCTGCAGGTGCTGGACTGGGTAAACCTGTATGCGCTGGCAGTGAATGAAGAAAACGCCGCCGGTGGCCGGGTCGTCACTGCGCCCACCAACGGCGCGGCCGGCATCGTGCCCGCCGTATTGCACTACTACGTACGCTTCGTGGCCACCGCTACGCCCAGCGGCGTCATCGACTTTCTGCTGACCGCCGCCGCCATCGGCATGCTCTACAAGGAAAACGCCTCCATCTCGGGCGCCGAAGTCGGCTGCCAGGGCGAGGTGGGCGTGGCCTGCTCCATGGCCGCCGCCGCGCTCTGCGCGGTGATGGGCGGCACACCCGAGCAGGTGGAAAACGCCGCCGAGATCGGCATGGAACACCACCTGGGCCTGACCTGCGACCCGGTGGGCGGCCTGGTGCAAATCCCCTGTATAGAGCGCAACGCGATCGCGTCGGTGAAGGCCATCAACGCCGCCCGCATGGCGCTGCACGGCGACGGCAGCCACTTCGTGAGCCTGGACAAGGTCATTAAAACCATGCGTGAAACCGGCGCCGACATGATGACCAAGTACAAGGAAACCTCGCGCGGCGGCTTGGCCGTTAACATCGTGGAATGCTAAAACGCGGGCCTGCACAAACAGCTTACAAAGAGTTCGCTACTGGCATCGTCTGGTTCCGCCGGGATTTGCGCAGCTTTGACCACGCTGCGCTCTACCACGCGCTGAAACACTGCCAGCGGGTGCACTGCGTTTTCATCTTCGATACCGAGATACTCGACAGCCTGCCGCGTGCCGACCGCCGGGTGGAATTCATCCAGGCCAGCGTAGTCGAACTGGATGCCGCTCTGCGCGCGCTGCAACCTCAGGCCGGCCTGATCGTGCGCCATGCGGCAGCACGAGACGCCATTCCAGCGCTGGCCCAATCCCTGCAGGCCCAGGCGGTGTTTGCCAACCACGACGACGAACCCCAGGCCCTGGCGCGCGACGCCGCCGTACTAGGCGCTTTGGCACATAGGGGTGTGGCACTGCGCACCTACAAAGACCATGTGATCTTCGAGCGCAAAGAGGTGCTCACCCAGCAGGGCCGGCCCTATGGCGTGTTTACGCCGTACAAGAATGCCTGGCTCAAGAAGCTGAACGACTTCTACCTCAAGCCCTACCCGGTAGAAAAATACGCCGCCAGCCTGGCTGCCCGCCCCGCAGACTGCGCGCAGCCGGTGCCTGACCTGGCGGCCTTGGGTTTTGAACCTACCAACCTGGGGCAACTGAAACTGCCTGCCGGGGCCAGCGGCGGCCAGCATCTGTTCGAGGAGTTCCTGGATCGCATAGAACACTATGGCAGCACCCGCGACTTTCCCAGCGTCAAAGGCCCCAGCTACCTGGGCGTGCACCTGCGCTTTGGCACGGTATCGATACGCCAATTGGCAAGCGTAGCCCACACCTTGTCACTCCAGGGGCTGAATGGCGCCAGCATGTGGCTCAGCGAGCTGGTCTGGCGCGACTTCTATGTACAGATACTCAGCAACTTCCCGCATGTGGCGCAGGGTGCGTTCAAACCCGAATACGACAACATCGGCTGGGAGCACGGCAAGGCGGCCAAAGCCTTGTTCGAAGCCTGGTGCCAGGGACGCACCGGCTACCCGTTGGTCGACGCGGCCATGGCCCAGATCAACCAGACCGGCTATATGCACAACCGCCTGCGCATGGTAGTGGCCAGCTTCCTGGTGAAAGACCTGGGGCTGAACTGGCGCTGGGGCGAACGCTACTTTGCAGAGCATCTAAACGATTTCGACCTGGCCAGCAACAATGGCGGCTGGCAGTGGGCCAGCTCCAGCGGCTGCGATGCCCAGCCCTATTTCCGCATCTTCAACCCGACCAGCCAGAGCGAAAAGTTCGACCCCGAGGGCAAATTCATCCGCCGCTATCTGCCGCAACTGGCCAAACTACCGAACACCGCCATCCACGCACCGTGGACGGCGAAACCCATGGAATTGCAAGCGGCGGATGTGGTGCTGGGCCAGAACTACCCCCAGCCCATCGTGGCGCATGACGCGGCACGGACGCGCACATTGCTGCGCTACGCGGTGGTCAAAAAACCGAATGCCTTACCAGGGTGATGCTACTTATTTAATAGCTGCCAGCGCAAGCAGTACCTGCGCTAGCAGTCAATTTGGCGTATACCTTCCCAGGTATACCTCACCCAAACGCTAAGTCTGAGCGATCTCCACCGCCGTATACCGGCGCACCAGGCTCAGCAGTTCCTCTTCCGAATATGGCTTGCCCAGATAGTGGTTCACGCCCAGGGCCTGCGCATGCTCGCGGTGCTTTTCCGCTGTGCGCGAGGTGATCATGACGATGGGCAGGTGTTTGTACTGCGCATCGTCCCGGATGGTGCGCGCCAGATCGAAACCGTCCATGCGCGGCATTTCGATGTCTGACAAAACGATCGCTGGCAGCTCGTCGTGCAAACGCTCCAGGGCCTGCACGCCGTCGTTCGCCAGGCTGACGCGGTAGCCTTCACGCTGCAGCAAACGCTGGGTAACACGGCGCACAGTGATGGAGTCGTCCACCACCAGCACCAGAGGCACCTGCTGCACCACGGCCAGAGGCGCATCCTTTTTGCCGCCATCGTCTTGCCACTGGCGCGCCTGCGTGCCGTAGACCGACGACAAAGCCACCGGGTTGTAGATCAGCACCACGGCGCCGGATGCCAGCACCGACAAACCAGCCAAACCGGGCAGACGCGAGAGCTGTGGCCCCAGATTCTTCACCACCACTTCCTGGTTACCCAGCACTTCATCCACGTGCAAGGCCAGGCGCTGCGCAGCACTGCGGAAAATCACCACTGAACTGTTCTTGCCGGCGGGTTCGACACTGTGCTGAGACGCCTGCAACAAGGCGCCGGCCCAGAAAAATGGCACCGACTCGCCCGCAAACGGTATGACATGCTCGGCATAGGCTTTGGCCAAGTCGGCCTGTGGCATGCGGCGCACTTGCTCCACCACGTTGGCGGGCACGCCGATGGACAGCGCTCCAGCACGCAGCATCACCACCTGCGTCACCGCCGTGGTCAAGGGCAGCACCAGTTTGAACTGCGTGCCGTCTCCGGACACCGAACTGGTTTCAATCCGGCCACCGAGCGCCAGCACCTCGGCCCGAACCACATCCAGACCAATACCGCGACCGGCCAGCTCCGTCACCTGGGAGGCGGTGGAAAAGCCCGGCATGAAGATGAAGTCGGTCAAAGCCGCGTCATCGACTGCCTGGTCCGCGGTCAGCAGCCCCTGGGCAATGGCCTTGCGGCGTATGCGTTCCGGCTCCAGCCCTGCACCATCGTCCGAGAAATTGACCGAGATGTCATTGCCCTCGTGGGTCAGCGCAACCGTGATGGAGCCGACTGCGGGCTTGCCTGCCGCTTCGCGCAGATCCACCGCCTCGATGCCATGGGCCACGGCATTGCGCAACAAATGCTCGAATGCGGGGGCCATGCGGTCCAGCACACCCCGGTCCATCTCGATGGAGCCGCCCACAATGTCCAGTTTGACCTGCTTACCAGTCTCTTTGGAGGCCTGGCGCACCACGGCATACAGCCGCTCGGCAATGCCTTCAAACTCCACCATGCGGGTGCGCAACAGATCGCGCTGCAGCTCGCGGGCCTGGCGGGCCTGGGCAACCAGATCGTCTTCGGTGCCTTCAATGGTGCGCTGCAAGCTGCGCTGCACGGTGGCTACGTCATTCACCGACTCGGCCATCATGCGGGTCAACTCCTGCACGCGGGTGAAGCGGTCGAATTCCAGCGGGTCAAAGCCCTGGGCCGAATCCTTGACCAAAGCCAGACGCGATTGCATCTGCGATTCCGCCTGCACCTCGATGTCGCGCAAATGGGTGCGCAGACGCTCCAGGTTGCCGGTCAAGTCGCCGAGGGAGCCGCGCAACTGGTTCAGCCGCGCCTCCAGCCGGGTCCGGGTAATGATGACTTCGCCGGCCTGGTTGACCAGGCGGTCCAGCAGCTGCGAACGCACACGCACCGACTGCTGCGCCATCTGCCGCGGCAAAGAGGGCGTGTGCAAGGCCAGCACCGGCGCCGACGCCTGGGGGGCATCGACAGCTGCAGCCGCCGCCGTCGGAGCAGCCACAGGCAAAGCCACGACAGCCGCGCTGGGTGCCTGCAGGTACTGGGTGCGCAGGCCATCCAGATCGAACTGCAGCCGGTCGAAATAAGACAGCAAGGGGTCGATCTGCGCGGACTGGAGCGAGTCGGCGTCCAGCCGCTCTATCGCTGTTTCCAGCCGATGCGCCAGTTCCCCCAAACGCAAAGCCCCAGCCAGCCGGGCACTGCCCTTGAGCGTGTGCAGTGCGCGCAAGACCTCGCTGCGCGCACCAGTGTTCTCCGGCCTTGCACGCCACTGGCGCAATGCGCCACCCAGGTGGGGCAGCAGCTCGTTGGCTTCTTCTTCAAAGATTGGGAACAAGTCCGCATCAATCGCGTCCTCGACATCGATTTCGTCTTCGAAATCGGCCAAGGCGTCCTGTACCTGAACACCCATAGCCGCATGGAAGTCTATCGGTACAGGCACCTGGGTATCGTCCGGAACCTCATGCGGAGCGGCTTCCGGCAACTCTGCAGTAGCACCCAACACGGGAGCCTCGACAGGCTCTGGCGGCAGCTCCAGCAGTTCCGGCACTGGTTCCACCGCCGGAGCTTCTGGCTCTGGGGGTACCACCAGCTCAACAGCCTCAGCCGGTGCAGGCTCTTCGACCTGCTCCAACTCGGAGAAGAAGGCCAACGCAGCCGCATCATCCAGCTCAGGAGCTGCTTCGGCAAGCGGAGTTGCGGGTGCTGCAACAGGCTCGGCTTCCAGCAGGTCGCGCAGGGCCTGCAATACGGTGGGGCTGGGCTCTTTCAAAAAGCCCGCAGCGAATTGGTGCAGCAAACGGCGTATGTCTTCGGCCGCATCGGTGAATATCTGTGCATGCTGTGCCGTGCCCTGGGGCTCCAGCTGCACATGCTCCAGCGCAGACTCCAGGGCCCGCGCCATTTGCGACAAGGCCTGGAAGCCCACGGTTGCGGAGCTGCCCGCCAGTGAATGCGCCAGCGCGACCGTGGTATCGGGCAAGGGCTGCTCCAACTCCAGCGACCATTCGCTGAGCTCGGTCAACAAGCGCCGCGACCATTCGTCTGCCTCGTTGAGGTACACGTTGTATAGCGGAATGCCTATACGCAAGCTGCCGATGACCTTGGTGTTGTCATCTACCTCCGGCTCGGGTTCTGCTTGCGGTTCTGCAGATGCCAAGGACAGTTCTTCTGCCACGGTGGCATCGGGTAGTTCGGCAGACGGTGCCGGCACGGGCTCGTCTTCCAGCAGATCTGCAACAAGGGGCTCGTCCTGCGGTACATCCAGGATTTCAGGCTGCGGCTCTGGTACGTCCAGCACAGCCGGCTCTTCCAGCGCAGTCACAGCAGATGCGGAATGCGGTACGGCCAGTGGCAAGCTGCGTAGCTCCAGACGCAGGGCATCGGCCGAGGCGCGGAAAGGCTGCGCCGTCCAGGGCTCAGCAGCGCCCGCAGCGATGTCGTCGGCCCACTGGCCAAATGCCTGCAAAGCCTGGCGCGACAAGGTTTGTAGTGCCGCAGTGGCCGGCGTTTGTTCGGCCAGCCAGCTGTTGATGAGCTGTTCCATCGCCCAGGCTGCCTCGCCGAATTCGGCCAAGCCGACCATGCGCGCGCTGCCCTTCAGGGTGTGGAAAGCACGGCGCAAGGAAGTTTGGGCCGCCATGTCCACCGGTTCGACGGCCAGCGTGTCCAACGACTCCAGGCCCGCCTGCACCACCTCTCGGGCCTCTTCCAGGAAGATGTCTTGTAACTCAGCTTCATCATCCTCTTGCGCGGGCAAGGGCTCTGCGACAGCGGGTGTTGGCGCTGCCACCGGCTCCACTACAGGCTCGGGTGCGCTGGTGACCACCTCGTCGAGTGGCAAAAATTCCAGCATTGGCTCGTCCATGCTGAACACGTCCAATGGCTCGACAGGGACAGGCTCCGGCAACTCAAGCGGCATGGGCTCGGTTATGGCGAAGAAATCCAGCTCCTGGTCAACTCCGGCGGCCTCCGTCAAAGGAGCTAGCTCGGTGCTCTCGAAAGACTCGGCAACGCTCTGTTCCAGATCCAGCGGTTGGTCCAACATGGAATCCATGAAAGGCACTTGCACGGTTTCATGCGCTGGCACCGGGCTGCGCCCGACCAGCAGCTTGAACTCACCGGCCTCTTCGTCGTACACAAACAATTTCTTGGCCAAGGCGCGCTGGTAACCCAGCATGTCGATCATGAAGCCCAAGGCCCCGAGGCTATTTCCCAGACGGTCGAAGCTGGCCGCGCGCTCTTGCGCGTCCTGTTCATCATCGGACATATAGCCGTCCACCACTTCGCGCATACGCATCACGGCGTGGGAAGCCTGGTCCAGACCGAGCACCGACAAGACGCCGCGCATCTGCGACAACTGGTTGGCGACCTTGGCCAAAGGCACTTTCTCGCGCGGCGTGCGGAAGAACTGGTCAAGTGACTGCTCGACCTCGGTCAGGGTGCTACGCAGCTCGTCCACCACGCTACCAATGCTTTGGCGATCGCTCACGCGGTGGTACAACTCCTCCATCCAGCCCGCCAGGGGCTGTGGTTGCTGGCCTCGCTCTACATCGGCCAGGCGCTGCGCCAACACGCTGGCACGCTCGGCCAGTTGCTCATCGGCCTGGTCCAGCTCCTCGAACGCAGCCTCCAGATACAGCACAGCCGTAGCCACCTCCATGCCCAAAGCGGCAGAAGGTGGCACCTTGGAGCGCACCGTGGCTTCCACGGCCTGAACCAGGGCTTGCGCCAGCACCGTACTGCCAGGGTGCAACTTGGACAGGGATTCACCCACCATGGTGAACTGGTCTAGCGCAGGCTTGAAACGATGGACATCACCACCGGCCAGGGCTGACCAGGTCTCGGCGGCAGCGGCAAGGCGCTTGCGCGCTTGTGCCAGCAAAGCCGGATCGAACCGACCGAACTGCCGGACCTCGTAATCAATGGGAGCATGCCGCTGCAACCCATAGGCCTGACGCACCGCGGTCAGGGTGGGTGCATCCGAGCTGCGCACCGGCACGGTCTGCGCGCAAAAAAACAGCATGTCCTGCGCCAGGCGCGGTGGAATCTGCGTATCACCGCGCGCCAGGGCGGCATACTGGGTCAACACCCGGGACGCAATGCGCTTGGAATAGACGTCCGAAGGAAACAATCCCAAGGACAGGGCTTCAAAATAAGCAGCAGCAATCGTCCAGAACGCACGATCAGGATGTCGGCTCTGCGCCGCAGCACAGCCCAGGCAGATGGCGACCAGCGCCTGCGCAGCTGCTGGGTCGCCAGTCTTCACCACCTTCAAAACATGCTGGTCCAGCCGCGCACGCAGCGCGGGCGAATAGGCGATCGGCACCACCGGCACGGCCGCAGGGATATCCCGCCAATGGGCCTCCATCGGCCACAGATCAGCCGGATGAACCTGGTTCACGCCCGCCAAGGCCTGCACCTCGCGGTACTGAGGAAACAGGCCCACGGACGACACCGGTTTGCCCGCCAGCACGCCTTCCAGATAATCGACAAGTGCAAAGCTGGCGCGCTCAATCTTGCCAACAGCGTCCTCGTTGCACAGATTGGGGTTCTCGATAAATCGCACCGCTGCGGCCTCCATGGCCTGCAGCACCAGGGACGGCGGCGTCATGCCCACCATCTCCAGTGCACCGACAGTCAGGTGCAATTGCTGACGTGCCGTGGTCAAACGGCTGCTATCGGGCAACACAAATGCGGCCCCCTGCGCAGCTTCCGTTTCACGCACGTAACGCCGCAAACTCTTGACAGCGACTTCCAGTGTTTTGCGCAGTTCATCGAGCACCCAGGCCAACGGCCCCAAGTCCTGCTCGGTCGAGTCAACAGCCGTGGATTCAATGGCTTGCATAGAAATGTCCCTAGCAGCAATGCGCGACAACGCAGAACCGATCAAACGATTTTGAATCGCGCAACCGACTGGCGCAACTCTTCAGCCATATGGGAAAGCTCACGCACCTGCGTGGCCGTGGTGCGCGTCCCCTCACCGGTCTGCTCCGTCACCGCAAAAATATGCTGGATGTTGTCGGCCACCACGTTGGCCTTTTCGGCTTCACGCGACGTGGCCAGGGAAATCTGCTCGATCAGCTCAGCCAGTCGACGCGACACGCGGTCGATCTCGGTCAGCGCCGTACCGGCGTTGTCCGACAGTTGGGCTCCAGCCACCACACCCTGGGTTGAACGCTCCATGGCGCCCACAGCGTCATGGGTGTCGGTCTGAATCGCTTTCACCAATGCCGCAATCTGGCGTGTCGCGTCGGCAGAGCGCTCGGCCAGGCGCTGCACTTCTTCGGCCACCACAGAGAAGCCGCGACCGGCTTCACCGGCAGACGCGGCCTGGATGGCGGCGTTCAAGGCTAGCACGTTGGTCTGTTCGGTAATGTCGGAAATCAGCTCGGTGATTTCACCAATCTCCTGCGACGACTCGCCCAGGCGCTTGATGCGCTTGGAGGTTTCCTGGATCTGGTCACGGATGGCATTCATACCACCGATGGCGTTCTGCACCGCTTGCAGGCCCGAGTCGGCCGCTTGCAGGGACTGACGCGCCACTGTGGCGGATTCCTGTGCCTGGGTGGACACCTCATTGATGCGCGACGCCATTTCCAGCACGGACAGACCGGTTTCACGGATCTCGCGCAGCTGCTCGGTGGAGGCTGCCAGCAGCTCGGTCGAGGTGCTGTCCACCTGGGACGTCGTGTGCGCCACCTGGGTGGCCGTGTTCTGCACGCTACCTACCAGTGCGCGCAGCTCTTCCACCGTGTAGTTCACCGAATCGGCGATGGCCCCGGTAATGTCTTCCGTCACGGTGGCCTGTTGTGTCAGATCGCCTTCCGCCACAGTTTGCAACTCATTCATCAAACGCAAAATTGCGGCCTGGTTGGCGTCGTTCAAACGCTTGGTTTCACGTTGCGACAGCTCCGCATCGATACGCTCACGCTCGGCAAATGCTTGGCGCTGGCGACTTTCCTGCAACTGCAGCTTCACCAGCCCCGCAGCGCTGAGGAACGCCAGCAGCACCGACAAGAGCAGCAGGCCAATAACTGCCGCTGGCAGACCGGTGCGGTCCGACAACTTGCCCTGTAGGGCTTCCAGCTTGCGGCGCAAGGGCTCGCTGTCTGCACCGATGGAAACCTCTGCTTCACGAGCCGACACCAGCCCTTGCAAGTTCCCCAGAATCGCGCCAGCCTGGGCCCGGGTTTCGTCGTACAGCTTGAGCAAGGCATCCAACCGCTCCCGCGTGGCCGAATCCTTGGCGGCTGCCAGGTGCAGCTCAGGGCTGCCGTCCTTCAAGCCCTGGGTAATTTCCTTGAACGAGTTCAAATCTTTACCCAGCAAGAACACGGCCTCCGGGCTCACGCCGTCCATGGTCTGGAATTCATTGGCCGACTTGCCGATTCGCTGGGTCAGCATCACCAACTGGCCCGTTGCAGAAATCTCAGCAGGAGAAGCGGCTTGCTGCAATTTGAAAGACGCGATGGTTTCGGCAATCTCCAGCAGATCCGAAGATTGGCGATTGATCGTGCGCAAGGCGCTACCCACCTGGGTCAAAATCTTTTGCTGCGCCATGACGGTGGCAGCATTTTTGGTTGCACGGTCTACGATCGGTTTAATTTCCGCGACATCCGTCTGCAGCTCAGCATCCATCGCCGCGACATCGTCACCGCCAAACTGGAATTCATGCGTCTCCAGCCCCAACGAGGCAGAGCTTTCTGCGACGTCAGGAAAAGCCGACGCGCTACCGACCAAAGCCTGCGAAACAGCTTTGGCCAAGCGCTGAGACTGCATGAGCGCCGTACCCACGTCCCCCAACTGTTGTGCCACGTTATTGGAGCGCCACACCGCATAACCGGCCGCTGACGCAAACACCGCCAAGGACACCACCAGCAGCAACGCCAGGATGCGCTGATGCGCATTCACCGCACGCCGCCCCAGCAAAGGCAAAGTCACCCGGGTATCTTGTGCATCCTGGGAAGTCGTACCGACAAAGCGGCTTTCACCATATGCAGCCTGCTGGGAATCAGGTGCCGCCTTGGAGACTGGTTCGGACTCGGCTTCGTGCGGTTGCGCTACCGTATCCATCTCCGAAAAATCCGAGTGTTGCGTGAGGGGCTGAGTTTGAGGATCTACAACGGACATAGCGCAGCTTTCTGGAAAAACCTAAGCACCAATGCTCAGAAAAGAAGGAAGTTGGGACAACGCGAGCAGGTTCACCTCCTGCCAAGCCAGTCCCGCCGCGTCCGTATAGACACGACCGAAATACGCTGGGGCATCGGCTGGAGGTGCTTGTGACGCGGTAAATGACTCCGGCCCGCGCAAGCCGGACAACTGGCTGACCAGCAAGGCACAGTTCACATCCATGCCGGCATTCAAAGACAACAGGCTGCACTCGGACAAGGGCGTATCGGTGCGTGCGGAGGGCACTACGTCTGCCATAAATCGAGCAAAGTCGACCACACCGAACAAGCCACCACGCAAATTAGCCACGCCCAGAAACCAGGGCTGGGTATAAGCCGCAGGCTGGACAGGGGTCCAGGGGAAGATTTCGCCGCACTGGGCCAGCGGGAACAGGCAGTGGCTGCCACCAACCTCTACCGCCAACCATCGCACCGCAGTACCTTCGCCGCGTGCCGCCTGCAACCGGGACGCTAGCCGGGTTTGTAGCTCTCTCAGGGCTTCACGGTTCGCCATAGGTACTGGGGCTTAGGCCAGAGCGCGTATCTTGGCCTTCAGCTCATTGGCGTCGACCGGCTTGGTGATGTAGTCACGGGCACCTTGGCGCAGACCCCAAACCCGGTCGGTTTCCTGGTTCTTGCTGGTACACATGATGATGGGCACATCGGCATATTCAGGCGTGCGGCTGATGGTACGGGTCAGCTGGAAGCCGTTTTGTCCTGGCATCACCACATCCATCAGAATCAGATCCGGTTTTTGTTCCGCCAGACGCCGGAACGCGTCTTCAGCGTTTTCAGCGGTCCGCACCGACATGCCCATCTTCTGCAGCAAATCGGTCAGGTACATCAACTCGGTTTTGGAATCGTCCACGATCAACACATGGTGGATGGCCATCAATCAGCTCCTTGCACTGCAATGCCAAACTGCTGTACCGCTTGCAGCAGTTGGTCTTTGGTAAACGGTTTGGTCAGGTAGTCCTGCGAACCCACCATGCGGCCCCTGGCCTTGTCGAACACACCATCCTTGGAAGACAGCATGACCACAGGGATAGCGGCGAACTTCGGGTTGCGCTTGATAATCGCACAGGTCTGGTAACCGTCCAGCTTGGGCATCAAAATGTCGCAAAAAATCAGTTGCGGCACATGGTCGTTGATTTTGGAGAGGGCATCAAAGCCATCTTCCGCGAGCAGCACTTCGTGACCGCCCTGCTTGAGGAAGATCTCCGCGCTGCGACGTATCGTATTGCTGTCGTCCACCACCAGCACCTTGAAGCTTGAGGCTGTCGTACTCACGTCATCGCACTCCTGTGAGGAACTCGCAAAACGAATAGTCGCTGCGGGTCAAAGTTGAACCATTTCGAAATCTTCTTTACGCGCGCCACACTCTGGGCAGGTCCAGTTCATGGGTACTTTTGCCCAGGGAGTTCCTGGTTCAATACCATGCTCCGGTGAGCCTGTGGCCTCATCGTAAATCCATCCACAAATCAAACACATCCAGGTAGTAGCTTCAGTCACAACTTAAAGGGCCTTCGAATAGAATGAAACGGATTGTATCTACGCATTATGATGGCCTTGCCAGTTTGCTCGCGCCCCACGTCAAATTAGGCTCCATGAACGCAACTTCTCCCCCTTCCCCCACCACCGAACCTGCTGACGACGCCGAAGACGCAGTAGACGATCTCGCCGGCCCGGCCTGCGTGATGGTCTTCAACGCCAGCGACCCTACCGGCGCAGCCGGCTTGCCGGCCGACACCACGGCCATGGCCTCGGTGGGCGCCCATGCCTTGCCCGTGGTCACCGGTGCCTACACCCGCGATACCGGCGAGATTTTTGACCATTTCTGCTTCGACGAAGAAGCCGTCACCGAACAGGCCCGTGCGGTGCTGGAAGATATCGAGGTCCAGGTGTTCAAAATCGGCTTTGTGGGCAGCCCGGAAAACATCAGCGCGATTGCCGAGATCACCTCCGACTATGCTGAGGTGCCAGTCATCGCCTACATGCCCAACCTGTCGTGGTGGGACGAAGACAAGATCGAGGAATACCTGGACGCCTTCCGCGAACTACTGCTACCCCAGACCACCGTGCTGGTGGGCAACCACAGCACATTGCGCCGCTGGCTGCTGCCCGATTGGGACAACGACCGCAACCCCAGCCCGCGTGACATCGCCAAGGCCGCCGCCGCCATGGGCGTGGCCTACACCCTGGTAACCGGCATGCCGCTGCCCGACCAGCATGTGGAAAACGTGCTGACCAGCCCGCAGTCGGTGGTGGCCAGCGAGAAGTTCGAGCTGTTTGAAGCCGTGTTTACCGGCGCTGGCGAAACCCTGTCGGCCGCGCTGGCAGCCCTGCTGGCCAGCGGCAGCGAGCTCCCCGAAGCCACCCATGAAGCCCTGAGCTATCTGGACCGCTGCCTGGACGGCGGCTTCCGCCCCGGCATGGGCCACATCCTGCCCGACCGCATGTTCTGGGCCCAGCCCGAAGAAGATGGGGAAGAAGGCGGTGAGGGCCCCGAGATCGACGACGACACCCTGCGCGCCATTGCCGCGCTGGACATCCCCCCCAACAACGACACGCGGCATTGATGCCGGCACACCCGCTGCGGGGTGTGCACTTGAGGAATCGCATATGAACCACAACGAACAACTGTTTGCCCGTGCCCAGAAAGTCATCCCCGGCGGCGTGAACTCCCCCGTGCGCGCCTTCAAGGCCGTGGGCGGCACGCCGCGCTTTGTGCAGCGCGCCCAGGGCGCCTACTTCTGGGACGCCAACGGCCAGCGCTATACCGACTACATCGGCTCCTGGGGCCCGATGATCCTGGGCCACGGCCATCCGGCGGTCGTCGAGGCCGTTCAAAAGGCCATGTTGGAGGGTTTCTCTTTCGGCGCGCCTACCGAGCGCGAGGTCGAGCTGGCCGAAGAAATTTTGTCCCTGGTACCGTCGATGGAAATGCTGCGCCTGGTCAGCTCGGGCACCGAAGCGGCGATGAGCACCATCCGCCTGGCGCGCGGCGCCACTGGCCGTAACAAGATCATCAAGTTCGAAGGCTGCTACCACGGCCATGCCGACGCGCTACTGGTCAAAGCCGGCTCTGGCCTGGCCACCTTTGGCAGCGCCACCAGCGCCGGTGTGCCGCCCGAAGTGGTGCAGCACACCCTGGTGCTGGAATACAACAACCTGGCCCAGATCGAAGAAGCCTTTGCCCTGCACGGCAAGGACATCGCCTGCCTGATGATCGAACCCATCGCCGGCAATATGAACTTCGTGCGCGCCAGCGTGCCCTTCATGCGGCGCTGCCGCGAGCTGTGCACCCAGTACGGCGCCCTGCTAGTGCTGGACGAGGTGATGACCGGCTTCCGCGTGGCCCTGGGCAGTGCGCAAAGCGTCTACGCCAAGCACATCCCCGGCTTTGCCCCCGACATGACAGTGCTGGGCAAGGTAATTGGCGGCGGCATGCCGCTGGCGGCTTTTGGCGGCTCGCGCGCGGTGATGGAACACCTGGCGCCGCTGGGCGCGGTCTACCAAGCCGGCACGCTATCAGGCAACCCGGTGGCCACGGCCTGCGGGCTGGCGACGCTGCGCGAGATCCGC
Source organism: Rhodoferax sp. GW821-FHT02C08 (assembly GCF_059421805.1). Taxonomy (NCBI): domain Bacteria; kingdom Pseudomonadati; phylum Pseudomonadota; class Betaproteobacteria; order Burkholderiales; family Comamonadaceae; genus Rhodoferax; species Rhodoferax sp. GW821-FHT02C08. The sequence continues at coordinate 135,682 of NZ_JBWKVR010000005.1, forward strand.
AAACCCGGGTTTTACGAGGCCCTGGGGGCCTCCACCCGCAGCCTGGTCAGCGGCCTGCAGGCGGCGGCCGATGCCGAGGGCGTGGCCTTCTGTGGCGACTCCGAAGGCGGCATGTTCGGCTTCTTCCTGCTCGACCAGCTGCCGCAGAACTACCCGCAGGTCATGAAAACCAGCAGCCCTCGCTTCAACCAGCTGTTCCACGGCCTGCTGGACCGCGGCGTGTATATCGCCCCGGCGCTGTACGAGGCCGGTTTCGTCAGCAGCGCACATACGGCGGACGACATCCAGACCACCGTGGCAGCCGCGCAGGCGGTTTTCAAGGAACTATCAAAAGCATAGCTACCAGCGCAGGTAAAACCTGCGCCAGAGCCACTTTTTATACAAAAACCGTTTGCAAAAATTTGAAACTCTTGCGTAAAGCCTGAAACCCCGCAGGGGGGTCGCGCGTCATAGCTACATGATGAAAAAAGCTCTACTACTCGGCGCCCTGACCTTGGTCAGCGGCCTTTCCTTCGCCCAGGAAACCGGGCGAGTTCTCTCATCCACGCCCATCGTGCAGCAGTTCAGCGTGCCGCGCCAGGTGTGCAGCAACCAGCAGGTGGCGGTAGAACCACAGCGCTCGGGTGCGGGTGCATTGATGGGCGGCATTGCCGGCGGCGCGGTGGGCAATGCCATCGGCGGCGGCAGCGGCCGTGCGGCGGCGACCATGCTGGGCATTTTTGGCGGCGCCATCCTGGGTGACCGCATCGAAAGCCCCGGCCCTACGCAAATCCAGAATGTGCAGAGCTGCAACACCCAGACTTTTTATGAAAACCGCACCGTAGGCTACACCGTGGTTTACGAATACGCGGGTAGGCAGTACACCACCACCACGGCCACCGACCCCGGCCCCAGCATCGCGCTGCAGGTGTCGCCGGTGGGCCAAAGCGCCCCTCCCGTGCAGGCACCGGTGCAAACCATCTCCAGCGACTACTACCAGGCCACGCCAACTTACGTCACGGCCCCGGTGGTCGTCACCCAGCCCTACTACCGGCCAGCCCCCATCGGTGTCGAGCTGAATTTCGGCTACTCCAACGGATACCGCCACTGGCGCTAAACCCATAACCCAACCCCTTTAAGGACCGCTGCGCGGTCCTTTTTTTCGTCCATATGCTATTAAATTAATAGCTGTCAGCGCATATAAATACTGCGCTAGATACCAATTTAACCCAAACCCATCCAAATTAATGACAATTGACATCTATTAAACATGATAACTACAATCTATTTTCAAAAAACCTGACCCAGGAACCCCATGCCCCGCGTATCCCGCGCCCAGACCGACAGCAACCGTGCGGCCATAGAAGCCACCTCGGCCCGCCTGTTCCGCGAGCAGGGCATCAAGAACGTCAGCGTGGCCGACCTGATGGCGGCGGTGGGCCTGACCCATGGCGGCTTCTACGGCCACTTCGCCTCCAAGGACGCACTGGCCGCCGTGGCCTGCACGCACGCATTCACCCAGGCCCATGAACGCTGGACCGAACGCGTCGCCAGCCAGTCCAGCCCCGACGCTGCCCTGCAGCACCTGTTCCAAGCCTATCTGCGGACTGAGAGCCGCGACAACGCCGGCACCGGCTGCCCCTTGCCCGCCCTGGCCGCCGACGTGGCCCGCGAGCCGGCCGACAAACCGGTGCGCGCCGCCTACCTGGCCGGGCTGAACGACTTGCTGTCGGTGCTGCTGCCGCTGCAGGGCACGGGCGACGCCGCCACCGATCGCAGCCAGGCCCTGGCCCAGCTGTCCACCCTGGTAGGCGCCTTGCTGCTGTCCCGCGCCACCCAGGGCGACGCTCTTTCCGACGAACTGCTGGCCGCCGCACGCGCCCACCTGCAGCCTGCTACCCCGCCCTCCCCATCCACGCCCACCTGAGCCCAAGCCATGTTTGCACACGCCCTCTCACCCTGGCTGCAACGCCGGGGCATCCATTTCGCCTGGGCTATCCTGGCCATTGCCTTCCTGACCATGTTGAGCTCGGCGGCCTCGCTGGGCCTGCCCGGCGCCTTTCTGCAGCCGCTGGGCAAGGAATTCGGCTGGACGGCCGATCAGATCTCGTCCGCCATGGCGCTGCGCTTCGTGCTGTTCGGGCTGATGGGGCCGTTCGCCGCCATCCTGATGGAGCGCTACGGCCTGCGCACCATCGTCTGCACGGCCATGCTGCTGGTGGCCACCGGCCTGCTGCTGGCCACGCGCATGACGGCGCTGTGGCAACTGGTACTGCTGTGGGGCGTGGTGTTGGGCGTGGGCTCGGGGCTGACGGCCCTGGTGCTGGGCGCGGTGGTGGCCACCCGCTGGTTCGAGCAGCGTCGTGGCCTGGCGCTGGGCCTGCTGACGGCCAGCTCGGCTACCGGCCAGTTGGTGTTTCTGCCGCTGGCCACCTGGTTGATAGACCGCTACGGCTGGCGCATGGCGGTGCTGCCGGCCGTTACCAGCTGCCTGCTGGTGGCCGGGCTGGCGTTCTGCTTTCTGCGCAACCGGCCGCAAGACCTGGGGCTGCGTGCCTATGGCGCCAACCCGCTGGTGCCGGACACGCCGCCCGCCGCCACACGCATGGGCCTGGCCGAGCCACTAAAACTGCTGGGCAGCGTGTCACGCAGCGGCATCTTCTGGGTGCTGTTCGGCACCTTCTTCGTTTGCGGACTGAGCACCAGCGGGTTGATCCAGACGCACTTCATCTCGCTCTGTGGCGACTACGGGCTGGCGGCGCTGCCAGCGGCATCCGTGCTGGCGATGATTGGTGCGTTTGACTTCGTCGGCACCATCCTGTCGGGCTGGCTGTCGGACCGCTATGACAACCGCAAGCTGCTGTTCTGGTACTACGGCCTGCGTGGGCTGTCGCTGTTCTGGCTGCCGCACTCGGAGTTCACGCTGTACGGCCTGTCGCTGTTCGCCATGTTCTACGGCCTGGACTGGGTGGCCACGGTGCCGCCCACGGTGAAGCTGGTAACAGCGCATTTCTCCAAGGAGCGTGCCGGCATGGTATTTGGCTGGGTGTTTGCCGGCCACCAGATCGGCAGCGCGGTGGCGGCCTACGGCGCCGGACTGACGCGTACCGTGATGTTCTCGTACAACCCCGCGCTGTATGCGGCGGGCGCGGCCTGCCTGATGGCGGCCACCGCCATCATCCTGTCGCGGGCACCGGGCAAGCCCGTGCTGCAGCCCCTGCGCGCCTGATATCGCTACGAAATAAATAGCTGCCTACGCAGATAGGCCGGGCCTTTCACACCAGGAACCCATGGAACCGGCTTTGCCGGGCCATAGGGTTCGCCCCCTGCAAGGGGGTTGGCGAAGACACGCAGTGCGTAGCCTGGGGGTGAGCCTAGGCCACCTGGTGCATCTGCAGCAATTCAGAATGCGCCACCCAGTCGCCAGCCTGGGCCTTGAAGGCCTCGATATGCGGGCCGGTGATGTGGTTTTGCCAGGCGGCGCGGTCCCGCCAGCGCTCAAAGAACACCACCTTGCCGGGCTGGCTGTCGTCCTCGTGCAGCTCGTAGACGATGCAGCCGGGCTGCTTGCGCGCCTCCAATACCAGCGCGGCCTGCGCGGCCACCAGGGCAGCCTCATAACCCGGCTTGGCCTGGGCCAAAGCAACGACGACGAAATCCGACATGCACATCTCCTGTTAAAAAGAGGGCATTAACACACAAAGGAGCTTGGCATGCACTGGTCGGCCCAACAATACTCCACGTTTGAAGCGGAGCGCACGCGCCCGGTACGCGACCTGGTGGCCGCCCTGCCAGAGCAGGAAGTGCACCACGCCGTGGACCTGGGCTGCGGCCCGGGCAACTCCACCGAGGTGCTGGCCCACCGTTTTCCCAATGCCAGCGTCACCGGGCTGGACAGCTCGGACGATATGGTTGCCGCGGCGCGCCAGCGCCTGCCCACGCTGCAGTTCGCGCTGGCCGACATCCAGACCTGGCAACCAGCCCAGCCGCCGGATGTGTTGCTAGCCAATGCATCGCTACAGTGGCTGCCTGACCATGCCACGCTCTACCCACGCCTGGTCGGCACCTTGGCACCCGGCGGCAGCCTGGCCATACAGACACCGGACAACCTGGAAGAACCCGCCCATCGCCTGGCGCGCGAACTGGCCACCCAAGGACCCTGGGCCGCGCAGATAGGCGCCGTGCAGCACCCGCCACGGCATAGCGCAGAGTGGTATTACGCCCTGCTACGGCCGCATTGCAGCCATCTGGATGTGTGGCGCACCACCTACTTTCACCCACTGGCGGGCGGTGCCCAGGCGGTGGTGGAATGGTTCAAGGGATCGGCGCTGCGGCCCTACTTGGCGCTGCTGGACGCGGCACAGCAAACGGCGTTTCTGGAAAGCTACCAGACAGCCATTGCCCAGGCCTACCCGGCGCTGGCAGACGGCACGGTGCTGCTGCCCTTTCCGCGCCTATTCATCGTGGCGCGCAGCTAAATCAGGGCACTGGTGGCTGGGACAGGACCCAGCGCGCCAGGGCCTGCGCGTTGGCCTCCGACACCTGGGTTTGCCTCGGCATCAGCAGCCGCCCCCAGGCACCTACGCCACCGCTGCGTATTTTGGCGGCCAGCCGGGCCGGTGCTTCCGCATCGCCCTGGTAGCGGGCGGCCACCTGGGCAAAGCCCGGCCCCACCTGCTTGTGCACCAGGCCGTGGCAGGACATGCAGCCGGACTGCTGGGCCAGCTCCTGCGGTGGCACCGCCGCCCAGCCGCTGGCGCAGAACAGCGCAGCGGCAAACACGGCGCTGGTGCGCATGGTCTTAGTGGCGGAAGTGGCGCACGCCGCTGAACACCATGGCCACACCGCGCTCGTTGGCGGCGGCAATGACTTCATCGTCACGCATCGAGCCACCGGGCTGGATCACGCAGGTCGCGCCTGCGTCCACCACCACGTCCAGCCCGTCACGGAACGGGAAGAAGGCATCGCTGGCCACGGCCGTACCGGCCAGGCTCAGATTCGCGTGGCCGGCCTTGATGCTGGCGATGCGTGCCGAGTCCAGGCGGCTCATCTGGCCGGCACCCACACCCATGGTCATGCCGTCCTTGCAGAAGACAATGGCATTGCTCTTGACGAACTTGGCCACCTTCCAGGCGAACAACAGGTCTTGCAGTTGCTGCTGCGTGGGCTGCACGGTGGTGACGACCTTCAGGTCAGCCAGCACCAATTCATGGTTGTCGGCGGTCTGCATCAGCAGGCCGGAGCCAATGCGCTTGATGTCCATGGCGTTCTGGCCCTTGTCCCAGGCGGTGGCGCCACCGGTGGGCAAAGCGATTTCCAGCACGCGTACATTGGCCTTGGCCTTGAACACTTCCAGCGCCTCGGCGGTGTAGCCGGGCGCCATCAGCACTTCGACGAACTGCTTCGAAATCTGTAGCGCAGCGTCCTTATCCAATGTGCGGTTGAGGGCAATAATACCGCCAAAAGCCGAGGTCGGATCGGTCTGGAAGGCCTTGCTATAGGCTTCCAGGCCGTTCGCGCCCACGGCCACGCCGCAGGGGTTGGCGTGCTTGACGATCACACAGGCCGGCACGTCAAAGCTCTTCACACATTCCCAGGCGGCATCGGCATCAGCGATGTTGTTGTAGCTCAGTTCTTTGCCTTGCAGCTGCTTGGCGGTGACCAGGGAGCCGGGGGCGGGGTGCAGGTCTCGGTAGAAAGCGGCTTGCTGGTGCGGGTTCTCGCCGTAGCGCAGGTCTTGCAGCTTCACGAAGCGGCCGTTGGTTTGCGCGGGGAACTGGGCGTGGCTGCCGTCTTCCTGGATGCTGGACAGGTAGTCGCTGATGGCGCCGTCATACTGGCTGATGCGGTTGAACGCGGCTACCGACAGGGCGAACTTGGTCTTCTGGCTGACGGAGCCGGTGGCTTTCAGCTCGGCCACCACGCCGTCGTACTGGCTGGCGTCGGTCAGCACGGCCACGTCTTTCCAGTTCTTGGCGGCGCTGCGCACCATGGCCGGGCCGCCGATGTCGATGTTCTCGATGGCGTCTTCCAGCGTGCAGCCGGGCTTGGCCACGGTGGCTTCAAACGGGTACAGGTTAACGACCAGCAGGTCGATGGTGGCGATGTCGTGCGTCTTCAGAGCCGCCATGTGCTCGGGAAAGTCGCGGCGTGCCAGCAGGCCGCCGTGCACCTTGGGGTGCAGGGTCTTGACGCGGCCGTCCAGCATCTCGGGAAAACCGGTGTGGTCGGCCACCTCGGTGACGGGCAGGCCGTTGTCGGCCAGCAGCTTGGCGGTACCGCCGGTGGACAGCAGGCCATAGCCCAGGGCGTGGAGGGAGCGGGCCAGTTCCAGGACACCGGTTTTATCAGAGACGGAGAGTAGTGCGTTCATGGGGTTCTACAGGTCAGGGAGTCAAAATAAAAAGGGGGACGCAGGCGCGAACTTATTCCACCAGGCGGTGTTCCAGCAGCTTCTTGCGCAGGGTGTTGCGGTTCAGGCCCAGCCATGCGGCCGCACGGGACTGGTTGTTGTCGGCCTGGGCCATGACCACTTCGAGCAGGGGTTTTTCCACCACCCGGACCATCATGTCGTACATGCCTGCGGGCTCGATACCGTCCAGGTCCTTGAAGTAGCCGGCCAAACTGGCTCTTACACATTCATCGATACTTTTTTGGCTCACTCGGTGCTCTCCAGATGCGGTCTTGTTTCTTGGGTGCTGGGGTCGGCGGCTTCGGGCATGCGGTCCATGGTGGCGGCAAGCCCGGAAAAGAATGCGTCCACCGCGGCCAGCTGCAGCTGCGGCTCTTCCAGCAGGTTCATGCGGGCGCGGAAGGCCTCGCCCCCCGGCAGGTTTTTGACATACCAGCCGATGTGCTTGCGCGCGGTGCGTACGCCGCTGAAGTCGCCGTATAGGCTGTAGTGGTCTTCCAGGTGCTCCAGCAGCAGGCGCTGGACTTCGGCCACCAGCGGCGGTGCCAGGTGCGCGCCGGTGGCCAGGAAATGCGCCACCTCGCGGAAGATCCAGGGGCGGCCCTGGGCGGCACGACCGATCATGGCTGCGTCGGCACCGGTATAGGCCAGCACGTCGCGCACTTTCTCCGGGGTGGTCAGGTCGCCATTGGCCACCACCGGCACGCGCACCGCAGCTTTGACGGCGGCAATGGTGTCGTATTCGGCATGGCCCTTGTAACCTTGCTCGCGGGTACGGCCGTGCACGGTCAGCATCTGCACGCCCGCCTGCTCGAACTGGCGCGCCAAGGCCACGGCGTTCTTGTTGTCCTGGCTCCAGCCGGTGCGCATCTTTAGGGTGACGGGCACGCCGTACGGCGTGCAGGCGGCCACCACGGCCTCGACGATGGCCAGGGCCAGGGGTTCGTCCTGCATCAAAGCCGAGCCAGCCCATTTGTTGCACACCTTCTTGGCCGGGCAGCCCATGTTGATATCGATGATCTGGGCGCCGTTGGCCACGTTATAGGCCGCCGCCTCGGCCATCATGGCTGCATCGGTGCCGGCGATCTGCACGGAAATCGGCGCCACTTCACCATCGTGGTTGGCGCGGCGCGAGGTCTTCAGCGTGTTCCACAAGTCGCGCCGCGAGGTCACCATTTCGCTGACCGCGTAACCCGCGCCTAGCGCTTTACACAGGCGACGAAACGGCCTGTCGGTCACGCCAGCCATGGGCGCAACAAACAAGCGGTTCGCCAAAGCGTACGGGCCAATGTGCATGGGAATAGGTCAACGCGCCGGTGAGGCGCCAAGGAAAAATCGGGGGGATCGCTATTCTAGCTGCTCAAAATTTCAGCAATCAAAATGCGTCACCTTGGCGACAGCGGCCAGCCAAGTAACATGCCGCGATGTTTAAGAAGCGTCTTGCACTCCAGGCCCTGCTGCTCTCTCTGACCGGGATAGGGGCCGCCGGCACCTGGGCGCAAACCATCCCAGCCGAAGACAACAACGCCGATGCAGCGCCCCCCAACCCGGAGAGTGCGCCCGCCAACGACTTCTGGTCCGGCGACCTGGGCCAGGGCGCGGCCCAGCGTGGCGTGGCCAGCTGGTATGGGCGGCGATTCCATGGTCGGCGCACCGCCTCGGGCGAGATTTTCAAGTCCAATGAACTGACCGCTGCGCACCGTACCCTGCCCCTGTTCAGCTACGCCCGGGTGACGCTGCTGCGCACAGGAAAAAGCGTGGTGGTGCGCATCAATGACAGAGGGCCGCACATTCTGACCCACCGCGTCATCGACCTGAGCCAAGCCGCCGCCGCGGAAATCGGCCTGCTGGCCTTGGGCACGGCCGAGGTGCTGGTGGAGCGGGTGCTGCAGCGTTCACCCGAGGACGGCCCGGGCACCGGTCTGCGCCTGCCAGGTTAAACGGCGGCCATGCGCTCGGCCATGAAGTCCACAAAACAGCGAATGCGCGAAGCCAGCGCGGTATTGCGGTAGTACACCGCGTGGATGGGCTGGCGCACCTCCAAGGTGTCGCGCGGCAGCACCTGCACCAAGTCCCCCCGGGCCCGGTCCTGCGCTGTCATGAAGTCCGACAGGCAGACGATGCCGGCACCGGCCAGCGCCAGGAAGCGCAGCGTTTCGCCGCTGGATGCCTTGACCACAGGCTGCACGGCAAAACCATCGCCGTCGGCGTGGCGTAGCGGCCAGAGGTTCAGGCTCTCGGGCTGGGTGAAGCCCAGCAGGCTGTGCCGGCGCAGATCGTCCACGGTTTTCGGTCGACCCTGGGCTTTCAGGTAAGCCGGGCTGGCCAGCACGCGCAACGGGTACTGCGCCAAGGGCCGGGCATGCAGGCTGGAGTCGCGCAGCGTGCCGATGCGAATGGCCACGTCGGTACGCTGCTCCAGCAGGTCGATGATGTTGTCGCTGCTGTGCAATTCCAGTGTGATGTCCGGGTACTGCGCCCGGAAATCCTTCACCAGGGGCACGATGCCATGCAGCACGAAGGGCGCGGCGGCATTCACCCGCAGCAGGCCAAACGGCTTGCGCTGGCGCGACAGCATTTGCTCCTCGGCCGCGTCCACCGCCGCCAGGATCTCGCGGGCATGCGCCAGAAATACCTGGCCCTCTTCCGTCAACTCAAGCTTGCGCGTGGTGCGGCGCAGCAAGGTGGTGCCCAGCTTCCGCTCCAAACGGCCCAGCGCCCGGCTGATGCCGGACGTGGTCTGCGCCAGCTGCGCTGCCGCGGCGGTGATGGTGTGGCTGTCCACCACGGTGGTGAAGGCCAGCAGTTCGTCCAGACTTGTCTTCATTGTTGACTTTCTATCAAGAATATTGTGCTGGATACCGGCTTTTTCTACAAGAATAAAAACCAGACACTGCAGGCCTTGTGACTCATTTGGAGTGGATTTAATGCCTCTTGCCCTGCTTGCGCTGACCCTTAGCGCCTTTGCCATCGGAACGACCGAGTTCGTCATCGTGGGACTGATCCCCACGGTGGCCGCCGACCTGGGCGTCAACCTGCCATCCGCCGGCCTGCTGGTCAGCCTGTATGCGCTGGGGGTCGCCGTGGGCGCCCCGGTGCTCACTGCGCTAACCGGCAAGCTGCCGCGCAAAACCCTGGTACTGGCGCTGATGCTGCTGTTCACCCTGGGCAATTTGCTGGCCTGGCAGGCACCGGGTTACACCAGCCTGGTCGTCGCACGCCTGGTCACCGGCCTGGCGCATGGGGTGTTTTTCTCTATCGCCTCCACCATTGCCACCAACCTGGTGCCCAAAGAGAAAGCCGCGAGCGCCATCGCCACCATGTTCAGCGGCCTCACCGTAGCCCTGGTGACGGGCGTGCCGCTGGGCACCTTCATCGGCCAGCACTTTGGCTGGCGGGCCACCTTTCTGGCCGTAGCCACGCTCGGCGTAGTGGCATTTATCGGCAGCCTGGTCTTCCTACCGGCCAAGCTGCAGCGCAGCCAACCTGCGTCCTTGCTACAACAGTTGGCCGTGCTGCGCCAGCCGCGCCTTCTGCTGGTCTACGCCATGACGGCCGTGGGCTATGGCGGTTCGTTCATTGCCTTCACCTATCTGGCGCCCATGCTGCAACAGGTATCGGGCTTTGAAGCCAACGCGGTCGGCCTGGTGATGCTGGCCTATGGCGTGTCGGTGGCAATAGGCAATATCTGGGGCGGCAAGCTGGCCGACCAGCGGGGCCCGGTGGGCGCATTGAAACTGATTTTTGCGCTGCTGGCGGCAGTGCTGCTGGTGCTGAGCTGGACGGCCCCGCACAAAAGCCTGATGGTGCTGACCGTGCTGGCCTGGGGTGCCGTGGCTTTTGGCAATGTGGCTGGCTTGCAGGTCTATGTGGTGCAACAGGCCGAACGCTTTGCGCCCCGGGCCGTAGACGTGGCCTCCGGCCTGAACATCGCCGCCTTTAACCTCGGCATTGCCGGCGGCGCGTGGGGTGGCGGCCGCATCGTGGACAGCATCGGCCTGATGCACACGCCCTGGATAGGCGCCCTGGTTGTACTGCTGGCCTGGGGCCTGACGGCCTGGAGCGGCCGACTGGACCAGCACAACCCCGCGCCTGCCGGCCCTCGCCGGGCCGCCATCGCCGGTGGTCATTGATTTCCCACTGCACCCCCTTTTTGAAAGAAAAACCATGTCTACACACACTATCCCTCCGATCGGCGTGGGCACCTTCCGCCTGCAAGGCGACACCGCCACCGCCTCGGTGCGCACTGCGCTGGAACTGGGCTACCGCCATATCGATACCGCCCAGATCTATGGCAACGAGGCCGCCGTAGGCCAGGTGATTGCGGACAGCGGCGTGCCGCGCCACGAGCTGTTCGTCACCACCAAGATCTGGACGGACCACCTGGCAGGCTCCAAGCTCATCCCCAGCCTGCAAGAAAGCTTGACCAAGTTGCGCCTGGACTATGTGGACCTGACGCTGATCCACTGGCCCTCGCCCGGCGGCACGGTGCCGGTAGCGGAGTCGCTACAGGCCTTGCAGCAAGCCCAGACCCAGGGCCTGACGCGCCAGATCGGCGTGTCCAACTTCAACATCGCACTGCTGCAGCAGGCCATCGCTGCGGTGGGTGCAGCGGCGATGGCCACCAACCAGGTGGAAGTTCACCCCTATTTGCAGAACCGCAAGCTGGTGGACTTCACACAAGGCCAAGGGATAAGCGTGACCTCGTACATGACACTGGCCTATGGCAAGGTGCTGACCGACCCGGTCGTCCTGTCCATCGCGCAGCGCCTGAACGCCACACCCGCGCAGGTGGTGCTGGCCTGGGCACTGCAGCGCGGGCTGGGAGTCATTCCTTCGTCCACACAACGGAATAATCTGCAGAGCAACCTGGCCGCTGCGGCGCTGCGCCTGGGCGACGACGATATGGCCGCCATCGCCCGCCTCGATCGCGATGAACGCCTGGCCAACCCGGACGGGCTGGCACCACTATGGGACTAATGGCCTGCCCATGAAAAAAGCCCGCAGCTGCGGGCTTTTTCGTTCCATCCTTCAAGGAATTAGTGGAACTGCTCTTCTTCGGTAGAGCCGGTCAGCGCCGTCACACTGGACTTGCCGCCCTGGATCACTGTCGTCACCTCGTCGAAGTAACCCGTGCCCACTTCCTGCTGGTGCGACACAAAGGTGTAGCCGCGGTCGCGGGCAGCGAACTCGGGCTCTTGCACCTTTTCCACATAGGCCGACATGCCGCGCTTCACATAGTCTTGCGCCAGGTCGAACATGTTGAACCACATCGAATGGATGCCGGCCAGCGTGATGAACTGGTACTTGTAGCCCATGGCGCCGAGTTCGCGCTGGAACTTGGCGATGGTCGCGTCGTCCAGGTTCTTCTTCCAGTTGAAGGACGGCGAGCAGTTGTAGGCCAGCATCTTGCCGGGGTGCACCTTGTGCACGGCGTCGGCAAACTTCTTGGCGAAGGCCAGGTCGGGCGTGCCGGTTTCGCACCACACCAGATCGGCGTAGTGGGCGTAGGCAATCGCGCGGCTGATAGCCTGGTCAATTCCCTTGTTGGTCTTGTAGAAGCCTTCGGAGGTACGTTCGCCGGTGATGAAGGGCTTGTCGTTCTCGTCGTAATCGCTGGTCAGCAGGTCGGCGGCTTCGGCATCGGTGCGGGCAATCACCAGGGTCGGCACCCCGCAGACGTCGGCGGCCATGCGGGCGGCGATCAGCTTTTGCACGGCTTCGGCGGTGGGCACCAGCACCTTGCCGCCCATGTGGCCGCATTTTTTGACCGAAGCCAGCTGGTCTTCCCAGTGCACGCCGGCCGCGCCGGAGTTGATCATGGCCTTCATCAGTTCGAAGGCGTTCAGCACGCCGCCAAAACCGGCTTCGGCATCGGCCACGATGGGCGCGAAGTTATCGATATAGCCGGCGTCGCCCGCATCAATGCCCTTGGAGTGCTGGATTTCATCCGCACGGCGGAAGGTGTTGTTGATGCGCTCCACCACCTTTGGCACCGAATCCACGGGGTACAGCGACTGGTCGGGGTACATGGCGGCGTAGCCGTTGTTGTCGGCTGCCACTTGCCAGCCGGACAGGTAGATGGCCTTCACGCCAGCCTTCACCTGTTGCATGGCCTGGCCACCGGTCAGCGCGCCCAGGCAGTTCACATAGGCTTCGGTGTGCAGCAAGTCCCAGAGCTTTTCGGCGCCACGGCGGGCCAGGGTGTGCTCGATGGGGAAGGAGCCGCGCAGGCGCACGACTTCGGCCGCGGTGTAGCCACGTTTGATGCCCTTCCAACGGGGATTGGTGTCCCAGTCTTTTTGCAGAGCGGCGGCTTGTTGTTCACGGCTGAGTTGTTCGGTGATGGATTGCGGCATAAAGACTCCAGAGGTTGATTGAAACAGGGTCTGCACCAGCGGCGGGTTCTGCGGTGCCGGTGGAAAAATTCTAAGTCTTCTACAAGACTTTTGATACTCTTATGTCTTATATAAGAGTAAATATTTACACTATAAAAATCAATGGCTTACGAGCATTTTTTGCAATGCAAAACAAAAAACCGCTGACCGAAAATAAATGCTGCACTGCAGCAGCACGTCGTTTCGCGCAGCGGTGGGCGAGTATCACATCGTGAAATACTTATCCCGTCTGCGCAGGGCGCCCTGCATCGCAACCCTATACTGGCTCCATGCAAGCCTGGATAGAACACCTGCTGACCCTGTTGGCACTGCCGCAATTCGGCCTGAGCACCCTGTTTGTGGTGTCCTTCATTTCCGCCACGCTACTGCCCCTGGGCTCCGAGCCGGCAGTGATCGGACTGGTTTCCCTCAACCCCGGCCTGTTCTGGCCTGCGGTTTTCACCGCCACGCTGGGCAACACCTTGGGCGGTGCCGTGGATTGGTGGATGGGCTATGGCGCCCATAAAGTGGCAGACAAATACCAGCATTCGGCCTACCACGTTCGCGTGCTGGGCTGGCTGGAACGTTTGGGCCCCAAGGCCTGCCTGCTGGCCTGGCTGCCACTGGTGGGTGACCCGCTGTGTGCGGTGGCCGGCTGGCTCAAACTGCCGTTCTGGCCTTGCCTGGGCTATATGGCAGTGGGCAAGTTTTTACGCTATCTGGTGATGACAGGATCGGTAGTGTGGGCGTTTCCCCACCTAAGCTGGTAGCGCTCAGAAACGCTCGTGTGCCGCCAGGTAGCGCCATTGGCCAGGAGCGAGCGCTGTCATGGCCACACGGCCCACACGCATACGCTTGACGCTGCGTATTTGCAGCCCGGCACTTTCACACAGGTAGTCAACCTGCCCCGGGCGCTCGCCCTTGAGCGCGAAACGCAACCGGGTTTCGGTCTCGGTATTGCTGCTGACGCTGACCTTGGCGGGGGTCAACAGTCGTTCGTGGTACTGCACCGGCTCAGACATCGTACGCAGCATGCCGGGCGTGACGGCACCGGCCACTTCAACAATCAACTCGTGCTCGATCAGGTCCGCATCTTCCTCCAGCTTGCGCAAGACACGGCCATCCTGGGTGTAGACCACCAGACCGCTGGCCCGGCTGTCCATAGGAGAGGCCAGGCGCAATTGGGCAAAGTGTTTTTTAAGCACACGGATACCGGAGCGGTCATCGGGTGCATGGCTCTCGCGGGTTAACAGAGTCAGCGCGGCCTGTGCCTTGGGGCCAGGGCCGGCATCCAGACCGGCAGTGAAGCCCACCGGCTTGTGCAAGATCAGCGTGACACTCGGAGGCGCCAGCAGGCTGGCATCCGGGTCCACCTCGATCTTCTGGTCGGCCACGCGGAACATCGGCTCTTCCACCAGCTGCCCGTCCACGCGCACCCAGCCGCCTTCGATGTACTGCTCCGCCTCACGGCGAGAGCAGCCAAGCTGCTCGGCAAGGCGTTTGGCGAGACGAACCGGTTCGGTCATAGATACTATCGTTTTTATAGCTGCTTGCGCAGGATGTATCTGCGCAAGCAGGCTAAAAGGCTTATGGAATTACGATGAGAACAAGAAGTTCATCACGTCGCCATCCTTGACAACGTAGTCCTTGCCTTCGGCGCGCATCTTGCCCGCATCCTTGGCGCCCTGCTCACCCTTGTTGGCGATGAAGTCGTCAAACGCAATCGTCTGGGCGCGGATGTAACCCTTCTCAAAATCGGTGTGGATCACGCCAGCCGCCTGCGGGCCGGTGTCGCCCACGTGGATGGTCCAGGCGCGCACTTCCTTCACGCCAGCGGTGAAATAGGTTTGCAGGCCCAGCAGCGAGTAGGCGGAGCGGATCAGGCGGTTCAAGCCCGGCTCGTCCTGGCCCAGTTCCTTCAAAAACTCCAGGCGATCCGCGTCGTCCATCTCGGACAACTCGGCTTCAATCTTGGCGCAGATGGCCACCACAGGCGCGTTCTGCGTCGCGGCGTAAGCCTTCAGGCGGTCCAGAAACGGGTTGTTCTCGAAACCGTCTTCACTGACGTTGCCAACGAACATCGCAGGCTTGGCGGTGATGAAGAAGAACTGCTTCAGCAGGGGCAACTCTTCCTTGCTGAAATCGATGGTACGCACGGGCTTGCCCTGGTCCAGCGCCGCCTGGCACTTCTCCAGAATGGCCACCAGCTTGATCGACTCCTTGTCGCCCGAACGTGCAGTCTTGGTCACGCGGTGCAGTGCCTTCTCGACCGCAGTCAAGTCGGCCAGGCACAGCTCGGTCTGGATCACTTCAATATCGGCAATCGGGTCGACCTTGCCGGCCACGTGGATCACGTTGTCGTCTTCAAAGCAGCGCACCACGTTGACAATGGCGTCGGTTTCGCGGATGTGCGCCAGGAACTTGTTGCCCAGACCTTCACCGGTGCTGGCTCCGGCCACCAGGCCGGCGATGTCCACAAACTCGACAATCGCCGGCACGATGCGTTCGGGCGTGATGATGTCGGCCAACTGCTGCAGGCGCGGATCAGGCACCTCCACCACGCCCACATTGGGCTCGATGGTGCAGAAGGGATAGTTTTCCGCGGCGATGCCCGCCTTGGTCAACGCGTTGAACAGGGTCGATTTACCGACGTTGGGCAGGCCCACAATGCCGCACTTCAAACTCATGAAATATCCTTAGGAATCAAGCACTTCAAGGCCCATGTGGAGCATCTCGAGGTGCCAGGCCCACATCAAGACGAAGGGGCCGAAAGAGGGTTGGCGACGCAACCAAAACCAAGCCGATCGGCAAAATTTTGTGCTGGTTTTGTCACGCGGGAAGCCGCCAATTGTAATGACCAGCTAAATGGCGAGCGCGGGCTGCCGCCCAAGGGCTCAGCCGGCCCAATCCTTATGAACCTCCGCTTCTATGGCAAAAGCAGATCACTCAAACTTGTAGTCAGCTGTGGCGCTCTGCCCCACGCGCAGCGCCATGTCCACGCCGTCCACCACGATGGCGTTCATGCCGAAGGCCACGGCGCCGCCGACCACCTCGTTGCGGCGGTAGGTTTGCAGCATGTCGCCCACTACAGGGGTGCTGGTGGCGGTGGCCGGGTCGATGTTCGGGATCGGGCAGCGCGGGCAGGGCTTGACCATGCGCAAACGGGCCAGACCCTGGAAGGTGCTGATGTGCAGCTCGTCCAGGCTATCTTCGTCATGGGCCTCCACGCCGGCCAGCACGATGTTCGGGCGAAAGCGCTCCATGCCCACTGCAGCTTCGCCGGCGGCCAGCAGGCGCTGGTTCAGGCCATCCAGCGCGGCCTCGCTGATGACCAGCACCGCAAAGCCGTCGCAAAACTGGTTCAACGCCTCGGTGCCACCGGTCCATTTCAGGCTAGACAAGCGGCGATGCTCGGGATCAAAGCGCACCAGCCGCAGCTTGCGCGGCACAGCCACGCGCTGGCCTGTGGCATCGGTGTTCAAAAAGTCGCTGAACCACTGGGCGGCCACATCGCCCATATCGAAGGCGGCCACGCTGTCGCTCCACACCGTCACCTGCGTGGGCTGCTCTACTTTATCTAGCGCAATGTGCAGAGCCAGCATGCCGGGGGCACGCAAAACCATCTCTAAGTTTTTCAGCTCAGGCTGAATCAGCGCCATGCGCGGCAGCTCGCGCTGGGTCACAAAAATGCCTTGCTCGTCCACTACCATCCAAGCGCGGTCGAATTCCAGGCCGGTTTCGGTCAGCGTGGCCTCGGACAACTCCACGCCAGCGCAGGATTTGACCGGGTACACAAACAGGCGGGCGATGGTGGCTTGCACATCCATGGGGCAATTCCTTGGGCAAATCCAGGCATTGTGCCCGCCTCCTACAATCCCGGCACTGGACTTGTTGCCCGCCGGGCGACCCGTCCGTACCGACTTATCAGATATGGCCCAATCCTTCGACATATGTATCCGCGGCGCAGGCATCGTTGGCCGCACTTTGGCGCTGCTGCTGGCGCGCGACCGCTTGCGCGTGGCCCTGGTGGCCGAACCGGTCGCCCCCACTGCCAGCCAGGACGTGCGGGCCTACGCGCTGAACACGGCCTCGCGCGAGCTGCTGGAATCCCTGCGCAGCTGGCCCGAGCCGCAGCACGCCACCGCCGTGCAGAACATGCAGGTCTGGGGCGACAAGGGTGGCGAAGTGCACTTCAGCGCCGAACAGCAAGGCGTACCCGCCCTGGCCTGGATCGTGGACGTGCCGGCCCTGGAGGCCCGCCTGTTTGACGCCGTGCGCTACCAGCCCATGATCGAGGTCGTCAGCAGCCCGGTCGAGGCCAAGCTGACCGTGGTCTGCGAAGGCAAAGCCAGCGCTACCCGGGCCGAACTGGGCGTGGCATTCGACAGCATGGCCTACCAACAGCACGCCATCGCCACCCGCCTGGTATGTGAGAAACCGCACGGTGGCACCGCCCGCCAATGGTTTGCACAGGGTGAAATACTGGCTTTTTTGCCGATGCAGGGCGATGCAGGGAACTCTGTGGCCGTGGTGTGGTCTGTGCAAGAGGAACGCGCAGCCGAATTGCTGGCTTTGCCGCCCGAGGCGTTTGCCCAGGCACTGGAAGCCGCCAGCTACGGCACGCTGGGATCACTCGCGCTGGATGGCCCGCGCAACGCGTGGCCGCTGCACAAGGCGCAAGCAGCACGCTGGGTAGGGCAGAAGGAGCAGCGCGCATGGGTATTGGCAGGTGACGCGGCGCACGCGGTGCACCCCCTGGCTGGCCAAGGCTTGAACCTGGGCCTGGGAGATGTGGCCGAACTGGCGCGCATTCTGCACGGCCGCGACTACTGGCGTAGCGTGGACGACAGCAAGCTGCTGCGCCAATACGAGCGCGCACGCAAGACAGCGTTGCTGACGGTAGGTGGTGCGACGGACGGGCTGCAGCAGCTGTTTGCACGCGACGATGCGACATGGCAGGGCCTGCGCAACTGGGGGATGAAGGGCTTTGAACGCAGCGGCTGGGTGAAGAGCTGGGTCGCGCGGCAGGCCATGGGTTTAGAAGGCTAGAGCGCCTCGCTCTGTTCATTTTTTACGGTTTAGGTAGATATCCATGAGATTTTTGACACTCGCAGTCGCCACGGCAGCCACACTCGCTTGCCTGGGCGCACAGGCCCAGGAGGCCGCCATCCGTAAAAATCTGGCCGAGCGCATTCCGCAGATGCCCAAGATCGACGAGGTCATCAAAAGCCCCATGCCCGGCCTGTACGAGCTGCGCGTAGGCGGCAGCGAGATCATGTACACCGATGCCGACGGCAACTTCCTGATCCAGGGCAATTTGATCGACACCAAGCTGCGCCGCAACCTGACCGAAGAGCGCATTGAAAAGCTCAGCGCGGTGAACTTTGACGACCTGCCCAGCAAGGACGCTTTCACCATCGTGCGCGGCAACGGCAAGCGCAAGATCGCAGTATTTGAAGACCCGAACTGCGGTTACTGCAAACGCTTCGAGAAAGACCTGCAGAAGGTGGATAACGTCACCATCTCGCTCTACCTGTTCCCCATATTGAGCCCCGACTCCACCGACAAGGCCCGCAACATCTGGTGCGCCAAGGACAAGGGCAAAGCCTGGACCGACTGGATGGTGCGCAGCCAGCTGCCGCCCGCTGCGCCGGCCAATTGCGACGCCCCAGGCTTGGCGCGCAATGTGGAGTTCGGCAAAAAGTACCACATCACCGGCACGCCCACCCTGTTGTTTGCTGACGGCTCGCGCATCCCAGGCGCCATCCCGTCCGAGCAGGTCGAAGCCCAGCTGGCCAAAATCAAGAACTAAACCAGGAACTCAACAACCCGCCGCCACCAGCGGCGTGGTGTTTTACACACAGTGGGCCATTCGCTGGCGCGCAGGGCTGCCAAAGCCCGGAAAATCGCGCCCATGCAAAAAAACTCCACTGAAATTCTGGTCCATCGCGTCGCCTACGTTGGCATGGCGGTCTATGTGCTGCTGGCGCTGCTGATCTGGCTGGTGCCAGACAACCTGCACCCGTTTATTGCCATCTCCCTGGTCGGCCTGGCCGCCACCCATGCCACCTTTTTGGGTGGCATCCACGGAGGCATCGGCCTGCACATGGACTCCCCCACGCCGCGCAAGAACATTGCACTGGCCACTATTCCCGCATTTTTGAGCTGGATCGCCATCATCATGCCCGCCTATGCCGGCCTGCCGCTGCTTGGCCTACTACTGGCCGTGTGGTGCGTGGTAGACCATAAAACCTGGCCCGAAGCCGGCCTGGCCGCTTGGCTGCCGCTGCGCCTGCACACCACCATCGCAGCCGTGCTGAGCTGCTTGATGGGCGCTGCGGGGACTTGAACCCGGGTCGGCCTGCGGCTGGGGTATTCTTAGCCCCATGCCTATGCCCCAACCCGCATCCCGCGCACTCAGCGCCGTCTCTTACCGCGTGGAGGTGGCCGACCTCCACGCCCACCTGTTCCGCGTCACGCTGACCATTGCCCAGCCCGCCGCCACGCAGCGGGTGTCGTTGCCGGTCTGGATTCCGGGCAGCTACCTGGTGCGGGAGTTTTCCAAAAACCTGCAACTGCTGCAGGCCCGCCAGGGCAAACGCGCCGTAGCACTGCTGCAGATAGACAAAAACACCTGGGAGGCCACGGCCACGCCCGCCAAACCCTTGGTGCTGAGCTGCGAGGTCTATGCCAACGACGCCTCCGTGCGCACAGCCTGGCTGGACGCCACGCGCGGCTTCTTCAACGGCACCAGCCTGTTCCTGCGCGTACACGGCCAGGAAGACGCTCCCCACAGCCTGGAACTGGCCACCAGTCCGGCCACCACATCCTGGAGCGTAGCCACCGGCTTGCAGGCCGTGGCGGTGGACACAGCCGGCTTTGGCCACTACCGTGCGGCCAGCTATGACGAGCTGGTGGACTGCCCGGTGGAAATGGGCCAGTTCTGGAGCGGCGAATTCAAGGCCGGTGGCGTACCCCACCGCTTTGTGGTGGCCGGTGCACCGCCCGCCTTCGACGGTGCCCGCCTGCTGGCCGACACCAAGGCCATCTGCGAAACCGAGATCCGCTTCTGGCACGCCAACAAACAGGCCGGCAAGCCGCCGTACGCCAGCTACCTGTTCATGCTGAATGCAGTGGACGACGGCTACGGCGGGCTGGAGCACCGCAACTCCACGGTGCTGATCTGCAACCGCCGCGATCTGCCGCGCCTGAGCGATGCGGATGCCAAAAAGCCAGCCAAGCCCACCGTCCCCGCGAAACGCAGCGAGGGCTACACCACCCTGCTGGGGCTGATCAGCCACGAATACTTTCATACCTGGAATGTCAAACGTCTGCGCCCGGTCGAATTCGCACGTTACCAATACGACGCCGAGCAATACACCCGGCTGCTGTGGTTCTTTGAGGGCTTCACCAGCTACTACGACGACCTGCTGCTGCGCCGCGCCGGCCTGCTGGACAACACGACCTACCTCAAGCTGCTGAACAAGACCATCAACCAGGTGCAACAAACCCCGGGCCGGCTGGTGCAGTCGGTGGCCGACGCCAGCATGGACGCCTGGGTCAAGTACTACCGGCAGGATGAAAACACACCCAACGCCACCGTCAGCTACTACACCAAGGGCGCACTGGTCGCCCTGTGCTTCGACCTGACCTTGCGCGGCGAGGGCCAGACCACGTTGGACGACGTGATGCGCGCCCTGTGGCTGCGCTGCCAGGGCGGGCCCATGGCGGAAGCCGACTTCGCTGCCGTGCTGGCCAAGCTGGGCGGCCGCTCTTTTCATGCCGAAATCCAGGCCTGGGTGCATGGTACCGGCGAGCTGCCACTGAAAGACCTGCTGGCCGGCCACGGCGTCACCGTGCATGAAGACCCGGCCCAACTGGCCCAGCGCCTGGGCCTGCGCGTGGCCGAAAGCCAGGGCCTGCAAGTCAAGGTGGTGCTGCGCGGTGGCGCGGCCGAGCTGGCCGGCTTCGCCGCCGGCGACGAATGGCTGGGGGTGGAAGTGGCGCAGGGCAAACAGACCAGCAGCTGGCGCATGTCCAAGCTGGACGACCTGCTGCTGTATGCCGGCCAGCAACGCCAGGTCACCGCCCTGGTCGCCCGCGATAAGCGGCTGCTGCGCCTGACGCTGAACCTGCCATCCGTGGCCAGCACCAGCACCTGGCGTCTCGCCGCCGAGAACCCGCGCGCGGTTAGTGCCTGGCTGGAACCGGCCAAAAGCTGATGTTGAAGAATTTATAAGAAATATGCCTCTAGCGCAGGTAATACCTGCGCAAGCAGCTATTTTTTGGATAGCAAACATTTCTCTACCCACCAGGAGCATGGCATGGACTACCAACTGATCACCGTACGCACCGAGGCCGACAAGGTCGGCATCATCACGCTGAACCGCCCCAAGCAGCTGAACGCCTTGAATGACCAGTTGATGGACGAGCTGGGCCACGCGCTGAAGCTGTTTGACGCCGACGCGGCCATCGGCTGTATGGTCATCACCGGCAGCGAGAAAGCTTTTGCCGCCGGCGCCGACATCACCGCCATGGCCGGCTACAGCTATGCCGATGCCTTCAAGGCCGACTTCATCACCCGCAACTGGGAAACCCTGCGGACCGTGCGCAAGCCGGTGATTGCCGCGGTGAGCGGCTTTGCCCTGGGCGGCGGCTGCGAGCTGGCGATGATGTGCGACTTCATCATCGCAGCCGACAACGCCAAGTTCGGCCAGCCCGAGATCAAGCTGGGCATCATCCCCGGCGCGGGCGGCACGCAGCGCCTGCCGCGCGCCGTGGGCAAGTCCAAGGCCATGGACATGGCGCTGACCGGCCGCATGATGGACGCCGCCGAGGCCGAGCGCGCCGGCTTGGTCAGCCGCGTCGTGCCGGTAGACCAGCTGATGCTTGAGGCCCTGGGCGCCGCGCTGATGATCTGCGAGTACGGCCAGCTGGCGGTCATGGCCGCCAAGGAGTCGGTGAACCGCGCGTTCGAAAGCAGCCTGAACGACGGCATGTTGTTCGAGCGCCGCCTGTTCCACAGCCTGTTTGCCACCGCCGACCAGAAGGAAGGCATGGACGCGTTCGTCAACAAACGCAAGGCCGTGTTTACGCACAAATAAGCCCTGACTGCAGGCTGCAGCGTGAATGTCCAGCCCGGAAGAACCTGGATACTTGTCTAAAATTTAGGGTCAATCTCAAAACAAGCGAAAAAAGTGGGCTATACTCTTGGGCTGTTGGTGATATAGCTCAGTTGGTTAGAGCGCAGCATTCATAATGCTGATGTCGGTGGTTCAAATCCACCTATCACCACCAAAAATATTAAAACCCGCAGAGCAATCGTTCTGCGGGTTTTTTCGTTCCAGCAGGCTACCCACAAGCATTCGGCGGCCACGACACCAAGGAACTCCATGAAATCGCATTTCTTCCGAACCGCGCTGGTGCTGGGCCTGCTGTCGGCCATTGGCCCGTTTGCCATCGACATGTACCTGCCCGCCCTGCCCTCCATCGGCCAGACACTGGGCGCCAGCATGACCGCCGTGCAGGCCAGTCTGATGGCCTTCTTTGTGGCGCTGGGCATTGGGCAAATTCTGTACGGCCCAGCGTCGGACATGCTGGGGCGCAAGGCTCCGCTGTATTTCGGCCTCAGCCTGTTCGCCGTGGGCAGCGTGGGCTGCGCGCTGGCGCCCGATATCCACATCCTGGTCGTACTGCGCTTTGTGCAAGGCCTGGGCGCGTGTGCCGGCATGGTGGTACCCAATGCTGTGGTGCGCGACCTGCACACCGGACCCGATGCAGCGCGGCTGATGTCCTTGCTGATGCTGGTCTTCAGCGTGTCGCCCATCCTGGCACCGCTGGCGGGTAGCTTCCTGATCGAATGGGCCGGCTGGCGCAGCGTGTTCTGGGCCGTGACTGTGGCCGCCGGCCTGGGCCTGGTGCTGCTGGCCACCAGCCTGCCTGAAACCCGCTCGAGCGACCAGCGCGCAGGCAGCAATGTGCGCAGCGCCGTGGCCGCCTACGGCCTGCTGCTGCGCGACCGCCACTACCTGGGGTTGGTGGGCATAGGCGCTTTCGGCATCTCCAGCTTTTTTGCCTATTTGGCGAACTCCTCTTTTGTGCTGATCGACCACTACGGTCTGACACCGCGCCAGTACAGCCTGGCCTTCTCGCTGAACGCGGCGGCCTTTATCGGTGCCGCCCAGTTCACCGGCAAGCTGGGCGCGCGCTACGGCCTGGCGCCGCTGGTGAAGACCGCCGGCGCGGGTTATGCCGCCACCATGGTTCTACTGTTGCTGCTCAACCTGGCAGGCATGGACCGGCTGGATGTATTCATCGGCATGCTGTTCGTGGGCTACGGCTTTCTGGGGCTGATGATGCCGCTGACCGGCGTGCTGGCGCTGGAGAAGCACGGCAATATCGCCGGCACCGCATCGGCACTGATGGGCACGCTGCAGTTCGCGGCAGGCGCCTTGGTGATGGCCTTGGTCGGCCTGTATGTGGATGGCAGCGCACGGCCCATGGTGGTGGGCATTGCCGGCTCGGCCATGGTCGCCTTTGGGCTGGCCTACATCACGCTGCGCGGTACGCACCGCAGCGCGGCCGTTACATCAAACCAGTAGCTGCGGGGCGCTGCGCCCATATTTCAGCGTCTGTTCCTGGCCGTTGAAACAGCCCCGGGCTTCGTCCCGGCCTTGCAGCACAAAGCGTGCGTTCGGCTGGCCCAGCGTGGCGGCAGCTTGCTGGCTGTTCAGGCCAATTTGACCAGGGTGCAGGCGGTTGATGATCACCCCCAACTGGGTATCGGCAAAGTCTTTCATCATCCAGGCGTCGCCATCACTGTCGCCAAACACCAGGGCTGGCCCATAGCCCTTGGCGGCCACCCAGTGCTTTTGTATGCCCAGTGTCTTGCCCGGGCCCCAATTGAAATGCCAATCTTTGCGGTACACCGGTGTGTACTTACCGTCCAGCATCTCCAACTTCAGGCCCAGCACGTTTTCCGGTAGCACGTCGTAGCCCAGGCCGGGGTGGCCCGCATACGCACGCACCACGTCGTCCAGCGAAGCAGTGGACACCAACACATCAAAACCATGGGCGCGCAAATCACGCATCAACTCCGCCATCTCGCCATGCACGCGCATGCCGTAGAAGTGCACGGGAGCAAGCTGCCCGGCCCGACCCGGCAGCTCTGCACTGCTGGTGATGGCCGCCTGTTGCAGCGGCAACGCCAAATTGTGGGCCACCGCATCCAACACCATGGACTGCAGCTCGGCTGTGCTGAAGTTGCTATAAAAATAGATGATCCACTTGTAGCCCACCTCCATGGGGTAGCTGTCGCACAGCGCCCCGTACATGAAGTAGAACTTGGCGCAGAAGTTCTGGTACTGCGGGGTCTCCACCAACTCAGCCAGCGGCGTTGTGCCGCCCAGGGTCGCGCAGCGGGCGTACAGCCAGCTGTAAGCCTCATCGATATCGGCCGTCAGGTCTTGCATGTCCACCGGCTGACCTTGCACATTGCTGCAATCCGCATGGAACAGGCCCTCGGGCACACCCAGGCGCAGCACGTGGGCAAACTCGGCGGGCGTCAGCTTGAAGCGCAGCTGCTCGGCCTGGTACAGCAGCAAAGCTTCTTCCGCATCGTTCATGATGCAGGTGTTGTCCCAGTCGAATACGGCATACGGCTTCTTGTCCGGGTTATAGCCGGCAGCACTCTGCCCCAGGGTGCTCAGCACCCGGTCCAGGGCGCGCCGATTCGCGGGCGACCAGCCGGTCATGGCATTGTCCGCAACCATGCTCAGGCCGCCTCTTCGAGTACCAACAGGTTGTCGAAGGAAAAGCCCAGGTGCACAGGCGCGCCACGTTCCGGCAGGGCATGGCTGGGGTTGTTGAATACATCCAAAGAAATCACCACGGTATCGACGCGCGCGCGTATACGCACCACGGCGCCCAGGAAGTGCACATCCTCCACCGTCGCGGCCAGCGAATTGCGACCGGACACGGGTGCTTCCAGCGAAATGGCCTCGGGCCGTATCGCCAGTGCACGGTTTTGACCCGCTACAGCGCCAGGCATGGGGTTGGCGGTGGTCAACGTCTGGCCACACACCTGCAACTGGCCAGAAGCCGCATCCATAACCACGCCGGACAACAGGTTCAGCGTGCCCACGAAAGACGCCACAAACCGCGTACGCGGAAAGTTGTAAACCTCGGACGAAGTACCGATCTGCTCCACCCGACCTTCGTTCAACACCACGATGCGGTCGGAGATGGACAAGGCCTCTTCTTGGTCGTGTGTGACGAAGATGGAGGTAATGCCCAGCTCGCGCTGCACCGCACGGATTTCTTCGCGTAGCGAGACGCGGATCTTCGCGTCCAGCGCCGACAGGGGTTCGTCCAGCAGCAGTACCTGGGGCTTGCCGGCCAGGGCCCGCGCCAGCGCCACGCGCTGCTGCTGGCCGCCCGACATCTGCCAGGGATAGCGCCCCCCCAGGTGCCCTAGGCCGATCAGCTTGAGCATCTCTTCCACGCGTGCATGGATTTGCTCCACCGGCATCTTGGCGACCTTGAGGCCAAAGCCTATGTTCTCGGCCACGGTCATGTTCGGGAACAGTGCATACGACTGGAACACCATGCCGATCTTGCGTTGGCTAGTGGGCACATGGGTCACATCACGCCCATCGAACTTGATGGTTCCGCCCGATGGACCTTCAAAACCGGCCAACATGCGCAGGATGGTGGTCTTGCCGCAACCGGACGGGCCTAGAAAGGTAAT
This sequence comes from Rhodoferax sp. GW821-FHT02C08, assembly GCF_059421805.1. NCBI lineage: Bacteria > Pseudomonadati > Pseudomonadota > Betaproteobacteria > Burkholderiales > Comamonadaceae > Rhodoferax > Rhodoferax sp. GW821-FHT02C08. The sequence continues at coordinate 161,198 of NZ_JBWKVR010000005.1, forward strand.
GAACTCGCCGCGCGCGATGTCCATCGTGAAGTCATGTACCGCGGTCTGGTTGCCGAAGGTTTTTTTCAGGTGGGATATTTCGAGGAAAGCCATCGCGTGTGGTGGGTAGACAGTGGGTGGACGTGGAAATACGGGTTCAGGGTTTGGTCGCGTTCTTGGCATTGCGCCCAAACACCTGGATCAGGCCCATCGAGGCCCAGGTCAACATAAAGGCCATGACCGCCAGCGCGGAGGGTTCGTAGGCCTTGTTGGCGCCCACCAGTTGCAGATAGGGGCCAAAGGCCGGGCGGCTCAACAGGCTGGCCATGGTGAACTCGCCGATCACCACCGCGAAGGTCAGGAAGGCGCCCGACAAAATCGCCGATCGCACATTGGGAAAGATCACCTTGAACAGAATGGTGAAGGTGCTGGCGCCCAACACCTCGGCAGCCTCCGTCAGCGTGCGCACATCAATGGCGCGCAAGCCGGTATCGATGGATCGGTACATATACGGCAGCGACAAAGTCACGTAGCTACAGACCAGCAAGAAATCTGTGGCCCGCTCGTTGCCCGTCAAAGGAATCCAAGAGCTGCTGTTGAAAATCCGCAGGTAACCAAACACGATCACGATGGCCGGAATCACCAGCGGCAGCAAGGTGATGAACTCCACCAGCGGCCGCAGCTTAGGCAGGCGCAGCTGCACCCAGTAGGCCGTGGGCACCACCAGCAACACACCCACGATGATGGTGATAACCGCCATCATGATGGAGTAGCCAAACGTAGCCTGGAACAGTGGGTCGGTAAACACGACGCGGTAGGCTTCAAAGCTGTACTCACCGCGCAGCATGCGCAGGCTGAATTCAAACGTGGCCAGCAGCGGAATCAGGAAATAGCTGGCGCCCACGCCGATGGCGATCCAGGCGCCTAATCGCGATGTGGATTGGGATGCGGGTTTCATGTGCGCCCCTTTTCGGACTTGCTACGCAGCCAGATGTAGCCTGCATTGGACAGGCCAGTAATCACCACCATGCCCAGGGCCAGGGCATAGCCCAGATTGGGGTTGTGCAGCACATCGCCACGTATCTGCGCGTACAACAGGATGGGCACAATGTTCAGCGAACTGCCGGTCAGCGCATAGGCGGTGGCCACCGCACCAAATGCGTTCGCAAACAGCAGCAGCATCGCGCCCATGATGCTGGGCCACAAGACCGGCAAGGCGATGTAGCGCCAGTAGTGGAAGGACGAACCACCCAGGCAGTCGCAGGCTTCGCGCCATTCGCGCTTCAACCCTTCCAGCGCGGGCGACACGATCAGCACCATCAGGGGAATCTGGAAGTACAGATAGGTCAGGGTCAAACCGGTAAAGCTGAGGATGCTGAAACCGGTGGAATACAGGTCAAAACCCAGGTACTTGCGCATCAGTGTGGTCACCAGGCCCACGCGCCCCAGCGTCGCCAAAAACGCGAAAGCCAGAGGCACACCCGCAAAGTTGGAGGCCACGCCAGAAAACGTCATCAGCGTAGGCCGTATCCAGACAGGCAACTGGCCCTGCACCGCAGCCCAGGCCAGCAAAAAGCCAATCACACCGCCACCGATGGCCGATGCGGCACTGATACGAAAGCTGATCCAGTAGGCGTTGATGACGTTGTCGTCAAACAGGCCGCGCAAATTGTTCAGCGTGAAGTGGCCGGCCGGGTCCTGGAATGCCCCGACCATCAAATAGCTGGTCGGAAGCACCAGGAACACGGCGGCAAAGACCAGGAAGGGTGCAACACCCAGCCAGTTCCAGCTGAGTCTGCCCCCCGGTTTGGGCAGCGCAGCAGAGGGCGCCATACTTGAAGAATTAGTCACGATGAGCCACTTAAAGCAGCGCCCTCAGGCAAGCGAGAAAGCCAAAAAGAAGCTGGCATGACCGACACCGGTCAGGCCAGCACTGTCCAAATGCTTTGGATTACTTCACAGCGGCACCGACGAGGGTGTCCCATTGTTTGGTAATGGTTTCTTTGGCAACGCCTTGCTGTTCCAGCGTGGGGAAAACCGCCTTGGCATACCCGGCTGCTGGTGGCAACTTATCCAAACTGGCCTTAGGCAACTTTTTCTTAGCCATCAGATCGGCAAACCGGATGGGGTGGCAGTAGCCGTCCAGCCAAGCCGCTTGGCCTTCGTCGGAATACAAATACTCCATCCACAGCTTGGCTGCGTTCGGATGCGGTGCATACGCGCTAATGGCTTGTGCGTAAACGCCCGCAACAACACCAGACTTTGGCACCACCACCTGGACATTGGGATTGCCCTTCAACGAATCACGGTCGGCCAGAGCGTTGTAATCCCAGCGGATGATGATGGGCGTAGTACCTTGTGCCAGTGATGCAGCTTTACCAATCACGGGAACAAAATTACCAGCCTTGTTCAGATCGCGGAAAAATGTCAGGCCCGCAACAGCCGCCTTGGCAGGATCGTTGGGTTCCTTGGAGATACCTGCGGCGTAGATGCCCTGGATGGCCTGGTTTGCAGCGCGCGGGTCACCCGCCAGAGCCACAGCGTTTTTGTATTCGGGCTTCAGCAGGTCGCTCCAGTCGGTGGGCACCTTGCTGATCAGGTCGGTGTTCACCTCGAAGGCCAGCACACCGTAGTAATCGCCATACCAGAAGCCATCGGCATCCTTGGAGTCGTTCGGAATAGACGCCCAGTTGGCGACCTTGTAGGGTTGCAGTAGGCCAGCGGCCTTGGCTTGCGGGCCAAAGGACAAGCCCACGTCGATGGTGTCGGGTGCTTGAGGACCCTTGTTATCCTTGTTGGCCTTGATGGCCTCCAGTTCATCGCCAGAACCCGCGTCAGGGTTGAGTTCGTTGACCTTGATGCCGTACTTGGCCTTGAAGGCATCAATCATCTTGCCGTAGCCACACCAGGATCGCGCCAGCGCGATCACGGTCAACTCGCCCTCTGCCTTGGCAGCTGCGACGAGCTGGGCCGATTGGGCCGAGGCATTCTGGGCGCTACCCAGTGCCACAGCAGCGGCAGCCGACACAGCGAGGAGCTTGAACATTTGACGAGGCATATCACTTCCTTTTCGTTATCTAGCAGAGAGACAGTTGACAGTGAAAGATCAGGGTTCTTGCAGGCCCGCGCACCACGGCAACGGCGACTACAAACACCCAGCCCAGGCTGGAGGCAAAGAGTCTGAAGAATTACTAAACAATTACAACAAAACCCTCGATTGCATACTAGCGCCCCCCCTTTGCTTGCGCAATCCTAGTGACGGTTTATGACCATTCCGCGACTATTCCATGACATTTAGCAATATCCGAGCCATCTTTACGCAGCGCACCACGCACATGGTGGCGGCCGAGGCCGCGCGGTAAAATCGCGGCCACCCAGCCTCTGGATGTACACCACGAACCGCTGCATGCCTACACCATCACGCTCCCTATCCGCTATATTTTTGATAGCCATCAGCGCAGTCATCTTCTGCGCTAGCGCCATTTTTTCTTTAAATGCTGCGGCGCAGACCCGCGACTTCCCGGCCAGCGCATTGCGCGGATCGCTGCAAGTCACATTGCCACCCCAGGTAGAAATGGACGGCAAAGCCGACCAGCTCTCACCCGGCGCGCGCATCCATGGCACAAACAATCTGTTGGTGCTATCCGGCAGCCTGGTCGGACAAACCATGTGGGTGAACTACACCCGGGACACCAGCGGCTTGCTGTCCGAGATATGGATACTGACCGAGGCCGAAGCGGCCCTGGAACGCAACGGCGCCAAACCCAAACGCTTCTTCTTTTTCTGATACCTGGCGCCGCCAGCCCAGGCGGCAGCACGATTCCAAGCATTGCAATGGCATGCGGCCTTGAGCTAACACCGCGCGCCCAGAAAGTACCCCATGAGTAAAAAAGTCTTTATCAAAACCTTTGGCTGCCAGATGAACGAGTACGACTCGGACAAGATGGTGGACGTGCTGCATGCCGCGCAAGGCTACGAGACCACGCAAAACGTGGACGAGGCCGACCTGATCCTGTTCAACACCTGCTCGGTGCGTGAGAAGGCGCAGGAGAAGGTTTTCAGCGACCTGGGCCGCATCAAGCACCTGAAAAAGAAAGGCGTACAGATAGGCGTAGGCGGCTGTGTGGCCAGCCAGGAAGGCGCGGCCATCATTGCCCGCGCGCCCTATGTAGACGTGGTGTTTGGCCCGCAGACTCTGCACCGCCTGCCCGAGATGCTGAACCAGCGCGCGCTGCAAAGCCGCCCGCAGGTGGACATCAGCTTCCCGGAAATCGAGAAGTTCGACCACTTGCCACCGGCGCGCGTAGAAGGCGCATCTGCCTTTGTCAGCATCATGGAAGGCTGCTCCAAATACTGCAGCTACTGCGTGGTGCCGTACACACGCGGTGAAGAGGTTTCACGCCCCTTCGACGACGTGCTGGTGGAAGTCGCCGGCCTGGCCGACCAGGGTGTGAAGGAAGTGACGCTGCTGGGCCAGAACGTCAACGCCTACCGGGGCAGCATGGGCGACACGGCCGAGATCGCCGACTTCGCGCTGCTGCTGGAATACGTGTCCGACATTCCCGGCATCGAGCGCATCCGCTACACCACCAGCCACCCGAATGAATTCACCCAGCGGCTGATAGACGCCTACGACAAGCTGCCCAAGCTGGTCAGCCATTTGCACCTGCCGGTGCAGCACGGCTCCGACCGCATCCTGATGGCCATGAAGCGCGGCTACACCGCCATGGAATACAAGAGCACGGTGCGCAAGCTGCGCGCCATCCGCCCGGACATGGCCATGAGCAGCGATTTCATCGTCGGTTTCCCCGGCGAAACCGAGGAAGACTTCCAAAAGATGATGAAGCTGGTGCACGACGTGGGCTACGACAACAGCTTCAGCTTCATCTTCAGCCCCCGCCCGGGCACGCCGGCGGCCAACCTGGCAGACGACACGCCGCACGAGGTCAAACTGGCGCGCCTGCAGCATCTGCAAACTGTGCTGAACGACAGCGTGCGTTCCATCGCTGCCCAGCGGGTGGGTACCGTTCAGCGGATCTTGGTGGAAGGGCCTTCACGCCGCCCCGGCGCCCATGGTCTGGAGCTGATGGGCCGTACGGAATGCAATCGCGCCGTCAACTTCCAGGGCCCTGAACGCCTGATCGGCCAGATGGTGGATGTCACCATCACCGAGGCCATGTCGTTCTCGCTGCGCGGCGAAGTCCGGTTGCTGGAAACCGCGAGCTAAGTTTCTAGTTCGGCGCGAGCGAGGTCCGCGGTGAGCCGCTCAGAGGCGTCGAGCGGCTCTACAGCCGAGGCCTGCTCGTACAAACGCGTGGCCTCGGGTATGGCCGCCTCGCCGTTCAGCATTACCAAGGCATTCGCATATTCGACCAGGGCAATCGCCGAGTTCGGGTGCATGCGCAGCGCCTCACGCAGCAGGCGCAGGCTTTCCTCTTTGCTGACGCCATAGGTCATGCTGCCAATCAAGGGGCCGACCTTGTCAATCACTTCCGCATGAAAGGCCCCCAGTGCCACATGGGCCGCCACGTGGTGCGGCTGCAAGCGGATCGTGCGCTCCAAAGAATCTTTGACCTTGCTGCCCAAACCCAGGGCCAACGCCTTGGCCACGTTGATGCACTGGCTGTAACGCCCCAGCGCATAGGCATGCCAGTACCAGGCATTGGCGTTACTCGGCTCGGACTCGACCTGGGCTTGTGCTCGCTTGGCCACGTCCATGAACATGTCCAACCGCACCTTCTCGCGCGGCTCCAGATAGGTTGCATACATGCTGCAGGCCTTGTTGGCCACGTTCAGACCCGCATTGCCCAGCGCCAGGCCGGCTTCGGTGGCTTGCTGGAATTCACCGTTGTGGAACAGCGCCCAGGCCTCCAGTACACGGGTATCGCCTGGCGGTGGCTCCACATCCAGCTGGTGCAGGCGCTGCCAGCTCTTGGCCAGGCTGGCCGTATCAAAAGCAAAAGCGCCCGGATAAGGAAAAGTCGTCCACTGGGTCATGGCATGTCTCCTGGGTTGGCAGCGTTGCTCGCTGGGGGAATCAGGCCGCTACGTTGGCAACTCCATCACTATAGGCAGAAACCAGTTTCAGCAGATGCATGCGCTGCCCCATTTCCAGATAAGGCAGCAGCACATTAAGCACATGGTGGGCACCGCGCAATGGCGCCAGTTGCGCACTCTCCGGCTCCATGGCGTGGCGCGGGTCCCGCACGTATTCAAAACTCAGCCAGTACGTCAGCACCACCACCATGCTGGTAGCGGTAGCTTCGGTCTCACGGGCATCGATCTGCAGGGCACCGGCCTGGGCCATGCTATCCAGCAAGGCCCGCAAGGCGCGGGTCTTGTTCTTCAACACCCACTGGAAATGGGTTTCCAGGTGGCGGTTGTTGCTCAGCAAATCATTCAGGTCGCGGTACAGAAAACGGTATTCCCAGATCAGCTCGAACAGGCTGTGCATAAAGAACCAGGCATCCTCCACATCGCGCACGCCGTCGCTGGCATTGAGCAGCTCGGTCAACCCGCGCTCATAGCGGTCGAACAATGCGTTGATCAGTTCCTCTTTGGCCGGGTAGTGGTAGTAGAGGTTGCCGGGGCTGATGGACAGCTCGGCGGAGATCAGCGTGGTGGAGACGTTCGGCTCTCCAAACCGGTTAAACAAATCCAGCGAAACCTCCAGAATGCGTTCTGCAGTACGGCGCGGCGCTTTTTTCGCCATGGATGTCTTCCCTGTGATGAATGCCCCACTCTACCCCAGGCCATGCGGCGATAAAACTAGGGATGGCGCTAGTAGGGTCATCAGTGCACAGACCACAAAAAAGGGTGCCGCAGCACCCTTTTTCAGTCTTGGAGCACTGGGTTCCCGGTTCACTCCACAGAGCTGTCGTCAGCTGCAGCTTTGCGCCCGGTCGCCCGCTTGACCGCAGGCTTGCCACCCTCGACGCGGGCGGAGAGTGCTTCCACCGCCTGGGTCAAAGCGTCCACCCGCTCCAGCAGCAAATCCACATCGCGGGCCGAGGGCACACCCAGCTTCTTCAAGGCCTTAGCAACCCGGTCTTCAAAGATGTTCTCCAGCTTATCCCACTGGCCGGTGGCACGCTCGGAAATACCCTGGGCCAGGTTGGTCATCTTGCTGGCGGCTTCGGTGATTTTTTCTTCGGCCATGACCTGGGACTTGCGCTGCATGCCCAGCCCCTCTTTGACCAAGGCTTCAAACACCTTGCCGCCCTCTTCCTGCGCCTTGGCGAACGCGCCCAAACCCGCCAGCCAGATCTGCTGGGCCGAATCCTTGACAGATGGATGGGCGGAAGAGCCGCCCTCCGGGGTGGTGCCGCTGTCGCCGGGCTGTTTCGTGGCCATGGAATATCCTCAAAAATAGAGATGAACGATCTCAAAAACGATGGCATCACTGTACGCAGGGCCACGCGCAAGATGTAGAGACGCGATCCTAAGCGGCTAGAGGCGTAGCTCTAGCCAGCACCATAAAACGGCGGCCTAAACCGCCTGCGCCAGCATCTTGTCCATGCGCCGGGCCACCTCGGACTCAATCTTGTCCTTGAAGGCACTCAGCAGAAATCCCAGCTCCGCATCCAGCACAAAACGGTCCTCGGTAATTTGCACCGTGCCGGTCACGCCCGGGCGCTGGAAGCTGATCTCGTCGCTCGACTCACCTTGCTGGTAGCTGCAGCTCATACCCAGCCGGGTTTCGGCCTGCTCAATCCACTCGCCGACCAGTTTGCGGGCGTTCAACAAGCCCAAAGTGTGTTCACGCTGCATATGGATATCGCTCACCAAGATACTCCTGAAAAAAGGACTGAAAACATCCGTTCCAAACCGGATACAAGGCCGGATGATGCCAGTCTATTGCGCCCAAGAAGGGCACAATAGTGACACCTCTTTGAAAAGGTTTTCCATGCTGTACAAATTCAAATCCAAAGCAGACGGCGATCTCATCATGCACGAAGCGAATGGACGCCAAGTACTGGAAATCATCGGCAAGACGCCAGGTGCCCACGGCATCATCCTGGTCAGCGAGTTTGCGGCGGCCGAGGCCGCGCTGAACGCCGCCATCGCCAAAGACAACCAGGAACGCAAGGAAGCCACCGCCGAAGCCAAGGCCCATCTGGCCGACACGGTGTCTTTGCAACAACGTGCCATGCCCTTTATCGCCATGCTGCACCGCTGTGCCAAGGAAGACGCCGACGTGACCTGGTAGCTTCTAACGGCTGAGCAAAACTCAATCGGCGTACACGCCTGCGGCCTTGATGATGGGGCTCCATTTGGCGATCTCGGCGGCCACGAACCTCTTGTGCTCGGCCGGCTCCAGGCGCTTGTCCGTTACTACGACAGCTCCCTGGTCGGCCTGCTTACGGATGAAATCCGGGTCTTTCAGTGCACCCCTCAGCGCCGCATTCAGCCTGGCCAACACGGCTGCCGGCGTGCCCTTGGGGGCGTACAGGCCATGCCAGATGGTGACTTCAAAACCCTTCAGACCAAGCTCCTGCAAGGTCGGCAGATCCTTCAACAAAGGTGTGCTCAAACGCTTGGCCGTCGTCACCGCGAAAGCCTTGACCTTTTTTGCCTCTATCTGGTTGGTGGTGTTGGTGGTCTGGTCGCACATCAGGTCGATCTGGCCACCAATCAGGTCGGTGATCGCCGGTGCAGCCCCCTTATAGGGCACGGTGGTCATATCAGCCTGCAGCGCGCTCTGAAACAACAGACCGCACAGGTGCGAGGCCGAGCCCACGCCGGCATTGCCCAGGTTGATACGACCCTTGTTCTGTTCAATCCAGGTCGCCAACTCTTTGTAGTTGTTAGCAGGCATGCTGGGCTTGCTCACCAGTGTCATGGGCACCTCATCCACCAGGCCCAGATATTCAAAATCTGTTTCCACCTTGAACGGCAGGTTGCGCACCAGGGTGGGCATGGTGGCCATGCCGATATGGTTCAGTAGCAAGGTATAGCCGTCTGGCGTAGCGCGTGCGGCCTTGGCCGAACCAATCGAGCTACCGGCACCAGCGACGTTATCCACCACGATGCTGATGCCGCCCAGTGGCTTACGCAAGGCCTCGGCCAAATCACGCGCCACCCGATCGGTGGGGCCTCCGGCCGAAAACGGCACGATGATGCTAATGGTTTTGCTGGGAAAGCCGGCCGCCTGGGCCGACAGCGCCAAAGATGTGGCCGCCAGCACCGCCCCGCATTGCGTGAACGCAATCAATGACCTAAGGCTGCCGGCCCAGGGTCTGAAGGGCATCAGGCGTCCTCCTGTGGTTTGATCACCATGACCGGCACCTTGGCCGCATGCAAGACTTCATGCGATACCGATCCCAGCAAAGCGCTGCGCAGGCTGCCTTTGTCACGCGCACCCATCACCACCATATCGCAGCCGTAGCGCTCCAAAATGTCGATCAGGGTATGCGCCGGATCGCCACTGGCCACCTCGCATTCAAATGGAATATGGGCCTCCCGCAGCAAAGCCTCACCCGCCTTGAGCGCATGGGCACCGGCCTGGGCACTCGCCCGCTCAATCAGCAAAGGGTCGGCGGCCATGACCATCTCGTACAACTGCGCAGGCTCTTGCACATTGGCCAGCACCACGCTGGCCTGCAATCCCTGGCGCACCAGGCTGATCACCTGCCGTACAGCCTGCAAAGACACGTCGGAGCCATCCAGGGGCAACAAAATTTTCATGGCTTATCCTCTCGAACTTTGAAAAGTCCAGCATAGGCCCAAATCCGCCTTCAACGCCACCCCGCAGCCAAAAGATTCCCGCATGCCCGCATTGATATTGATTCCCGGACTGGTCACAGACGCTGAAATATGGCGCGACCAGTTGGCCGCGCTGCCCCCGCACTGGCGTACCCTGGTGACCGATGTACATACCCGCCACGCCCGGATCGAAGCCATGGCCCAGGCGCTGCTGCAAGAACATAGCGGCCAACTACTGCTGTGCGGCGCCTCCATGGGCGGAATGGTGGCCATGGAGGCCGCGCGCCAGGCACCCGAACGCGTCCTGGGGCTGGCCCTGCTGGGTACCAGCGCGCGACCGGAAACCGAGGCCCACCGGCGGCAGCGGGGAAACGCCATCCAGATGTTCAAAGACGGGCGGGTCGCAGAATTTGTGCGCGCCAGCGGCACCATGGCCTTCTCCCGTGAGCAAGCCGGCAACAAAGTGCTGGCGGCGCGCTACAAAGAGCTGGTCTTGCGCGCCGACACGACACAGTGGATACGGCAGAACCAGGCCCTGATGGAACGCCCCGACGCTCGCCTGCACATGCGCCAAGTCCGCTGCCCGACGCTGGTGCTGTGCGGAGCCGACGACCTGATGACGCCACCCGAACTGTCCCGCGAAATCGCCGCCCTGGTACCGGCCGCGGAGCTGCATCTACTTCCCCGGTGCGGCCATATGTTGACGCTGGAGCAACCCGCCACGGTAAACCGCCTGCTGCTGGACTGGCTGAACCGCCTGGTGATCACGCCAGCGCCGTTGACTCCACTTGGAACGTAGACACGGCTTCGGACAAGCGCCGCGCCTGGCTCTCCAGCGACATGGCGGCCGTGGCGGCCTCTTCCACCAAGGCTGAGTTCTGCTGCGTGACCTGGTCCATCTCGTGCACGGCCGTACTGATCTGGGCGATGCCGTCGCTCTGCTCGGTAGAGGCCACCGAAATCTCGTCAATGATGCTGGCCACCCGCTTCACGGCAGCCACGATCTCGCCCATGGTCCGCCCGGCGTCATCCACCAGAACCGTGCCGCCCTCGACACGGTGGGTGGAATCATCGATCAAGGCTTTGATCTCCTTGGCCGCCACCGCACTGCGTTGGGCCAGCCCACGCACCTCGGACGCCACCACCGCAAAGCCGCGCCCCTGTTCGCCCGCGCGCGCCGCCTCCACTGCGGCGTTCAGCGCCAGGATATTGGTCTGAAAGGCAATGCCGTCGATCACGCTAATGATGTCGGTGATCTTTTTGGAGCTGGCGCTGATGCCATGCATGTTCTCCACCATGCGGGTGAAGTTGGCGCTGCCGTATTCCGCCACCTGGGCTGCATTCATGGCCAGCGCGCGCGCCTCGACTGCATTGGCGGCGTTGTGCTGCACCGTGGCCGTCAGTTGCTCGACACTGGCAGCCGTCTGCTCCAGGGCCGCCGCCTGCTGCTCGGTGCGCTGCGACAAGTCGTTGTTGCCCGATGCAATCTCACGGCTACCCACGTCGATTTCATGGGTGCCCCGGCGAATCTCGGTCACGGTCTGTGCCAGGTTGTCCTTCATACGGGCAATCGCCCACAGCAGGCTGTGCTGGTCACCCGCACGCAATTCAACCTTGCCCACCAGATCCCCCTTGGCAATGCGCTCGGTTACCGTGGCTGCGTAGGCCGGCTCTCCGCCCAGCGACGACAAAATGCTGCGCGTCAAGCGCCAGGCCAGCAGAGCAATCACCCCCATGGTGATCACAAAAATGGCCAGCATCTGCCAGGCGGAACGCCAAAAGGCTGCATTGATGTCGTCACTGTAGAAACCGGTGCCTATCCACCAGTTCCAGGCAGGAAACGCGACGACCCCGTTCAGCTTAGGCACCAGTTCATCGCTGCCGGGCCGTTTCACCAGCAGCGACACAAAACCCACGTGCTCGCGCTGCATAGCCTCGGCATAAGCCTCCCCGTCAGGGCGGCCATCCAAGGTCTTGGCCTGCGAGGACGGTATGGTACCCACGATCTTGGCATTGGGATGGGCATACAGCAGGCCGCTGGGGTCACGCACCCAGTAGTAGCTTTTGCCATCGTTGTTCAGAAAAGTCAGCGCCGACTTGGCCGCATCCTGTGCCTGATCGTGGCTGAGCTTGCCCGTCTGCTCCAGCTCCTGGTAGTGCTTGACCATGTTCTCGGCCATCAGCAGCATGTTCACGATCTGCGCCCTGCGGTCGCTCAGCATGGCGTCTTTCAGTGAGTACAGGGCGAACCCGCCCAATATTGCCAAGCCCAGCAAGGCGGAGGCAGCCAGGGTCATGAGGCGGCTGGATAGTTTCACTGCAATCTCCATTTGTAAGCAATGCAACATTTTAGGAATAAAGGCGCCCTGCAAGCCCACCTGAACTCTCGAAAAAGCCGGTCTATCCGCCCGGTAAAACTTAAGACGCCGCTTGGCTGCGCACCTTCGCATCCAGCTGTTGCTGCACGAACGGCGAGACGAATTTATACACCTCGCCGCCCAGCAATGCGATCTCGCGCACAAAGGTGCTGGAGACGAACTGAAATCCGTCGCTGGGGGTCAAGAACACGGTTTCCACGTCCGGCATCAGGGTGCGGTTCATGCCGGCCAGCTGGAATTCGTAGTCAAAGTCAGTCACCGCGCGCAGGCCGCGCACCATGGCCTTGCCGCCACGCGCCACCACGAAGTCGCGCAGCAGGCCGGAAAAACTCTCCACCTGGACCTGGGGGTAGACCTTGACCGTTTCGCGCACCATCTCCATGCGCTGTTCCAGGCTGAACAAGGTCTTCTTGTGATGGCCAGCCGCCACGGCCACGATGACGCTGCCAAATAGCTGGGTGGCGCGCCGCACCACATCCTCGTGGCCCAGGGTCATGGGGTCGAAGGTGCCTGGGTAGACGGCAACAATCGGCGGATTCATGACGGCTCTCCGGCCGCCAGCAGCTGCAGCAAATGGGCGTGGACCGCGCCCGCCTTGAGGTAGCGGTGGGTGCGCAAGCCATGCGGTTGCAGCAACTCGTCGGTCCACTTGGCGGGGGCCTCCAGGTACACAAAGCCCTGGGCCTGTACTGCCCGCGCCGCTGCCGCCAGGGCACCGGCATACAGGTCGGACTCGAACGGCGGGTCCAGCAGCACCAGGTCCACGCTGGCCGGGGCCAGCTGGCGCAGAGCCGCCACGCCGTCGCCACGCTGGATCTGGGTGGCACTGGCCTGCAGCTTGATCTGGGTGGCCTTGAGCTGTGCTACCAGCGCCGGGTCCTGCTCGTAGAGATGGACGCTGGCCGCACCGCGCGACGCGGCCTCGAAGCCCAGCGCGCCGGTGCCGGCAAACGCGTCCACGCAGCGCCAGCCCCCCAGGTCCTGGCCTAGCCAGTTGAACAGGGTCTCGCGCACCCGGTCCGGTGTGGGGCGCAGGCCGGGCTTGGATGCCACCGCCAGGCGGGTGCGTTTCCACTGGCCGCCGATGATGCGCACCTCGCCGGGCTTGCCGCCGACCGGGTGCGGGTCCGAGGGGCGGGGTTTGGTCTTCTTGGCCGGGGCTTTGGCCGGGCGCTGCAGGGTGCTCATGGGCTTTCTCCAACCACCACGGTGGCCATTTTTTCGGGTTGCAGTACGCGGGCGAACGCGGCCTTGATATCGGCCTGGGTCACACGTTCAATCTGTTCGGTCCAGTGGTCCAGGTAGTCCAGTGGCAGATGGTTCCAGGCGATGTTAGCCACGTTGTCCAGCAATTTGCGGTTGCTGTCCAGGCGCAGGGCGAATCCGCCCTCCAGATTGTCCTTGGCGGCCTGCAGCTCGGCTGCGGTCGGGCCCTCGGCCACGAAGCGGGCCAGCACATCCTTGGCCACCTGCAGCGCCTGCACAGCCTGGTCAGGCCGGGTCTGCAGGCCGATGCTGAAGGCGCCGGCATGCCGTCCGGGAGCAAAAGCGCTGTAGACGCTATAGCTCAGGCCGCGCTTCTCCCGCACCTCGGTGGTCAGGCGCGAGCCAAAGCCCCCACCGCCCAGGATGTGGTTGCCCACCAGCAACGGGAAGAAGTCTGGGTCTGCGCGCGCATAGCCGGGCTGGCCCAGCAGCACCTGGGCCTGGGCCGCAGCAAAAGCGATGTGCTGCTCGCTGGCCTGGTGCAGGGGCGCCACCTCCGGTACGGCCGGTAACTCGGCGCAAGTCTGCACCTGGGGCAGGCGCTGCAGCAGACGCGACACCAGTTGCTCCGCCTGCGCCCGGTCTACAGCCCCCACCAGGCTGACCGTGGCATAGCAGGGCAGGATGCTGCTTGCGTACAGCTTGCGCATATCGACCACACCGATACGGGCCAGGGTCTCGGGTGTCAGCTCGCGGCCGTAGGGGTGGTCGCCGTACACGGCGGTGGCAAAGGCGCGGCCGGAGATCGTCGCCGGCCGGGTGTTCGCCTCTTTCAGCGAAGCCAGGATGCGTGGGCGCTCGCGTTCCCATAGCGCCTCGGGAAAGGCCGGCTCGGCCAGTTGGCGGGCGGCCAGGACCACGGCCTTGTCCAGCAGGTCCGGGTAGGTCAGGGTGCGAAGCGAAAAGCCCATGCGGTCGGCACTGGCGCTGCTGCTGAAAGATGCGCCCAGGTCGGCCCACGCCTCGCCCAGGGCGTTTTCATCCAGCGCGGGCCCGCCAGCACTGGCCCGTATGCCGCGCCCCGCCGTGGCGGCCGTCAGGCGGGCCAGGCCGGCCTGGGCTGCGGGGTCGCGGCGGCTGCCGGCGTCGAAATCGATCTGCACATCCAGCATGGGGATGCCTGGGCTGGGCACCAGGTAGACCTGGGTGCCGCCTTGCGTCCAGTGCTGTATGGGGATGGCGGCCTGCGCGGTTGGCAGACAAAAAAGGCCTCCAGCGCAGATAAACGCTGCGCCAGCAGCTATCTTTTTAATAGTTTTCATCAGCGCAGATCTCCGGTGGGCAGGGCACGGGACTTTTTACGGTTGGGGTCCAGCGGCTGGGGCCGCAGTGCCGCCACGGTCAGCAGGTCGTCGCCAAAATAGCGGGCGGCCACGGCCTGCACCTGGGCACCGGTGATAGCGCGCAGACGTTCGATCAAGCGCCGGTTGATGTCCAGCGGCAGACCCTGCACCCAATGGCTGCCCAGCTCGCGCGCCTGGTTCATCACCGAGTCCAGCTTGTAGACCTCGCTGGACACCCATTGGGTCTTGACACGGTTCAGCTCGGCCTCGGTCACGCCCTGCTGCGCCACCAGGGCGACCTGGGCACGCAATGCGGCTTCGACCTGCTCGGCGGTGTGGCCACTGGCCGGTACGCCTTCCAGGATGAACAGCTGCGGGCCACGCCCAACCAGCCCGCTATAGGCGCCGGCACTATCAGCCACCGGGCCGCCCGGCTGGCCGTGCTCCTGCGTCAGCGCGCGGTCCAGCCGGGCACCGCTGTAGCCGTCCAGCACGGCGGCCAGTACGGTCAGCGCCAGGGCGTCGTCGTTATCGTCGGCCAGGCTGGGCATCTTGTAAGCCAGGGTCACATAGGCCTGCTCGGCCGGGGCCTTGAAATCCATGCGCTTGATGCCGACCTGCAGCGGCTCCAGCCGGGGCTTGCGCGGCGGCACGGCACGCGCCGGGATGCTGCCGTAGTACTTGCTGGCCAGCTGGCAGACCTGGGCCACATCCACGTCACCGGCCACCACCACGGCGGCATTCGCCGGGGTGTACCAGCGCTGGTAGAAGGCCCGGGCGTCGTCGGGCGTCATGGCGTCCAGGTCGCTCATCCAGCCCACCACCGGGCGGCGGTAGGGCGAGGCCATGAAGACGGTGGCATTCAAGGCCTCGTTCAGCAGCGCCCTTGGCGACTCCTCGGTGCGCATGCGGCGCTCTTCCTTCACCACCTCCAGCTCACGCTTGAATTCATCGTCCGACCACTGGTTGTGGGCGAAGCGGTCGGCCTCCAGCTGCATCACCGCTTCCAGTTTGGTGGCGGGGATCTGCTGGTAAAAGCCGGTGTGGTCCTTGGCGGTAAACGCGTTTTCACGCCCGCCCAGGGCCGCCACGCGGCGCGAAAACTCGCCCGGCGGCAGGCTGGGCGTGCCCTTGAACATCATGTGCTCCAGGATGTGGGCCACACCCGAAGTGCCGTCCACCTCGTCGATGGAGCCGGCGCGCACCCATAGCATGTGCACGGCCGTGGGGGCGCGGTGGTCGGGTTGGACGATGACCGCCATGCCATTCGGCAGGTCGCACCGCGTGACCGCGGGCGCTGCAGTTTGGGCGTGGGCCAGGGCACTCAGGCCGCAGCACAACAGGAGTAAAGGACGTTTCATAGAATGGCTGATTCTAAGAACGCACCAAATGTTCAGCTTTTTCAAGAAAAAACCTCCCGTCCCCGATACCGCCGCCCCCGTGGCGCCCCCCAGCCCCGCCGCCGAAGCCCCTGCGGCCAGCTGGCTACGCAACCCGTTTACCGCCAAACCCGCGCCCGTGGAAACACCGGCACCAGCCGCCGTCGCAGAGCCCGCCGCCCCCCGCGCAGGCTGGCTGGACAAGCTGAAGACAGGCCTGCGCAAGACCGGCTCCAGCATCACCACCGTCTTTACCGGCACGCAGATCGACGACGCCCTCTACGAGGAGCTGGAAGACGCGCTGCTGATGGCCGACACCGGCGTCAAAGCCACCCAGCACCTGCTGGCGGACCTGAAGCAGCGCGTCAAGGCCGCCAAGGCCACCGAGCCACAGGCCGTGAAGGCCCTGCTGGTCGAATCCATCACCGCCCTGCTGGCACCGCTGGAAAAAGCCCTGGTGATCGGCCAGCACACGCCCACCGTGGTCATGGTCACCGGCGTCAACGGTGCCGGAAAAACCACGTCGATTGGCAAGCTGACGCGCCATTTGTCTGCGTCAGGCGCTAGCGTTTTGCTAGCAGCAGCGGATACCTTCCGTGCCGCCGCGCGCGAGCAGCTGGGCGTCTGGGCCGACCGCAACACGGTGGAAATCATCAGCCAGGACGGTGGCGACCCAGCCGCCGTGGCCTTTGACTCGGTCAGTGCCGGCAAGGCGCGGGGTCGCGACGTGGTGCTGGTGGACACCGCCGGCCGCCTGCCAACCCAGCTGCATCTGATGGAAGAGCTGAAGAAAATCCGCCGCGTGGTGCAAAAGGCCGACCCCACCGCCCCGCACGAGGTGCTGCTGGTGATAGACGGCAACACCGGCCAGAACGCCGTCAGCCAGGTGAAGATCTTCGACGACGCCATCCAGCTCACCGGCCTGATCGTCACCAAGCTGGACGGCACGGCCAAGGGCGGCGTACTGGCCGCCATCGCCCAGGAGCGGCCGATTCCGGTGTATTTCATCGGCGTGGGCGAAAAACTGGAAGACCTGGAAACCTTCAACGCGCGCGAATTCGCGCAGGCCCTGCTGAGCTAAACCCTCAAGGCACAGGCGGTCGGCTATCGCACTGGCCGGCGTACAGCAGCTCACCGCCCGGCGCCACCAGCCGGGCGCGACTGGCCTGGCGGTCCACGATCCACTGGGCGCCGCTGCCAAACACCACCTCTTTGTCGTCCACAAAGCCCGAGCTGAGCCACTGCCGGTTCACGGCCACGGCGTCCTCCTGCTCGCTGAAGCGCAGCTCCACACCGCGCCGCACCTGGGTGCTGCCGTCGGCCCGCAGATCGCAGTACAGGGTGCGCGTGTCGGGCGGCCCGCCCTGCTCCAGGAGTTGGCGTGCGATCTGCCGCGCCCGGCCCGGCTGGCTGGTACTGCGACAGGCAAATTCGGCCACCAGCCAAGTGCCATCCAGCATGTGCACGGGCACAAACGCCAGCTGCGCCATGTCCAACGGCCCACTACGCCGCTGCAATGGCGGGGTGTCGGTCTTCAGGGAGCCCGACGGCAGAGTCGATTCCAGCGTGGCAATACGCAGCGGCCCCTGGCAGTCCACCACAAAGTCGGCGTTACCGGCGACCGGACTGGGCTGGCGCAGATTGATCAGGAAATAGGTGCCGCTGACATGGCTGCGGTCCACGATCTGCAGCGACACCGCATCTACACCAACCAGCACGTCGTCTATGCGCTGCACGATCTGCATGTCCTTGCTGGTGGCGGGCAGATTAGCTGCCGGCTGCGCCCAGGCCGGGCCCAGATTGGCGCAAAAAGACAACAGAAGAAGGATGCGGAGATAAGGCACCGGGCGATTTTGCCCGTCTTGCAGGCGTCTTTTGGCCTAGCTCTTTAGAATCGACCCCCTTCTGACGCCGCAAACCCGCGGTTTACCCGTATGGACTCCCATGACTTCTCCCGTTAACGCCTCGTTTAATGCCCTGTTGCAACGCATTGAAATTGAAAGCGCACCCCAGCCCACCGCCGCAGTGATCTGGATGCACGGCCTGGGCGCCAGCGGGGACGACTTCGCAGCCATCGTGCCCGAGCTGGACCTGCGCGGCTGCGCGCCCATCCGCTTCGTGTTTCCGCACGCGCCCGTCATGCCGGTAAGCATCAACAACGGCTACCCCATGCCCGCCTGGTACGACATCAAGAATGTGGACCTGGTGCGCCAGGAAGACGCGGCCGGCATCCACGCCTCAGCCCGCGCCATCGAGGCCCTGATCGCCCACGAAGTCGCCCGTGGCATTGCTGCCAAGCACATCGTGCTGGCGGGCTTCTCCCAGGGCTGCGCCATGGCCTTGCACACCGGGCTGCGCCATCCGGCGCGACTGGCGGGCATCATGGCCTTGTCGGGCTACCTGCCGCTGGCCGACACCCTGGCTACCGAGCGCCACCCAGCCAACTTCAACACCCCCATCTACATGGCCCATGGCACGGCCGACCCGGTGGTGCCCCTGGCCCGCGCCGAAGGCTCGCGCCAAGCGCTGACGGCCCTGGGCCACCCAGTGCAATGGCATACCTACCCGATGCCGCACAGCGTGCACCCCCAGGAGGTGGCGGACATCAGCCGCTTTCTGCAGTCTGTTCTGCCGTCTGTTCAGGGAGCGGCACAAGGATGATGCTGGGAATCGACTTTGGCACCTCCAACACCGTAGCGGCCCTGGTGCGCGCCGATGGCAGCCTGGAGACCATTCCGCTGGACGCGGGCAAGCCCACCCTGCCCACGGCCCTGTTCTTCTCCTACGAAGACCAACACACCAGCTATGGCAGCGCCGCCATGCAGGCCTATCTGGCAGGCACCGAAGGGCGTTTGATGCGCTCCATCAAAAGCCTGCTGGGAAGCCGGCTGATGGAAGAGAAAACCGTGGTCAACGGCCAGCTCATCAGCTACACCGAGATCCTGGTACTGTTCTTCAAGGAACTAAAAAAGCGCTCCGAAGCCCACCTGGGCCACGCCGTGCAGCACGCCATGCTGGGCCGCCCGGTGCATTTTGTGGACGACGACGCCCAGCGCGACGCCCTGGCCCAGGCCACGCTGGAGCAGGCCGCACGTGCGGCGGGCTTTGAAGACGTGCAGTTCCAACTGGAGCCCATCGCGGCGGCGTTCGACTTTGAGCGCCGCGTCAGCACCGAAACCACGGTGCTGGTGGTGGACATTGGCGGCGGCACTTCGGACTTCACCGTGGTGCGCGTGGGCCCGGGCCGCCAGTTGCATGCCGACCGCGCCAACGACATCCTGGCCACCACCGGCGTGCACATCGGCGGCACCGACTTCGACCAGTTGCTGAATCTGCGCCACGCCATGCCCCTGCTGGGCCTGGGCCATACCGGACCCAGCGGGCGCGAGGTGCCGTCCGGCATCTTTTTTGACCTGTCCACCTGGCACCTGATCCACCAGTCGTATTCGCGCAAAAGCCTGGCCCAGGCCAGCGACCTGCGCGACGACTACACGGACCGCGCGCTATACCAGCGGCTGATGCATGTGCTGCAGGAGCGCGTGGGCCACCACATCCTGGCCAATGTAGAAGCCAGCAAGATTACCTGCTCGCTGTCCGGGGCGGAAACAACCATGGACCTGGATTGCATAGAGCGTGGTTTGACGGCCTTGCTTACCCCCGAAGGCCTGGCCCAGGCGCTGCAGGCCCAGCTGGCACGCGTGGTGCAAACGGCCCAAGCCTGCGTGGATATGGCCGGCCTGGCCCAGCCCGACGTGGTCTATCTCACGGGTGGCTCATCCGCCCTGGCACCGCTGCAGCAGGCCATGCAGGCCCTGTTCCCCCACTCTCGCTTGGTGGCGGGCGACCGCTTTTCCAGCGTTGCGGCAGGCTTGGCCTATGCCGGCTCGGTGGCGCGGGAGAACAAAAAAGAAATGGCGCTGGCCTGAGGTGCTATCAAATAAATAGCCGCTAGCGCAGATAATTCCTGCGCTAGCGGCTATTTTTATGGCCAACTCTTATTTACTGGCAGCAGGTGCGGGAGGCGTGCCCATGGCGCCCGCGGCGTTCAGACGCTTGACGATGGTGGCATCCAGCGCGCGCAGCTTGGTTTCTATCTGGGGCTTGCTATCAGCAGAAATCTTTTCGAACACCGCCTTCTGCAGGTCGGGGCCTAGTTGAGAGAACTTGCGCAACACCGGCGAGTCAATCACGGCGATCAGTTGGCGCAGCTCGTCTTCACTGAAGCGTGCGTCCAGCAGCGGGCCAATGGCGCTGGGCGCGAGCTTGGTCAGGCGGTCACGCAGCATGGGGCGTACATCGTCCACATATTTCTTCACATCACCTTGCACGTCCTTGGCCAGAGCTTCGCGCTTTTCAGGCGGTGCCTTGAACTGGATCACCGACATGGCGTTCTGCATCAAACGCAAGGCATCCCCTTCGGCCAATTGGCGCGACATCTGGTCCAGCGTAGGTTGCTGCAGCTGTAGCACCTTGTTGATCAACTCTTGCTTGGCAGGGCTAATTTCCGCCTGCGCCAAAGCAGCTGCAGCAAGCAAAGTTACCGCGAGGATGGTTTTTTTCATGGTCGGTTCTCAGTTGGAAAAATAGGGGATGGGTCGAAGCGACCTGCCAAACATTATCGCGCCCTACACAGGCAAGGTGAAACGCAGGGTACAGCCGCCATCCAGCGCGCCTTCAGCCTGGATGCTGCCGCCGTGGCGCAATACGATCTGGCGCGCCAGGGCCAGGCCCACGCCAGCGCCCTCGAACTCCGACGTGGTGTGCAGCCGCTGGAACAGGTCAAACATGGAGCCGCTGGCCGCAGGATTGAAACCCACGCCGTTGTCGCGCACCCAAAACACCACCCCGCCGACTTGCGGCTCCCAGCCCAGCGCAATCTGTGCCTGGGCCCGCGGCCGGGTGAACTTCAGTGCGTTCGACAAAAGCTGCTGCCACAACTGGCGTATGAGTGCGGGGTCGCCATGCACCTCGGGCCAGTTGTCAGGCAGTTGCCATTCCACCTGGCGGCCCGCCGCCGCTGGTGCCAGCGCATTCTGGGCTTCAGCCACTAGCGCGGCCAAGGGCAACACAACCGGCTGCAAAGCCACGCGCGAGAGGCGGGACAGTTCCAGCACGGCGTCCAGCATGCGGGCCATGTTGCGTGCCGCCTGCTCCAGCGTATCCAGGCATTGCGCGGGGTCTTCGCCCTCGGCCAGCATCTCGCGCACCAGCGGCGCATAGGCGGTGATATGGCGCAGCGGTGCCCGCAGGTCGTGCGACACGGTGTAGGCAAAACGCTCCAGCTCGGCCTGCAGCGCGGCGTTGTGCGCTTCGCTGCGCTGCAGGCGAGCCTGCAGATCGGCGATGGTGGCTTCGGCTCCGCTCAAGGTTTGGCCTTTTTCGGACGACTCCAGTTGGCAATCGCCACCTGGCGCGCACGCGCCACGCTGAGCGCACCAGGCGCGGCGTCCTTGGTCAACGTGGAGCCGCCGCCCACCGTACCGCCCGCACCGATGGTGATGGGCGCCACCAGCACGCAGTTGCTGCCCACATGCACGTCGTCGCCGATCACTGTGCGGTGCTTGTTGGCGCCGTCGTAGTTGGCGGTGATGCTGCCGGCGCCGTAGTTGACGCGCTCGCCCACTGTGGCGTCGCCCAGGTAGGCCAGATGGTTGGCCTTGGCACCGTTGGCCAGGGTGGAGTTCTTCACCTCCACAAAGTTACCGATATGCACCTCGGCACCCAGCTGGGCACCCGGACGCAAACGGGCGAACGGGCCGATCAAGGAGCCCGGCCCCACCGAAACGCCCAGCTTTTCGCCATCGATGTGGGTGAACGGGTGGATCACCGCACCGGCGGCGATCTGCGCGTTGGCGATCACGCAGTTGGCGCCTATGCGTACACCGTCACCCAGGCTGACCTGGCCTTCAAACACGCAATTCACGTCAATCGATACGTCCTGCCCGCATTGCAAACTGCCGCGCACATCCAGCCGCGCAGGGTCGGCCAGGCGCACGCCCTGCTCCATGAGTGATAGCGCCTGCTGCCGCTGGTAAGCGCGCTCCAGTTCGGCCAGCTGTACGGGGCTGTTGACGCCTGCGACCTGCAGCTCGTCGCTGATCTTGTGGGCCACCACCGGTACGCCATCGGCCACGGCCATCTTGACGATGTCGGTCAGGTAATACTCGGACTGGGCGTTGCGGTTGTCCAAACGACCCAGCCAGGTGCGCAGATGCTTTGCGGGCACCGCCATGATGCCGCTGTAGATCTCGCGGATGGCGCGCTGTTCGTCCGTGGCGTCCTTGTGCTCGACGATGGCCTGCACCGCATCTCCGTTGCGCACAATGCGGCCATAGCCGCTGGGGTTGGGCAGCTCCAGCGTCAGCAGGGCCAGCTTGCTCCCAGCGCCCACGGCGATCAGCTGGCGCAGGGTGTCGGCCTGGGTCAGGGGCACGTCGCCCGACAGAATCACCACCACGCCGTCATCGGCCAGCTGGGGCAGTGCCTGCTGCACCGCATGGCCCGTGCCCAGCTGCGGCTCCTGGCGTGCAAAATTTATAGAAAAAGTATCGCCAGCGCTTGTATATCCTGCGCTGGCCGCTTCAACTTCTGTAGCGCCATGACCGGTAATGACCACCACATTGCGGGACTGCAGATTGCTGGCGGTGTGGACAACATGGGCCAGCAACGCACGCCCGGCCAAAGAGTGCAACACTTTGGGCAGCTTGCTTTTCATGCGGGTGCCTTTGCCCGCGGCCATGATGACTACGTCGATTTCTGCCATGTCTTGCTTCTTCAAAGGTAAATGGATTGGGATTATCAGCCTGTTGTTGGCCAGCTTTCTGCTGTTCGCCTGCACCAGCCTGAAGCTGGCCTACAACCAGGGCGAACACCTGGGCGTCTGGTGGCTGAACGGCTATGTGGATCTGGACAAGGCCCAGGCGCAACAGGTGCGTGAAGACCTGCGTGCACTGCAGCACATCCAGCGACAGCAGCAACTGCCCATCTACGCCGACTGGCTGCAACAACTCCAGAACCAAGCCGCACAAGACACCACACCCGAGCAGGTCTGCGCGACAGGCCAGCAGCTGCGCAGCTTTGTAGAAGCTCTGGTATTCAGCACCGAGGGCCCGGCAACCACACTGGCCCAAAGCCTGAGCCCGGCGCAGCTCCAACATTTGGAGCATAAGTTTGCCGACAAAAACACCGACTACCGCAAGGAATGGCTGGCTCTGGAGCCGGCCGAGCTACGGGCCAAGCGCCTCGATACCGTACTGGAACGCGCCGAAACCGTCTATGGACGCATAGATGCAGCACAGAAAGCATTGCTGCGCCAGCAATCGGAGCAGTCGTTGTTCGACCCGCAGCGCACACAAGCCGAGCGCCTGCGCCGCCAGACCGATATGCTGCAAACACTGCGCCAATCGGCCCGCGCCCCTGATGCACGTAGCGCCATCCATGACCTGATGGCACGCAGCCTGCATCCGAACACCCCCTCGGACCGCACGTACACAGAAGCTTTGCGCCAGCAAGACTGCCAGAACATCGCCGCCTTGCACAACAGCACCACGCCCGCCCAGCGCTCCGCCGCCGTCCGCTGGCTGGCCGGCTACGCAAAACTACTCAGAGAGTTGGCAGCCCAAAGCTGAATGCCGCACCAAGTTTTGGTGCATGCATCACAAAATTTGGCGGGCAAAGTACCCACCTAAAAACAAGCCGATTGCCTATCCTTCTACCCAATCCTGTTGTGCGCTGCAACACGCTACACCAACCTGCATTTCGCGGGAACAACAGGTTTGAGGGATAACGCCATGCTGCACACCGATTTTTCTGATTCCGTCACCGACACTCTCAGCTATGTAGATGAGCCCCTGTCCAACGCAGCGGCCTCGTCACCAGACGCACTGGTATTGATGCAATGCGTACTGGAACAAATGGACTATGGCCTGGCGCTGGTCCACATGGTGACGCGGCAAATCCGCTTTTCCAACCGGCTTGCCTATAGCAGCCTGCAAGGCGCCGGTAGTGCACGCAGCGGCCTGTGCATTACCGATGGTCGCTTGACTACCTTACTCAACTCCGATGAAGCCCAACTGGAACACGCCCTGCTGCGTGCCCAATCCGGCGTACGCGCGCTGATCAGCCTGGGTGGCGAAGACTGCACGACCAGCGTGGCAGTGGTCCCGCTGACTGCCCCCGGTGCAGGCCCGTTTGCCTTGCTGGTATTTGCCAAGCAACAGCTGTGCGACAGCTCCACCATCGCACTGTTTGCACGCGAGCGCGGGCTCACCAGCGCCGAAAGCAATGTGCTGGCCTCGGTTTGCAGCGGCATGCGCCCCACGCAAATCGCCGAACGCCATGGTGTGCAGATATCTACCGTTCGCAGCCAATTGCGTAGCATTCGGGTAAAAACCCGCTGCGATACCATCCGGCAACTGGTGGAAACCGTATCCATCCTGCCGCCTATGGCGCGCCACATGACAGCATTGCAGCATTAACTCCAGAAAACTTTGATACATTCGGATACACAAGTGTGTATCCGAATGTGACTCTGACCATAGCTATGGCATAGACTGGCGCGTACGCAGTACGCAGCCGTCTATCCATGAAACCCGCAATTGATACCCTGACTGAGACTTTCTGCAACGACAACTCCATGCCAGAGTTGGTGCGGGAGTTGGTGCCTCTGGGCGAAGTCCGGCGCTATCGAAAAGGGACCATCCTGATCCATGAGGCCGACACCGGCGACACCTTGTTTGTCGTGGTGGATGGGCGGGTCAAAGTCTTTTGTACCGACGACAACGACAAGGAAATCACGTTTGACGTGATAGGCCCAGGCGACTACTTCGGTGAAATGGCCCTGGATGGGGGCGCCCGGTCGGCCAGCGTGGTGACAATGGAGGCCACCGCCTGCGCACTGCTGACGCGAAAAACCTTGTTGAGCTTCATTGCTACACGCCCCGAATTCGCGCTGGACCTGCTATCCAAGGTGATACGCAGAGCCCGCATGGCCACCAATAGTGCGCGCAATCTGGCTTTTGTGGACGTATATGGGCGCCTGGTGCAATGCCTGCAAGGCCTGGCGACACCACAAGCAGACGGAACCCTGCTGATTGCCGAACGCATCACGCACCAAGAAATTGCCAGCCGGGCCGGCTGCAGCCGAGAAATGGTGAGCCGCATCCTGAAAGACCTGGAAACCGGTGGCTATGTGCGGGTAGACAAGCGCCAGATCACGCTTTTGCAAGCCCTACCTGCACGGTGGTAAACCATGTGCTGCGCCCCTCTGCTGCTAGCACAAGGCGCACCGCACGGCGCAGTATCAATCCAAGGCGCGTTTGAGACGAATTTCCTCGATTTTGATGTCGCCCATGGGTACGGTCTTGGCGGTATTGAGTTCCCGCTTGAAGCCCGCCAAGTCAAAAAAGCGCAAAGCTCTCTCGTTGCGCAACGGAATCCAGATGGTGACGGTGGTGCACCCCTCGTCTACCAAGGCTTCACGGGCCGCATCCCACAAAGCCAGGCCCACACCCTTGCCCCAGTGGCTGGGGGCAACATAGATGGACCAAACTTCACCCACGGTGTTCTTGGTGCCCTTGTCGCGCGAACGGTCAAATCCTACAAAACCCACGATGGTTTCACCGTCCAGGGCCACTTGCACCTGCGGATCTCCGTATTCGATGGCCTCACGCCACAGATTCAAACGCTTGGCACTGGGCATGGTGTTGAGATGCTCATCAGGCACCAGACCCTGGTAGGCGGCGGCCGTCGCAATAACGTGGAGATTGGCGATGTCCTGGGCTTCGCGCAAAACTGCGGGACGCACATCGAAAATGTATGAACTGGTCATGGGAAGAGAACGAAAAGAAAGAAATGGGCCTATAGCCCAGAGAGCGAAAACATTTCGGGGGACAGGGATTGTCGCCGCAAAAGCCTGCCAAGCAGGCTTTTGACGGAAAGCTACGACTAAACTTGGTCACACCATGCAGCAAGATACCGTTTGTTTCAGTGCCCTATTGCTACCCGCAGAAAGTGGTTTCGATGCACCGCCAGATCTGCCCCTGCTGGTCGCGGCCGAACATGCTGGCTTGTTAATGGCAAATTCCTGCCGCAACGGCACCTGCAGAACCTGCATCTGCCACTTGGCCAGCGGCGGCGTCCAGTACCGCATCGCCTGGCCTGGCCTGAGTGCGGAAGAAAAGCGCGATGGCTATATCCTGCCTTGCGTGGCCTACCCCACCTCCGACGTTACTCTGGTACTGCCAGAGCGGGCCGGATATATCTCCTGATATCCCCGGCAGGAATACCCGTGCAAGTACCAGACGCTGCCCCCACCCTTACCCTGACGGTTGTGGTGGACGGTACACAACTGTCCATGGCGCTGTCAGATGCACAAGCCATGGGGCATATCGCCAGTTGTTCCATCAGTGATGAGCAAATGCGGACCCTGCAGGCCCCGAAGGGCCATCCATTCACGCAGGGCGCTCTCCTGTTCGAACAATTATTCCCAACAAGAATACGCAACATCTTGCAACAGAGCGCATCACGCGCCATCTATTTACAACTGGACGAAAGCTTGTTGGCCATTCCATGGGAAATGGCTTTTGATGGCAGCCAGTTTTTAGGTGAAAAATTCCAGATTACCCGCCGCGTGCTGTCAGGCGCCCCCCCCAAACGCCCAGGACGCGCAACGCCACGCAGGGAGTCTCTGCGCGTCCTGCTGCTACGAAAGCCACACTGCTCGCCAGCACAAGAGGCGTACTGTGCAACGCTGGCCGAAAGCATTCTCTTTATCGAGGGCCTGGAAGCCACGCTGGTGCACACCCAAACCGTTGAACCCACCAGCTTGCTCAAGCTCGTGCACGACAGCGACGTGGTGCACAGCATAGGCACTGACGACCACCTTCACGCAATACCCGACCACCAGGACACCAGCAACGCCGCACAACTTTGGATATCCGACCGTGCCAGCAGTCACATTGGCATGCTGCGATATGGCGCCAACGTACTCATACACCAGGATGTAGACGACGCACCGCTGCATATCGACGGCATGCGGGCGTTCTACCAGGCCTTGGCCCAGGGCAGTACGCTTGGGGCCGCCGTGCAGCATGCACGGCATAACCGTCACCACCAGCAGACGTCCACAGAAGCCCTTCCGTGGACCTGTGCGCTGTACGGCGATGCTGCATTGGTTTTACACCCCTCCATGGAACGCGCAGGCCTGGACGACAACCTGCGCCAGGTTACGGCCGTGTCCTGCGATCTGGTGGGCTCTACCCACCTGCTGGACACCTGGGGGGCCGAACGTTACAGCGAAGTGCTGGACACCTACCACACGGTGTGCGCTGGCGTGGTATCGCGCTGGGGCGGCATTTCGGACACCCCCCAAGGCGATGACGGCATCATGTGCTACTTTGGCGTGCCTTTGGCCTACGAAGATTCGGTGGCACGTGCACTACGCGCCGGGCTGGAAATCATCCAAACCGTCACCCAGTTGGGAGTACAGGTACGACTTGGCGTAGTGACCGGCAATGTGGTGGTGCGGTCTGGCCAGCCCTTCGGCGTTTCCTTGCACCTGGCCGCACGGCTTCAGTCCATCGCCCAACCCAACACCATGGTTGCCAGCGATTCCACGCGGCAAATCGTCAAAGAAAAATTCATCTTCGAGCGGCTCACAAGCCTGCCGCCGCTCAAAGGATTCGCCCCCGCCACCGCGGCCTACCGCGTGGTCAGCGAAGTACCCAATGGTAGCCAGCTTGCGCAGGAGTCCGCGCCTCGGCGCACCCCATTTGTAGGCCGTAATGCCGAAATCGGCGCGCTGGAACAGCACTGGAATGAAGTCTGCACCCAAGGTGTGCGCGCAGTGCTGGTGTCAGGCGAGGCAGGTATCGGCAAATCACGTCTGGCCAGTGAGTTCCGTCGTTCCCTGCAGGCCCGCAAACTGGCGGTGCTGGAATGCCGCTGCACGCCGGACCATGTGCACAGCACATTCCATCCCTTGATCGATTTTCTGCGCCGCCAGTTGCGCATCGTGGATGAAGAGTCACCCGACAGCAAGCTCCACAAGATCCAGGCACAGCTGCCCGAAGACCTGTTACAGACCGATGCCCAGGCGCTGGTCGCAGCCCTGCTGTCGATTCCGATGGACGGCAGACTGGCAGCCCTGTCCTATACCAAAGAAAAGCAACGCGAACGCACGCTGGACGTGCTGGTGGCCTGGCTGCTGCATGCCACACAGCGTGGCCCGGTTTGCCTGCTGATGGAAGACCTGCAATGGGTTGACCCTTCGACACGTGAATTTCTGCATCGCGCCATGGCCGAGGCGAAGCAGCGCCCCCTGATGGTACTGCTCACCCTGCGCACCGAGCAGTCCCCGGTACAGGACACCGGCTTTGCGGTGCACGAGGTCCCACTGAAGGGCTTGTCGCCCGAATCCACCCGGGCCATGATTCTGGGCGCCTGCGGCCCCTCCGCCGTGCCGGGCGAAATGGTGCAGCTCCTGGCGGCCAAGGCCGATGGTGTCCCCCTGTTCATCGAAGAATCGGCCCGCATGGTAATGGACCTGGGGGTGCAAGCCCACAGCCACGATGCGGCCATGGCGGCGCGCTTCACCGTGCCAGCCACCATCCATGACCTGCTGATGGCGCGGCTGGACCGCCTGGCCACCGCCAAGCAGGTTGCGCAGGTGGGCGCCACCATAGGACGCGAGTTCTCCCTGCCGTTACTGCAGGCCATCGTGGCACACGAAACCTCACCCATCGGGCTGCATGATCTGCCCGCACGCCTTGCAGCGCTGGTGCGCTCCGGGCTGGTGATTGAGACCACCGACGCTGCGGGCACCCACTATTACTTCAAGCATGCGCTGGTACGCGATGCGGCCTATGAATCCCTCTGGGAACGCGACCGCAAACGCCTGCACCGCACCATCGCCAACGTCGTACGCGAGCAGTTCCAGGACCTGGCGCAAAGCCAGCCCGAGTTGTTGGCCCACCACTTCGCGCAGTCAGGCAACGATGCACAGGCACTGGAATACTGGGAACGGGCCGCCCGCAGAGCCGCTACCCGCTCCGCCCATCTGGAAGCCATCAACCACCTGCGCAGCGGTCTGGCCGTTTTACTGCGGCTGCCGCCGGTATCCGAGCGTGACCGCGCCGAACTGCGGCTGCAGCTGCTACTGGCCGGCCAGCTCATCGCCACCCACGGCTACGGCGCCGACCAGGTAGGGCACGCCTATGAACGTGCGGCTGAACTCTGCCAGCGCGTAGGCGACGAAACCGCGCAAATGAAAACCCTGCTCGGGCTGGAGGGCTACCACTTCATGCGCGCCGACTTTGACCGCGCGCATGAGATTGCCCAACAGGCTGCCAATCTGATCGGCGAGGCTGCCGACCCCATGCGCAAAATCCAGGTGCAATGGGCGGCAGGCAACATCCTGTTCCACAAGGGTGATTTTGTGGCCTCCCTCGCGCACCTGGACGCCTGCCTCACCGACTACCGACAGCTGCAGCACCATCCCAGCGTGGTGCAAGACCCCGGCATCATGAGCCTGTGCTATTCCGCCTGGGCCGTGTGGGAACTCGGCCTGGCCGACCAGGCCCTGGAGCGGGCAAGGCAGGCTGTGGCCCTGGCCGAACAACTCGGCCACAAATTCAGCATGGGCGAAGCATTTGCTTTTTGTGCGTCCATACACCTGTTCCGGGGCGAGATCACCGAAGCCATGCACTGCGCCAAGCAGGCCAAAAGCATCTGCCAGGAAGGCGGATTTGCCGTCTGGCTCGCGTATTCCACCTTGCTGCATGGACGCCTGCTGGCCGAGCTGGGGGAACCCGAGGCTGGCGTGGCAGAAATGCAGCAGGCTTATCGCATGTGGGTCTCCACCGGCGCCGTCGTCACCCGTCCGCTGTACCTTGCAATGCAGGCCGAAGGCCTGGCACTGGCCGGCAAACCCGATGAAGGCCTGGCCCTGCTGTACCAGGCGTTCGAGATCGTCTGCCAGTACCAGGAGCATTACCACGAGGCCGAAATCCGCCGGCTCACGGGCGAGTTGCTGCTGCAATCTGCCGCCTTGCACGGACAAGACCGACAACAAGAAGCTGAACAATGGCTGCAAGGCGCGCTGGACTTTGCCCGTAATCGCCAACATCGGGCCGCAGCCCTGCGCTGTGCCACCAGCCTGTCGCAACTACAGGTAGCACAAGGCCGCTCATCAGAGGCAAAAATCGTACTCAAAAGTGAGTATGACGCCGTATCAGAAGGTTTCTACACTCGCGACGTGCAGGTTGCCGGGGCTTTGCTGGAGCCTTTGTTGCCAGCCGAATACGACCCCCTCGCCACCGCCTGAAGCTCGCAGTTGGTGAATGGGCAACCAGTCACCCACGGAGCCCCCATGACCCCACTACTCGCCGCCTTTGACGACGTGCAGATCTCGGCTTTCCAACAAAACCGCCTGCTTTTCTCCTGGCTCAATGACGATCAACAGCGTGCCGCGCTGTACCAGGAATTACTACAAACCCCGCGCGTGCTGCAGTTCACCAGTTGCGCCGACACCAAGATCCACGCCAACGACGCCGGTGACTCGCAGTACCACCAGCAGGTCTATCTGCTGTCGCAACGTGCGCACATCGAACAGGCGCTGACCAACACCGAATACTTCAGCAACTCGCCCTACCTGGCGCTGGGCAGCGGCACCTTCATGCTGGGCCTGGACAAGGACCAGCCCACGCCCGCCACCGACGAACACAAGGCCCAGCGCCAGTTTGCGATGAGCGCCTTCAAGTACGACGGCCGCACCATCGCCGCGCTATCGGCGCTGGCCTACCAGGCCGCCGCCGTACTGCCGCTGAAAACCCGGGAGTTCGACCTGGCCTATCTGAGCGAGCAAGCCGCGCTGCGCTTTGTCGGCTTCCTGTTCGGCTTTGCCCAGTCCGACATAGGCCTGCTGGAGCAGACCATGCGCCTGGCCTACAACGGCATGAGCTACCAGATGTTTGCCCGCCACTTCGTCGCCAACCCTTTCGCCGTGCCCCAGGCCTCGGGCGCGATGGGCATGCTGCTGGTACGCGTCGGCCAGCTAATCGACCAGTACCAGAAAGCCATCGGCAAAAAAGAGCAGGATGAAGTCGCGTCCCTGCAGCAAGAGCTGAAAGATCTGCAGACCTTTGCCTTCCCGCCGCAGGGCGCGCTGCTGCTGAAGGATTTCGAGCCCGTGCTGCCACGGCTGGCACGCACTGCGGCCCAGTATTCGGGCACCGAGCTGGCGGCCATCGTGGTCGGCTCCATCGCCGGCATCATCGGCAATGTGCAGGCCAGCGTCAGCATCGCCATCAGCCAGTTCTTCACGCTCGGCCAAATGCCGCTGGCCCAGGCCGCCGCGTTGCGCGCTGCGCAAAATCCAGCCGATGCGGGTGCGCTCAGCGCGCTGATTTTGGAAGCACTGCGCCTGCAGCCACCCGCGCCATTTTTGCCGCGCCGCGTGCTGAAGGACAACCCATTTGGCGACACGGACGGCGTGCGCGTACCGGCCGGCTCCCTCGTCATCCTGGCGGTGGGCGCTGCCACCCGCAACGACGGCCAGCCCCATCCGCACGAGTTCCGCTCTGCAGCCACCAAAGACGATCCGCTGATCTTCGGCGGTGACCCCGGCGACCACCTGCACCAGTGCCTGGGCAAGTACATCGCCATGCCGTTGGTAGCCCAGGTGGTGCAGCAGGTGCTGCTGCTACCCGGCCTGGCGCAAACGCTGGACCCGACCACCGGCGAGCCGAACCGGCTGCAAAAGCACTGGGGTTTCAACTGCAGCAGCTTCCCACTGCAGTTCACCGTGGACAAGCGCGTCATCCAGCAGTCGCTAAACGTGGTGATGGAGATCAAGAAACCCCTGGCCGTGCACGCCGAGGCGCTAAAGCAAATCATCGTCTACGGCGCGCCACGCATCGAGCTGCGGCTGCAGCAGGCGCGCCATGTGCACTTCGCGTTTTTCGAGTTTCTGGAGAACGACAGCAAGCTGGTGCTGCACACCATCTTCGACGGCGACTTCGACGCCTACATCGAACACTTCGCACTGCAGATCGGCCCGCTGTTCGACCTGCTGTTCGAGCACATCGAAAACGCGCCACCATTGCCGGTGGCCGAATTCCCCAAGGAATTCATCGACGCGATACGCCTGCACAACAAGCAGCCAGCCGGGCGTTATTTCTACAGCGCCTACCCGATGCGCACCGTGGCCGACATCAACTCCAGCCCGGAGGTCCGCTAAATGCCGCACACCGCCCCGCTGGAAAAAGCCCACATCCAGAACATCGTGGCCAATGGCTACGACTTCCACCACAGCCGCTACTTTGTGCTCAGCATCACCCAGGTCGATACGGCGCGGCAGTTTCTGCGCGCGCTGCTGGACGACGGCTGGGTCGTTTCGGCCACCGCCTCGCGTGCCACTGCCGCGCGGCTGAAAGCCGAACAGCGCTGCCCGGTCGGCATAGGCTTCACCTTCAAAGGCCTACAGCAGCTGCAGCTGCCGTCGGTGTATTTGCGCGCCTTCCAGGACCGGGCGCCGGCCTTTGCCGAGGGCGCCTACCAACGCGCAGCGCACCGCCTGGCAGACACCGGCCCCAGCGCCGCCGAACTGTGGGAAGACGGCTTCCGCCCCAACACGGCCCACCTGTTCCTAACCCTGCATGCCGACACCGTGGCCGAGCTGGACCAAGCGCAGGCCACGCTGCAGCAGCTGGCCGGCGACGCGTTCGCACCCGAAGGCTGGACCGCCGCCTTCCAGGGCGGCCACCTGAACCACGACCGCAAAAAGCGCCGCATCCACTTCGGCTATCTGGACGGCATCACCAACCCACTGGTCAACGGCCTGCACCCGCATGCCGCCCACTATGCCGAGCTGAAGATTCCGCCCCAATTCCACGCCCCCGGCGAGTTCCTGCTGGGCCATGAGAACGACGAGGGCTATAACCGCTGGCTGCTCAGCACCGAAGACGAGCCGGTGCGCCAGTTCTTTGCCAACGGCAGCTTCTCGGTGTTCCGCAAAATGGCGCAGGACACGGCAGCCTTCGAGTCCTTCGTCGACAAGGCAGCCGGCGATGCCCCCTCGGCCGACTATGTGCGCGCCAAGCTGCTGGGCCGCTGGCACGACGGCCGGGTACTGGACGAAAGCTCACCCAACCAGCCCGGACCAGACCACACGCCGCAGACAAACGCCGAGTTGAACGACTTCGACTTCTCGGCCGACAAGCAGGGCCTGGGCTGCCCCTTCGGTGCACACATCAGGCGTATGAACCCGCGCGCCGATCCGGTCGTGCCGTTCCGCCGACGTCCACTGCTGCGCCGTGGCATTCCCTACGGCCCGGCAAGTGGTGGGGCCGACAGCGACCGTGGTCTGCTAGGCCTGTTCTTCTGCGCCAGCCTGGAGGACCAGTTCGAGCACCTGGTGTCCGAGTGGGGCAACAAAAATCCGTTTGGCACCGGCATCCAGGGCACAGCCAAAGACCCACTGATCGGCAACCATGAAGGCGACGGCGGCCAGTACGACATTCCCATGGGCGGCAGCGTCAACAAGCCACTGACCGGCTTCACACCGTTCGTCACCACACGCGGCACGCTGTACACGATGTTCCCCAGTCTGCCGGCGCTGCGGGTACTGGCCGAGCCACCGGCGGGCTGATGCAAGCCAAAGAGGCCGCCAACGCAGGTAGTACCTACGCCAGAAGCTATCAATAAAGTAGCAACCACAAATCTGAAAGCCCCCTCCGTGGGGCTTTCCTGCAATTGGTGAGCAGCTGCGCTATAAAACGCCTTTCGCCCACAGAAAGCTCCCGCCCCATGACCACCACCCTGCCCACCTATTTCATCTCCCATGGCGGCGGCCCCTGGCCCTACATGGAAGAGATGCGCCCCATGATGCGCGTGCTGGCCGAGTCGCTGGCCGATATGCCACGGCAGATCGGTGTCACCCCCAAGGCCGTGCTGTGCATTTCGGCCCACTGGGAGGAAAGCGCCTTCACCGCCATGTCCAGCCCCCAGCCGCCGATGTTGTACGACTACGGTGGTTTTCCACCCCACACCTATAAGGTGGTCTACCCCGCGCCCGGCGCGCCGGAGCTGGCCCAGCGCGTGGTGAACCTGGTTGCCGCCGCCGGCCTGCCCGCGCGTCTCGACCCGCATCGCGGCTTTGACCACGGCACGTTTTCACCCCTGGTGGTGATGTACCCGCAGGCCGACGTGCCGGTGCTGCAGCTATCGCTGAAGACCGGTCTCGACCCGGCCATCCACCTGGCGCTGGGCCGGGCCCTGGCCCCGCTGCGCGACGAGGGCGTGCTCATCGTCGGCAGCGGCCTGAGCTACCACAATCTGCGCATGTTCGGCCCGGCGGCCCGGGCGCCGTCCAAAGCCTTTGACGACTGGCTGCAGGACACCGTGGCCGCCGCCCCAGCCGAACGCGAAGCCCGCCTGCTGGCCTGGGCCAGCGCGCCCTCGGCCCGCCTGGCGCACCCGCGCGAAGAGCATCTGATCCCGCTGATGGTGGCTGTGGGCGCCGCCTTCAATGACCCGGCCACCTGCGTCTACCACGAAGACGCCATGTACGGCGGCGTCACCGCCTCCAGCTTCCGCTTCGACACCAAGGCTTAAACAGGCTGCTAGCGCAGATATCTCCTGCGCAAGCAGCTACATATTCAATAGCAAAATGCATTTCTCCTCCCTCACCGCCCTGTGCGCGGCCCTGCTCTGCGCCAGCGCGGCCCACGCCGTACAGGACTGCGAACTCAACGGCCAATCCGTCAACCCCGACAACGGCAGCACCACCGCTGGCAAGACCGGCATCATGCGCTGCAAGGACCGCGACACCGGCCAGCTGACCCGCGAAGAAGAGCTGCAGAACGGCCGCTCCATGGGCCTGGACCGCTTCTACCAAAACGGCAAACTGCTGCGCGAGCGCCATGTCAACGAGCGCGGCAACAACCACGGCCTGGTGCGCGAATTCGCCCCCGACGGCACGGTGCTGCGCGAGTCCACCTACGACAACGGCAGCGAAGTCGGCCTAGTGCGCCGCAACCACCCGACGGGCACTCTGATGCGCGCCACCTACTACGGCACCGGTAACCAGGGCGAACTGGCCTATGCCGAACTGACGCCGCGCGGCCAGCTGCGCGCCCTGCGCTGCGGCGACAAACCGCTGCTGACGCCGCTGGTGGACGACGCCAAGCTCTGCGGCTTTGTGGGCGGCCCAGCATCGGTAGAGATGTTCAATGACACCGGCGTGCTGCAGATGCGCGCCCGCTACGCCAACGGCCAACGCCAGCGGCTGGAAGACCTCTACCCCAGTGGCAAGCCCGAGCGCGTGGAAGAAACCAAGGACGGCATCCGCTCCGAGCGCCGCTTTGCCGAAGACGGCGTGCTACGCCGCGAAACCCTGTGGCAGCTGGACGGCAAAACCTCCAGCAAGACCCTGGAGCGTGAATTCTCTGAACGGGGCAGCCTGGTGCGCGAGCAGAAATGGGCCGAGCGCCGCGCGGTCAGTGACGCCAGCTTCTACCTGAATGGCCAGCCCAAAAGCCGCATGCTGTATAGCCGCGACGGCAACACTAATTACGTGGACGAAACCGACTTCTATGACAGCGGCAAGCCATCCCGCACCGGGCGCTACATCCCGACCGACCGCTACAACCAGACCCCTATAGGCACCCACCAGTCCTTCAACGCCCAAGGCAAGCTGGTGGGCGAAGCCATCTACGACAGCCGTGGCCGCATCAGCCGCGAACGCGACTGGGACGACGACGGCAAGCTCTTGCACGACGACGAGGTGTTTGAAGACGGCTCGCGCAAGGCCTACGCCAAATAAAAAAGGGCGCTGCATCATGGCAGCGCCCCATTGGGTGGATTTATAAGAAATCGGCCCCTAGCGCAGGAAAAACCTGCGCCAGTAGCTACATATTTAATAGCAAACCAGCTCAGGCCGTGCGGCCACGCCCGGCCACCAGGGTGTCGCCCAGACCGACCAGGCCCATGGCCAGACGCCCGACAGCCGCGGCGGCGGAACGCAGGGCCAATGCCAGGTCGCGGCCCGGCTGGACCACACCGCCGCGCCATTGGGCACCGGCACTGGCGGCTTCCTGACGGCCGTCCCAGACCGCCTCGGTCTGTGGCTCCCAGCTGAAATAGGCAGCCTCGGTCTGGCCGGACTCGGTACCCAGCGCCCAGGTCTCCACCACCAGACGCTGGCCGGCCTGCAGGTTCAGGCTGTCTCCGGCCTCCAGGATGTGGTCGCCCAGCACCATGGTGTGGCCGGTGTGCGGGCCGTCCGTGGTGGCCCAAATCTTCCCCTGCGCCACACGGAACACGCCAGGCTGGCGCGGTTGCAACGTGGTAGCGTGCCCCGCATCCAGCTTCCAGCATTCCGTCAGAGCGGCCGCAGAAAGAGTGGATTGCAATGCAAGGGTGGTAGACATGGTGTACTCCAGATAATGTCGTTTTGGGAATGAATCATCGTTCTTGCCGTTCACGAGGTCCAATGAAATCGGACCGGGTTATTGATTCCCAAACCGCATGAATGGCACACTCCCCCCATGCTCCAACCGCAAACCCATTTACGTACCCGCCCCATCAGCGTGGGCCAGCTGCGCGCTTTCACCGCCGTGGCCCGGCACCTGAACTTCCGCGCCGCCTCAGAAGAGCTGGCACTCACCCAGTCGGCCGTCAGCCGGCAGATCCAGGCGTTGGAGGAAGAAGTCGGCGTACCGCTGTTCCTGCGCCACACCCGGGCTGTCGAGCTGACTGGCGCGGGCTCCCAATTGATGCGCAGCGTGACGCACGCGCTGGAGCAGCTGGACAGCACGGTGCGCATGATCCGCCGCAGCGCGGGGCGCAAAAGCGTGGCCGTCAGCACCTGGGCCTCGTTTGCATCCATGTGGCTGATCACCCGGCTGGAGGCCTTCCAGAGCGAATTCCCGGACATCGACATCCGCATCGACGCCACCGACAACCTGATCGACCTGGACACAGCAGATGTGGACCTGGCACTGCGCTACGCCAAGGCCGACATGGTGCCGCCAGGCGCGGTACGCATGTTTGGCGAACAGCTGACCGCCGTGGCCAGCCCCTGGCTACTGAAAACCGGCCAGCCCTTGGTGCGCGGCGAAGATCTGGCGCATTTCGCACTGATCGAGGCTGGTGACGCACACCGTGCGAACCACCTGGAATGGCTGTCTTGGCGGCGCTGGTTCGAGGTGCACCAGCTGGAGCATATAGAACCCAAACGCTGGATGTTCTTCAACTACGCTCACCAGATCGCCCAGGCCGCGCTCACCGGGCAAGGCATCGCGCTGGCGCGCATGCCGCTGATTGCCGACAGCCTGGCCAGTGGTGATCTAGTGGAAATACTGCCGCATATGCGGCTGGACTCACCCGTGGCCTACTGGATGGTGGTCGGCCCGCGCAGCGCCGAGCGACCGGAGATTAAGGCCTTCTGCGCTTGGTTGCAGCTACAGGCCCTGGCCACGCGCAAAGCCATAGGCGATACGCCGGACCCTGACACGGTGGATCACTTCGACTGACGCGTGAGCATGCGCCCAGCCCGTTGCAGCACGCCGTCGGCACCGGCTTCGCAGGCCAGTTGACCGTTGACGAACACCTGCTCAATGCCAATGGAGCGCTCCAGCGGGCTCGCGTAGCTGGCCATGTCCTGCACCCGTGCCGGGTCGAACACCACCACATCGGCAAACCAGCCGGGTTGCAGCTGGCCGCGCTGCTGCAGGCGGAAGTTGCGTGCCGACAGCCCCGTCATCTTGTAGACCGCCTGCTCCAGCGTGAACAGCTGCTCGTCGCGCGCATAGCGGCCCAGCACGCGCGGGAACGCGCCCCACAGGCGCGGATGCGGATGCTGGTCGTGCGGCAGGCCGTCCGAGCCGATCATGCTCAAGGGATGGGCCAGCACGCGCTTCACGTCGTCCTCGTGCATCTGGAAGTAGCAGGCGCCGCCAGGCTGCAGGCGCTGGCAGGCAGTTTGCTGGTCCACGCCCCACTCGGCCGCAATATCAGCCAGCAGGCGGCCGACCATTTCCGGGTGCGGTGTCGACCAACTGAGCAGCACATCGATCACGCCGTCCACCAGGTCCTCGCGCAGCACGGTGGAGCCGGCCAGGTAGGGGTAGACGTCCATGGCCACTCTCTGCCGTTCGGCCAGCTTCTCGATTAGCGGCAGGGTCTGCAAGGTGCGGCCCCAGTTGGCCGGGCCCGCGCATTTGTGGTGCGAGATGATCAGCGGCACGCCGGCGATGTGGGCTGTGTCGCCGGCCTCGTGCAAGGCCTCGATGATGGCCGCCATTTCGCTGCGCAAATGGGTGGCGTAGACGCCGTCGAACTGCGCCACCACCTGGGCCAGGCGCACCACCTCCTCCATGGGCGCGGCAAACGCCGGCTCGTAGAACAGTCCGCTTGAGAGGCCGGTGGCGCCCTGGGCCATGCATTGCGCCAGCAGCGCACACATGCGCTCCAGCTCGTCGGCGCTGGCCGGCTTGTCCATATCGGCCATGCAGGCAAAGCGCAAGGTGGTGTGGCCGATCAGTGAGGCCACATTCACCGCCGGCTGGGCTTGCTCCACGGCCGCGGTATAGGCCTCGAAAGCTGGGTATTTGAACGAGTCCTGGCCCAGCAGATTCAGCGGCGGCAGCGGCTGCTGCACCTGGTAGGGCGCGAGCGAAATACCGCAGTTGCCGGTCACCACCGTGGTGATGCCCTGCGACAGCTTGGGCCACATGCCGGGCGACTGCAGCACCAGGTTGTCGTCGTGGGTGTGCACGTCGATGAAGCCGGGTGCGATCACGCGGTAGCGGCAATCTAAGCGCTGCAGCCCGGGCAGATCTATGGCGAGCTTGGGGCCCATGGCGGCGATGCGGTCGCCCTGCAGCAATACGTCGCCGACCCAGGCGGGCGCGCCCGTGCCGT
Source organism: Rhodoferax sp. GW821-FHT02C08 (assembly GCF_059421805.1). Classification (NCBI taxonomy): domain Bacteria; kingdom Pseudomonadati; phylum Pseudomonadota; class Betaproteobacteria; order Burkholderiales; family Comamonadaceae; genus Rhodoferax; species Rhodoferax sp. GW821-FHT02C08. Next base: position 200,111 of record NZ_JBWKVR010000005.1, read on the forward strand.
CGATGATGCGGCCCTGCTCCAGCAGCACAGCGGCTTGCGTCATGCGCCGTCTCCGGGCTCGGCAGGGTCCACGCCCCAGCTGAGCTGCGGGTGGTGCCGCATATCGACGCCCCGGGTGCTGAGGATTTCATGCACACCACCAAGGCGCTTCACCGCCTGGTCGCCCAGGCGCTGGGCCACCAGCACGGTCAATATTTCAATCACCGTCAGGTGCACTAAGTAGGCCTCGGTGCCGACATGCATCACCGGGTCTTCGGGCACATGGATGCCGAGCACGATGTCGGCATGCTGGGCCAACAGGCTGTCTTGCTGGGTCAGCGCGATTACCGTGGCGCCCTGGCTGCGCGCCACGTCCACCGCCTCGATCAGCGACGGCATGCGCCCCACGTGCGAGATGGCAAACACCACACCGCCGGGCATCTGCGTGGCGGCCGATACCAGCTGCAGATGCATGTCCAGATAGGCATTCGCCACCAGGCCCAGGCGGAACAGGCGCGCCTGCATGTCGGAAGCCATGAAGCTTGATGTGGCGCCAACGCTGTAGCAGTCCACCCGCGTGGCCGCCGCCATGGCGCGGGCCGCGGCTTCCACCGACTCCACGCTCAGTTGGGCCGGCACGCTGTTGATGGCCGAGGCCGCACCCTTGATGACCTTGGTGATCACCTGGGCCGCATCGTCCTCCAACCGCACCTTGCGGTGCAGGGGCGAGCCGCCAACCGCCATCTCCTGCGCGAGCGCCAGCTTGAATTCGCGCAGGCCCGGATAACCCAGGTCACGGCAGGTGCGCATGATGGTCGGCACCGAGCTGCCGGCGCGTTGGGCCAGGGCTTCAAAACTTTCATCGAGCACACGCTCGGGGTCTTGCAGCACCAGGGCCAGCACCTTGCGCCGGCCGGCCGGTGCGCTGACCATCAGGGCCGCGATTTTTTGGAGTACGCCAGAGGACATGCAGGCTTTCAAAAACAGGTCACCAGCGCATCACAGACGCCGTAGTCGGCATCGACCACCGGCATCCAGCGCCATTTGTCGAAGGTGGTGCAAGGGTGCGAAATCCCCAACGCCACACGGTCGCCGACCTGCAGCAGCGCGCTGCCGGCATCCGTCCAGCGCAGATAGGCATGCTGGTCGTTCAGCGCGCTGACAGTCCAGTCTGCGGGTGCCGTGCGGATGCTGCGGCCACCGCGCGGGCTGTAGGCGATGGGCGTGGGCAAATCGAGGTCATAGGACAGGTCGCGCCGCCCCACAGCCAGGATCGCCAGGCCAGGCTCGGGGCAGGACTGCACGCTGGCCCAGACTTCAATCGCCGGGTGCAAGCCGTCCTCGCAGCCCAGGCGCTGGTTCACCGCGTTCACCATGCGCTTGTAGAAGCCGTGGTCGTGCGTCACATAGCAGCCCGAGCGCAGCAAGCCGCGCACCGGGCGCGACAACTGCGGCTTCAGCTGTTCGGCCACCAGGTCGAAGATCGCCGAGCCGCCGGCCGTGATCAGCACCTCGTCGTCGGCAAACCAGCCTGCCGCATCACAGGCCAGGGCGATGGCGGCAACGCGCTGCATCAAGGCATTGGCGTAGGCGCTGTCGGGCTCGGTCTTGCCGCTGGCGCCGCCGCCTTCGTAGCACTCGATGCCGACCAGACGCGTGGCGCTGCTCTGGTGCAGGCGCTCGGCCAGGGCCAGCGCATCGGCGTGGTTGCGGCAACCGGTGCGGCCGCCGGGCACGCCGATCTCGATCATCACTTCAAACGGAGTGGCTTGCGGGTGGGCGCTGAACCAGGCTTCAATCAGCTCCAGCTGGGCCAGCGAATCCACCAGAAAGGCGATGCGCAGGCCTGCAAACTCCTGCTGCAGACTCTGTATGCCTTGCAGGTCGGAAGCGGTCAGCACCTGGTTGGCAATCAGGCAGCGGCGCGCGCCGGTGGTGGCGCCAGCGCGCACCTGGCCGACGGTAGCAAAGGTCAGGCCCCAGGCGCCCGCATCCAGCTGGCGCTGGAACAGCTGAGGCGACATGGTGGTCTTGCCGTGCGGCGCCATATCGACACCGCGCTCGGTGGCAAAGCGCTGCATCCATGACAGGTTGTGCGTGACGGCATCGCGCTTGACGATGGCCAGCGGCAGCGGCAGATCGCCGTCCAGCACATTCCAGCCTTGTGCTGCTACGGCAGAACGGCGCAGCGGAGCCGTGTTCTGCGGAAAGCCTTTGAACGAGACGTCGAGCTGGGGGTCCAGGATATCTTGCAGAGTCATATTCATTCCATGTTCACAAGGGGTAGATCATCGCGCAGGCAGGCCTTGAAACGGCCCTGCCCCAGGTCTTTGAGTTCAGGGCGCTGCTCGGCGCACAGCGCCATCGCGTGCGGGCAGCGGGTACGGAAGACGCAGCCAGACGGCGGGTCGATCGGGCTGGGGATATCACCCTGCAGCGGTACGTGCACGCTCTTGTGCTGCGGGTCGGGCTTGGGCGATGCGGCCAGCAGCGCCTGGGTGTAGGGGTGCAGCGGCTGGCTGAACAGATCGGCTGTAGGCGCCACCTCCATCACCCGGCCCAGGTACAGAACCACCACGCGGTCGCACAGGTATTCGACCACGTCCAGATCGTGGGATATGAACAGCATGGTCAGCGACAGCTTGTCGCGCAAGTCGCACAGCAGATTCACCACCTGGGCCTGGATGGACACGTCCAAAGCCGACAGCGGCTCGTCGGCGACGATGAATTCAGGCTCCACCGCCAAGGCCCGCGCCACGCCTATGCGCTGGCGCTGGCCGCCGGAGAACTCGTGCGGGTAACGCGCCGCATGCTCGGGCCGCAGGCCCACGGTTTCCAGCAGCTCGGCGATGCGCGCGGCGCGGGCCTGCTTGCCGCTATGCAGGCCGTGCACCTGCAGCGCTTCACCCAGGATGTCGCGAATACGCATCTTCGGGTTCAGGCTGGCATACGGGTCCTGGAAGATCATCTGCAGCTTGCTGCGCAGGGCGCGCATGCGGCTATCGGACGCCTTGCCCAGGTCTTCGCCGCGGTACAGCACCTGGCCTTGTGTGCTCTCCACCAGGCGCAGCAGGGTCCGGCCTATGGTACTTTTGCCGGAACCCGACTCGCCCACCAGGCCCAGGGTTTCGCCGCGCTGGATGGCGAAGGACACGTCGTCCACCGCGCGCACCGGACGCGTGCTGGCGCCGAAATACTTGTGCAGGCCGCGCACCTCGATCAGGGCTTCGCTCATGCGGCCTCCTTGTGCTGCATCACGTTGCGCTGCTCTATCGGCAGCACACAGCGGGCCCAGCGGCCCGGGCCTTCGGCATTCAGCACCGGCATGGCCTGCTGGCACAACGGCAGCGCCAGATCGCAGCGCGGTGCGAATGCGCAGCCTGGCGGCGGTGATAAGGGGCTCGAAACCTGGCCTCGGATCGCGTACAGCCTGCGTTTGCCGTCTGCGTTCAGCGCGCGTTTGCGCTGCTGCGCCGGCAGGCAGGCCAGCAGGCCCTGGGTGTAGGGATGGCGCGGCTGGGCGAACAGCTCGACCACTGGCGCGGCCTCGACGATGCGGCCAGCGTACATCACCGCCACTTCGTCTGCATGGTGGGCCACCACGCCGAGGTTATGGGTGATGAACAGAATGCCCATGCCGGTCTCGGCCTGCAGGCGCCGCATCAGCGCCAGGATCTGCGCCTGGATGGTCACGTCGAGTGCGGTGGTCGGCTCGTCGGCGATCAGCAGGGTCGGGTTGCAGGCCATGGCCAGGGCGATCATCACGCGTTGGCGCATGCCGCCTGAGAGCTGGTGCGGGTACTCCTTGACGCGCTGGACGGCGGCCGGTATCTCCACCAGCTCCAGCATGCGCTGGGCGTGGGCCATGGCGGCAGCGGCGTCCAGGCCCAGGTGCAGGCGGGCCGATTCGGCGATCTGCTCGCCAACGGTGAACACCGGGTTCAGGCTGGTCATCGGTTCCTGGAAGATCATCGCAATTTCGTTGCCGCGGATGGCGCGCATCTGCGACTCGGGCAGCTGCAGCAGGTCCACCGTGCGGCCGTCGCGCTGGGTAAACAACGCCTCGCCGCTGACCTGGGTGCTGGCGGTGCGCGACAGCAGGCGCATCAGGGTCAGGCTGGTGACGGACTTGCCCGAACCAGACTCGCCTACCAGCGCGGTGGTGCGGCCCGGATGGATCTGGAAGCTGACATCGGCCACCGAGCGGATCAGGCCCTCGTCGGTATCAAAGAAGGTGCTGAGATGGCGTACATCCAGCCGTGTGGGGTTGGGGGTCGTGGGGGTAGACATAGTTTTACAGGGACTTCTTCAGCCGGGGGTCCAGCAGGTCGCGCACACCATCGCCCAGCAGTTGCAGCGACAGCGCCGTCAGGATGATGGCCAGGCCGGGGAACAGCACGATCCACAGCGCCTGCTGCGCGTACTGCTGGCTGCCGGCGACCATGGTGCCCCAGGTGGGAATCTCGGGCGGCACGCCGACGCCCAGGAAGGACAAGGCGGCTTCGGCCAGGATGGCGTAGGCGAAGATGAACGAGGTCTGCACCAGGATCGGTGACATCAGGTTCGGCAGGATGTGGCGCCACAGAATGCGCCCTGTAGAGACGCCCAGCGCGCGCGCAGCCTCGACAAACAGCAGCTCGCGCACCACCAGGGTAGAGGCCCGCACCACCCGCGCCACGCGCGGTGTGTAGACCAGTACCAGGGCCAGCACCACGTTCAGCATCGACGGGCCGAGGATCGCCACCAGCGCGATTGCCAGCAGGATGTCGGGGAAGGACATCATCGCGTCCACGACGCGCATCACCGGCGCATCCAGCTTGCGAAAGAAGCCGGCCAGCAGACCGAACAAAGTACCAAAAACGATAGCACCTCCCGCAGTCAGTGCGGCGATGGTGAGCGAATAACGCCCGCCAAAGGCGATGCGGGCGAACAGGTCGCGGCCGAGCTCGTCGGTGCCCAGGATGTGCTCCATCGTCGGCTTGGACAGGCGTTGGCTGACCGCGGTGTCGTTCGGGTCAAACGGCGTTAGCACGCTGGCAAAGATGGCCACGATGACCACCAGCAGCAAGCAGATGGCGGCCGCCAGCACGATGCGGCGGCGGAATAATTTTTGCAGAACGTGGGGGATTTTCATGCGGACTCTGGCTCAATATTTCACGCGCGGATCGACCAGCATGTAGAGCAGATCGACCAGGAAATTGATGACCACGTAGATCACGGCGATCACCAGCAGAGCGCCCTGGATGACGGGATAGTCGCGGCGCAACACGGCGTTCACCACCAGGTTGCCGACGCCGGGCAGGCCGAACACGGTCTCGGTCACCACCGCGCCGCCAATCATCAGGGCCGTGGTCAGACCGAGCACGGTGACGATGGGCACCAGGGCATTGCGCAGCGCATGTTTGAGGATGACAACCTTCTCAGTCAGGCCCTTGGCACGGGCGGTGCGCACATAGTCTTCTTCCAGCACGTCGAGCATGGACGCGCGGGTAAAGCGGATGATCAGCGCCGAATTCAATACGCCGAGCACGGTGGCCGGCAGCACCAGATAGTGCAGGCGCTCGGCCAGCGTCGCGCCCGGATCGCCATAGCCGGACACCGGGAACCAGCCCAGCGCCACGGCAAAAATCTGCATCAGCACCAGGCCCAGCCAGAAGCTGGGGATGCTGGCCCCCAGCATGGCCAACCCGGTCACCACCTGGTCGATCCACTTGCCGCGGTACACCGCGGAAACGATGCCGCTGGGCACACCGATCAGCGCGGCGATGGCCACGGCCAGCAGGGCCAGCAAGGTGGTGGGCTCGGCCCGCTCCCACAGCGCCTGGGTCACAGGGCGCTGCAAGAAGATGGACTGGCCCAGGTTGCCATGCGCCAGCTCTTTCAGCCAATAGCCGAACTGCACGACCAGGGGCTGGTCCAACCCGTATTCGCGCTGTACGCGAACAATGTCTTCGGCCGTGGCCTGGTCGCCCAGCAGCACCGAAATCGGGTCGCCGGACGCGGCCCGCGTGAGGATGAACACCAGTACCGCTACCAGCGCCATCACCACCAGCATGCCCGCGATGCGGGAGGCAATATAGCGATACACAGAATTTCTCCTCAAGCAAACCAGCCGCAGCAGCGAAAGCCCGCTGCGGTCATTTTCAAAAAACCTACGCAGAGAACTCTATCGAGGATGCACTGCCCACCGCCACGTACTGGCCGGTGAATTGAATGTCGCCCTTGGTTACCCGGAAGATCGTCACGTTGTCGCCCTGCTTGTTATGGCACACGTACAAGAACCTGCCGCTCGGGTCGAGGGTACAGCTGCGCGGGTAGTTGCCACGCGTCCACTCTTCACGCACCAGCTTGGGCTCGCCAGCAGCATTGATCTTGAACAGCGAAATCGAGTCGTGCAAGCGGTTCAAGGACACAAAGTGCTGGCCATTGGGCAGCATGCGGATGCCAGACGCATAGCTGGTACCTTTGAAGCCCGGCGGCAAGGCCGAGGTTTCGCTAACCAGGGTCAGCACGCCCGTGCCACTGTTGTAGCGCATGAAGGCAATTGTCGACGCCTCTTCGTTCACCAAGTACAGCCACTTGCCATTCGGGTGGAAGCAGAAATGCCGCGCGCCCGAGCTTTCCGACACCGCCACGCTGCTGGGCTGGCTCAGCACACCGCTGCTGCGGTCGAACTTGTACGAGATCACACGGTCCAAGCCCAGATCGGCCACCAGCACAAAGTTGCCGCCCGGGTCGCTGTGCACCATATGGGCGTGCGGGCCGTCGTGGTCGCTGGTGGCAAAGCCTTCGTGCGACAGCGCGGCCTTGGGTACCACGTCAGCGCCGGGCTTGCACTGCGCACCGCCGCAGGCGTCCACATCCTTGTAGATGGCCACCGGCTTGTCGGTATCGAAACTGCCGTCGGCGCGCAGCGCAATCACACTGACATCGCCGCTGGAATAGTTGGCGGTAAACACAAAGCGTCCATCGGGATGCACGCTGACATAGGCCGGGTCTTTGCCCCCGCAGGGGATCTCGGCCACAAACGACAGCGCGCCATTGGCCTCGATGCGGTAGGCCGACACCGAGCCGCCGCTGTCGGGGCCGGCCACGGCCGAGAACTCGTTGCCGGCATACAGCATGCGCAGCGACGGATGGCGTGCCAACGAGGCCGGGTTGCGCAGCTTGCTGGCCGCGTCGCCGGTATTCAATACCGCTGCCGGTGCGCCGGCGATGGGCATCAGCGCGCCAGTTGCACTGTTCAGCGCGAACTGGTGTACGCCCAAACCACGCCCTCCGCGCCAGGGCTTGCCGCCATCGGTGTAGGTACCCACATAGGCGTACACGGGGCCGGAGCTAGCGGCTTGCGCGCTCAGCACGGTCAAACCCAAAGCTCCCAGGCCAGAAACGACGGCCGTGGCTTTGAGAAAGTGTCTGCGGCTGGCAGCGGTGTGGTCATAGTGCAATTCCTGGTCAGTAACACGAGATGGCATGGCATTTCCTGTGAATGGGTGGAAGGGGCGGGGCGAAATCAGGGCAGCACCAGGCCGCCCCGGTTTACTTCTTCAGGCCGGTGTTCCAGAAGAACGGCCAGGTGGCGGGTGTGTAGCCCTCCAGCGCTGGCGACTTGGCCGACAGGCTGTTGAACTTGCCCACGTTGATGTAAGGCACTTCGTCGTACACCACCTGCTGCACCTTGCCCCACAGCGCGGCGCGCTTGGCGGGGTTGGTTTCCTGGTTCAGCGCCGACAGTGCGGCCTGCTTGGCCGGCGTGGACCACCAGCCGGGCGCGCCATCGCCGAGTTGCGGCGGCGACAGCATGGGCTCGGGGAACTGGCCGGAATGGGTCACATAGATGTCCCACAGCTTGGAGTCGTTGCGGCGCTGCACCAAGGTAGCCCAGTCCACCACATTCAGATCGACCTTGAAGCCGGCCTTCTTCAGCTGCTCGGCCATGATCAAGGCCATGTTGTAGTGGAAGTCGTACTGGCGGCTGGTCAGGATGCGGATGGGGTCGCCCTTGTAGCCGGCAGTGGCGGCGGCCGCCTTGGCCTTGGCGGGGTTGCGTTCGTTGTATTTGTCAACACCAGCCGCCGAATAGAACGGCGTGCCCTTGGGGAAATGGTTGCCTTCAGCGGTGAAGAAACGTGTGTCGCCAAAACCGGCAGCCAGCATCTCGCCCTCGCCCAGCGCCACTTGCACGGCCTGACGCACGGCCAGCGGGGCCATCACACCTTCTTTGGTGTTGAACACCAGGTAAGGGAAGCCAAAAGACGGGGTCATGATGGGTATCACCTTGTCGGTAGCTTTTTCCAGGCGCGGCAGGGCTTCGATGGGCAACAGATCTGCAAACTGGAACTGGCCGGAAAGCGAGCCTTCGACCCGGGTGTTGGCATTCGGCACCGGGATGAATCGCAGCTCTTCGACCACCGCAGTCTTTTTGCCGCCGTAGCCGTTCGGTGCTTCTTTGCGTGCGCTATAGCCGTCAAAACGCGTCAACAGCACGTATTGATCCGGGTGGCGCTCTTTGAACTTGTACGGGCCGGTACCGACAAATTCCTTCAAGGGCTGGGCAATCGACTCCTTGGCCATGATGGCCGCCATGCCCGATGGCAAAGCCAGCTGCGGCAGCAGCGGTGCGTACGGGTTCTTCAGGCTGATGGTGATGGTCAGTGGGCCTTTGGCAGACAGGTCATCGACTTCTTTGGCCAACGCTTTGCCGCGCGGCGAAACTTCCATCCAGCGCTTCAGGCTGGCCACCACGTCGTCTGCAGTCAATGCCCGGCCGTTGTGCAGTTGCACGCCGGCGCGCAGCATGATGGTGTATTGCTTGCCATCGGCCGATACCTTGGGCATGGCTTCGGCCAGCATAGGCACCACATTCCACTTGGCATCGAAAGTAAACAGCGGCTCGTAGACGTGCTGCATGATGGTGCCGACCAGATCGGCGCTACTGGCCATTGGGTCCAGGGTTTGCGGCTCGGCCACCATGGCCAGATTGAGGGCAGACTTGGGTGCCTGTGCGTGCACGGTCCAAGGCAATAAAGCCGCGCCCATGGACAGCAGCAGAACCGTACGGCGGAGCAAGGCGGGGGTGGAGGGCTTCATCGCGAATCCTTTGGATTGAAAGTAATTTTCACAACGCAAAGAATATGCCAAGGAAAATCACCAAAAAATAGGTGAACACCCTTGTTTAATGAAAAATACTTTCACCAAAGAGGTGCAAAAACCGTGCTGCGTGCCAGAATGGGGCCTGAACCAACCCGCCCACAGGAGCCCCCCCGCATGCCGCTGATCCATTTAGGCAACCCACCCGTCGCGTCCGACCAGCAACCCCGCCCCTTCTCGCCCGCTGTGCGCGCAGGTGACTTCATCTATGTATCCGGCCAGGTGCCTGCTGATGAAAAAGGCGAAATCGTGGCCGGTGGCATTGAAGCGCAGACCCGCCAGGTGATGAAGAACCTAACGCAAGTACTAGCCTTGGCTGACTGCACGCTGGCCGATGTGTGCAAAACCACGGTGTGGCTGGAAGACGCACGCGATTTCGGCGCCTTCAACCGCGTGTACATGGGCTACTTTGGAGAAAAGAAACCCGCTCGCTCCACCACCGAAGCCCGTTTGATGGTGGACGCCAAGGTGGAAATCGACGTTATTGCCTACAAGCCGGCGTAACTAGAAAAACCGGTTTTCTTCTCGTAGTATCGTAGTAGGGCGAGCACAGCGAAGCCCGTTCCAGAACAACCGCGGAACTGGCTTGGCCAGGCCGCTGGTTGCGCCCCCTGCATGTCGCATCGGTTTTACAAACCGATGCGAGGGGGGTTGGCGGCCACATGCGCCTTCGGTTTTTCAAACCGATGTCGGGGCAAAGCGGGCAAGGCTGGGGGTGTTCAACCAGCTGGCCAGACGACGCCGTTATCGTTCAGGATCGCGTCAAGCGGCACGTCGTGCGGCTCGGGCTCGAATTCATCCAAATACCCCTGGGTAAAGCCCAGGCCCACCGTGAAAGGCTTGGGGTCCAGGCTGGCCAGCATGCGGTCATAAAAACCACCACCATAGCCCAGGCGGTACCCCCCGGCGGCATAGCCTACGCAGGGCACAAACAGCAGCGAGGGGAACACCAGCTCAGTGGCCTGGGGCTTGAGAATGCCGTAGGCATCTTCTTCCATGGGGCAGCCCGGGTACCAAGCGTGGAAAGTCATGGTCTTGTGCTGCTTGTTGACCACGGGCAAACCAATGCGCTTGAGTTGCGGACCATCCAGCAGTTCACCGTCTTCCTTCCAGCGGTGCAAGGCGGGCAAGGGATCGAACTCGCCCTTGATGGGCCAGTAGGCGCCAATCACGGTGTCGGGCCGGCCCACCAGCCAGATACGCATCACCCTTTGTAGCAAATCGGCACGCTCCAAGCGGTCGGGCATCTCCAGGCGTTGTGCGACCAGCGCTTCGCGCAGGGCTTTTTTGTCCAGTGCCTTGTCGTTCATTGAGTTGTCCATAATCCCCACATGCAAGTTCCAGCCATTTTGACATCGTTCACGCTCGCCCTCGGTATCGTATTCGCAGGCTCGGCCTGTAGCCAACCCAAGTCCGATCCTGTCGCCGACAGCGCCATGGTGGACATCAACCAAGCCTTCAAACGTGGTGACCGCAAGCGCGTAGCTGCCCTGCTGCCCCAGGTACATGGCCATATCCTGGAGCCCTGGGCTGCCTACTGGGACCAGCGGCTGCGCCTGGACGAAATGACCCCCCTGGACATGCAGAGCTTCAGCAGCCGCTTCCCGGCCAGCTACCAGGAAGACCGCCTGCGCAACGACTGGCTGCTGCTGCTGGGCCAGCGCCGAGACTGGACCACGTTTGAAGACGAACACGCGCGCTACCGCATGGTGGACGACCGAGAGGTGCGCTGCTACGCCCTGCTGATCGAGCAGATCAAGCAAGGCGCCGATTCACCGCCGGCCCTGGCGGACGAAGTACGCCGCAACTGGTACGCCCAGCGCGACGCGGACGACGGCTGCACCCAGGCCGCAGGCCAGCTCTACGCCGCCAAGAAATTCAAGGATCTGGACATCTGGCGCAAGGCAAGGCTGGCGGTAGAGGCCAACCGCCCGCGCATGGCCGCCAAAGCTGTGGAAATCGTCGCACCCGAATCGCTGCCCCTGCTGAACAGCCTGAACGACAGCCCCGCCAAGTTTCTGACCAGCAAGGTCACCGCCCTGTCACGCACGCGGCGCGAAATCATCATGCTGGCCGTGATCAAGATGGCGATCAACGATGCCGATGCGGCAGCCACGGTACTGGACGCCAAATGGGGTTCGCAGCTCAATGCCGAGGAACGCAACTGGACCTGGGGCGTGATCGGCAAGCAGGCCGCCATGCGCTTGTCACTGGCCGCGCCAGACTACTACGCCAAGGTCAGCAAAGACAGTGACCTGACCGATGACATGCTGGCCTGGAAGGCCCGCAGCGCTCTGCGCATGGGCCGCTGGAAAGATGTGCTGAACGCCACCGAAGCCATGGGCGACGACGGGCAACAGGACGCCACCTGGGTGTACTGGCGCGCACGCGCACTGCAGGCCCTGGCCAAATCCGACCTGGACCGCGAAGAGCCCAAGCGCCTGTTGCAAAGCATTGCTGGCGTACGCGGCTTCTACGAACAGCTGGCGTTGGAAGAGTTGGGCCAGAAAATCAGCGTACCGCCACGCCCGGCCAGCACCACGGCAGAGGAACGTGACACGGCCCGCGCCAACCTCGGCCTGCAACGCAGCCTGGCAGCGATCCAGTTGGGCCTGCGCAGCGAAGGCAATCGCGAATGGAACTACACAACCAATCTGCACAGCCCCGGCGGCATGAACGACCGCGAGCTGCTGGCCGCCGCCGAGCTGGCTTGCCAGCGCGAAGTATGGGACCGCTGCATCAACACCAGCGACCGCACCCGGGGCGTGATGGATTTTGACCAACGCTTCCCCATGCCCTTCCGCGATACCGTGGTGCGGCGCAGCCGAGAGATCAACCTGGACCCGGCTTTTGTCTACGGCCTGATACGCCAGGAGTCGCGCTTCGTAATGGATGCACGCTCCGGCGTGGGCGCCTCCGGCCTGATGCAGGTGATGCCGGCCACCGCCCGCTGGACCGCCAAGAAGATCGGCCTGGCCGGCTTCACCGCCGACCAGCTGAACGACCGCGACACCAATATCACCATCGGCACCGGCTACCTGAAGCTGGTGCTGGACGACTTCACCGGCTCCATGGCCCTGGCCGCGGCAGCCTACAACGCCGGACCGGGCCGGCCCCGCAGCTGGCGCAATGGCCCGGTGCTGGAGGCCGCCATATGGGCCGAGAATGTGCCGTTCACCGAGACCCGCGACTATGTGAAAAAGGTCTTGTCCAACACCACCAACTACGCCGCCATCCTGACAGGCCAGCCCCAGTCGCTGAAGGCCCGTCTGGGTAATATCGGCCCTCTCGACCCGAATACGGTCGAGCCCATCAAGGACTTGCCATGAACACCTCCACCGTCGCCGCTGCCTCTCCCTACGGCACCCTGCCCCCGGCCAGCCCGCTGGCGCAGCGCAAACCCATCAGCCTGCCCCGCCTGGCGGAAATGCACGACCGTGGCGAAAAGATCACCATGCTGACGGCCTATGACGCCACCTTCGCCGCCGTGGCCGATGCCGCCGGCGTGGAATGCCTGCTGGTCGGTGACTCACTGGGCATGGTCTGCCAGGGCCTGCACAACACCGTGGGCGTAAGCCTGGAAACCATGCGTTACCACACTGAAAGCGTGGTACGAGGCCTGCAGCGCACCCAGGCCACTGCCTGGGTGATTGCCGACCTGCCGTTTGGCAGCTACCACGAAGGCCCTGAGCAAGCCCTGCGCAGCGCAGCCGTGTTGATGCAGGCTGGTGCACACATGGTCAAGCTAGAAGGCGGTGGCTGGACCAGCGACACCGTGCAGTTTCTGGTCGAGCGTGGCATACCCGTCTGCGCCCATCTGGGCCTGACGCCTCAAACCGTGCACGCCCTGGGCGGCTACCGCGTACAGGGCCGCTCCGACGCGGCGGCCAGCACGCTGCGCCTGCACGCCCATGCGCTGCAAGATGCGGGCGCCGCCATGGTGGTACTGGAAATGGTGCCTGCCCCACTGGCGGCCGAGCTGACCACCGAACTCAAGCACTGCGCCACCATCGGCATCGGTGCGGGCAAGGACACGGCCGGCCAGGTGCTGGTGCTGCACGACATGCTGGGTATCAATTTAGGTAAGATGCCGCGCTTTGTACGCAACTTCATGCTGGACAACACCAGCGTGCGCGGCGCGATGGAAGCCTATGTACGCGCCGTGAAAGACGGCAGTTTTCCAGACAACAGCCAGCACGCCTGGTAGTAGCTATAAGGCGCAGGCTTGACGGACCGGACGGGCAAGCAGCCCGCCGATCCACCGGCCATAAGCTCCATTTTTGATTCTTGCCGATGTACATCGCCCACACCATTGAAGAACTGCGCGCCCACCTGGGCGGCTTCCAGCACCCGGCCTTTGTGCCGACCATGGGCAATCTGCACGAAGGCCACCTGGCCCTGGTGCGCCAGGCCAAGCCTCTGGGCGATGTGACCGTGGCCAGCATCTTCGTGAACCGGCTGCAGTTCCTGCCGCACGAAGACTTCGACAGCTACCCGCGCACCTGGGACAAAGACTGCGCCCAGCTGCAGGCTGCAGGCTGTGATGTGCTGTTTGCGCCGAACGAGAAAGAACTCTACCCCGAGCCGCAAAGCTTCAAGGTCCACCCGCCGGCTGAAATTGCCGACCTGCTCGAAGGCCACTTCCGCCCCGGCTTTTTTATTGGCGTATGCACCGTGGTGATGAAGCTGTTCCAGTGCGTTTTTTCCGAGGCCCAGGGCCGGCGCACGGCCGTGTTCGGCCAGAAAGACTACCAGCAGCTGCTGGTGATACGCCGCATGGTGCAGCAGTTTGCACTGCCGGTGGAGGTGCTGGGCGGCACCACCTGCCGCGCTGCGGACGGTCTGGCCCTGTCCTCCCGCAACAGCTACCTGAGCCCAGACGAACGCGCCGAGGCGGTGCAACTATCTGGCGTACTGCGCACCCTGGCTACAGCCCTACGCCAGGGCTGCACAGACATCGCCGGCCTGGAAGCCCAGGCCATGGACACGCTACGCCAGCGCGGCTGGCTGCCCGACTATGTGGTGGCGCGCCGACGCAGCGACCTGCAACGCCCCGTGGCCAACGAGCCCCTGGTGGTACTGGCCGCCGCGCGGCTGGGCAGCACCCGGCTGATCGACAACCTGGAAGTCTAAAACCAATCGCTACAAATAAAATAGCTGCTAGCGCAGGATTTACCTGCGCTAGCAGCTATTTTTATATGAAACCTGCGGGCCTGTTGGTGCTCAGGCGCTGGCACCCGCACGCGAAATGGACACACCGGCGACCATGGGCTGACCCAGGATTTCCGGGTCGGCCGTACGCTTGGCGGCCACGCCCTCCGCGTCGAACAAATGCATGCAGTGCGGCGGAAAGTACAGGTGCACTTGGTTGCCCACGCTGCAGCGGGTCTGGCCGTTTTCACGCACCGTGACCAGCTCTCCACCGGCCAGGCGCACATAGATGTAGCTGGCTTCGCCCAGCTGCTCCAGGAATGCCACCAGGCCATCCACCACATTGGCACCGCCCCCTTGCACGTTTGACACGATCTGCACATGCTCAGGGCGCACGCCCAAGGTCACGGCACTGTTCGCAGCCACGCGCGATGCATCCACCGCGGCGTGCACATCCACCTCGGCCACCTTGGCAACCGCCTCGGCGCCGGAGGCGTGGCTCAAGCGAGCTTCCACAAAGTTCATCTTCGGGCTGCCGATGAAGCCGGCCACGAACTTGTTGACTGGGCGGTGGTACAGCTCCAGCGGCGCGCCGCATTGGGCCACGCTGCCATCACGCTGCACCGCCTCGCCGGCGTTCAACAGCACGATCTTGTCGGCCAAGGTCATGGCCTCGACCTGGTCGTGGGTCACGTAGATCATGCTGGCGGTGCCGATGTCCTTGTGCAGCTTGGCGATCTCCAGCCGGGTCTGCACGCGCAGCGAAGCGTCCAGGTTCGACAATGGCTCATCGAACAAGAACACATCCGGCTCGCGCACGATGGCCCGGCCAATTGCCACCCGCTGGCGCTGGCCGCCGGACAGCTCTTTGGGCAGGCGCTTCAGCAGCGGGTCCAGCTGCAGAATCTTGGATGCCTTGCGCACCCGCTGCTCCACGGTCGCGGTGTCGGTCTTGGCCTGCTTCAGACCGAAAGCCATGTTGTCGTACACGCTCATGTGCGGATACAGCGCATAGCTTTGGAACACCATGGCCACGCCCCGGCGCGAAGGCGGGGTTTCGTTCATGCGCTGGCCCTTGATGCTGAGCTCGCCGCTGGTAATGTCCTCCAGGCCAGCGACCATGCGCAGCAATGTGGACTTGCCACAGCCTGAGGGGCCGACAAACACCACGAACTCGCCGCGCTCAATATCCAGGTCTACTTTGCGGATGGTGTCCGGCACGCTGCTGCTGTAGCGCTTGTGCACGTCACGGAAGCGGATTTCTGACATGGTTGTCTCCTACTTATTTCTGAATTAAAGCGTCGCGAACAGCACGCCATACGGTGGCAACACCAGGTCTTGGCCGTCCTGGCGGCCGGATGGCAAGCCAGACGGCGTCTCCACCTTGTGTACCTGCAGGCCTGCGGGCAAGGCATAGCGCACGGCATTTGTCCCCATATTGAAAGCACACAGCAATGCAGCATCGCCACTGCGACGCACAAAGGCCAACACCGCATCGTGCTCCGCCAGCAGCTCGATGCTGCCGGTGCGCAGCACCTCAAAACCACGGCGCCAGGCCAGCATGGCCTTGTAGAAATGGAACAGCGAATCCGGGTCCGCCATCTGGCTGCGCGCTGCCAACGGCAAATGCTCGGGCCACATCGGCAGCCAGGTTTTGGCTGCCGTGCTGAAGCCGGCATGGGCCGCGTTAACGTCCCAGGCCATGGGCGTGCGGCAACCATCGCGCCCCACGAATTCGGGCCACATGGCAATGCCATACGGGTCCTGCAGATCTTCCACGGCCAGGGTAGCCTCCGTCAGACCCAGCTCGTCGCCCTGGTAGATACAGGGCGAGCCACGCAGGCTGAGCTGCATGGCAAAAACCAGGCGCTGCCAGGCATGGTTGTCGCCCGGCTGCTTCCACCGGCTGGCCACACGCACGCAGTCGTGGTTGGACAGTGCCCAACACGCCCAGCCGTCCTGGTTGACGGCCTCCAGGTTACGCAACACGGAGTGCACAAAGCGGGCATCGCAGCGCGGGCCCAGCAGGTCAAACGCATAGGCGGTGTGCAGCTTGTCGCCACCGCTGGTGTATTCCGCAATACGGGCGGCAGCATCGTCATCGCCGATTTCACCCACGGTCATCAGATCCGGGTACTGGTCCAGCAGCTTGCGGATGCGGCGCAGAAAATCCAGGTTCTCCGGCTGGCTCTTGTCATACACATGACGCTGCCAGCCATAGGGGTTGACCTTGTTCACGGAGGGATCGTCCGTAGGCATGCCGCGTGCCGGGTTGTCGCGCAGCTGCGCGTCGTGCACGCAGAAGTTGACGGCGTCCAGGCGGAAACCATCTACGCCCCGGTTCAGCCAGAACTGCATATTGTCCAGCGACGCTTGCTGCACTTCCGGGTTGTGGAAGTTCAAGTCAGGCTGGCTGGTGAGGAAGTTGTGCATGTAGTACTGGCAGCGGCGGGTGTCCCACTGCCAGGCGCTTCCGCCAAAGATGGACAGCCAATTGTTCGGCGGTGTGCCGTCTTCCTTGGGGTCGGCCCAGACGAACCAGTCGGCGCGCGGGTTGTCGCGGCTGGAGCGCGACTCCACAAACCAGGGGTGCTGGTCGGAGCAGTGGCTGAGCACCTGGTCGATCAGCACCTTGATGCCCAAAGCATGGGCCTTGGCCACCACGGCATCGAAGTCGGCCAGCGTGCCGAAAATGCCATCCACCTGGCGGTAGTCCGAAATGTCGTAGCCAAAGTCCTTCATCGGACTTTGGAAAAACGGCGACAGCCAGATTGCATCCACACCCAGCTCGGCCAAGTAGGGCAGGCGTTGCACCACGCCGGTCAGGTCGCCAATACCGTCGCCATTGCTATCTTGAAAACTACGCGGGTAGATCTGGTAGATCACCCCGCCACGCCACCACCCATTTGCCTGCGCCATGCTCAGCCTTTCACTGCGCCAGAGGTCAAACCACCCACAATCTTGCGCTGGAATATCAGCACCAGGGCAATCAACGGCAAGGTCACCAGCACCGAGGCCGCCATGATCTTGCCCCACGGAATTTCATATTTGTCGGCACCGCTAATGAGGGAAATGGACACCGGCACGGTGCGGTCGTTGTTGTTCAGGACGAATGTCAGGGCGAACATGAACTCGTTCCAGGCGGCAATAAAAGCCAACAGCCCGGTGGTCACCAGAGCCGGCCACATCACCGGCAAGAACACCTTGACGATGATGCCCCAGGGGGTGCAGCCGTCCATAATGGCGGCCTCCTCCAATTCCTTGGGCAGGTCGCGCACAAAGGTGGTCAGCACCCACACGGTGAACGGCAGCGTGAACACCATGTACGGCAGGGTCAGGCCCCACCAGTGGTTGTACAGACCAAAAGCCTGCATCAGCTCGAACATGCCTGACAGCACCGCCACCTGCGGGAACATGGACACGGCCAGCACGGTCAATAGCAGCAGGCCGCGACCGCGGAACTGGATGCGGCCCAGCGCGTAAGCCGCCGTCACGCCCAGGAACAACGAGGCGATGACCACCATGGTCGATACCGCCACCGAGTTCAGGATGTGGCGCCCAAAGGGGTGCTCTGCCACCGTAAACATGGCGATGTAGTTCTTCAGCGAAGGTGCGGCAGGCCATAGCGAACTGCTGAACAGCTCGGTACCCGACTTCAATGAAGTGACGATGGCGTAATAAAACGGGAACAGGCAAAACAGCGAGATGATCGCCACCAGGGCGTACAGGCCGATGGAGCCCAGTATTTTTTGAAAAGTGTGGTTCATGCTGGATCTCCTTATTTCTTGCCACCCAGATCTACCCGGGACAGCTTGAGGTACAGCAGAGTGCACACCGCAATGATGAGAAACAACACAGTGGAAGCGGCCGAGCCATAGCCCACATAGTTGTTATCCACGATTTCACGCCGCACAAAGCCCGACATGCTGATGGTGTCCACACTGTTGGAGGTCATCACATAGATGATGTCGAACACCCGCAACGCATCCAGCAAACGGAAGATTACAGCGACCATCAGAGCCGGCCAGATCAGCGGCAGGGTGACCTTGAAGAACACCCGCACCGGGTGGATGCCGTCCACATGGGCGGCTTCATAACAATCGGTTGGCAGCATCTGCAGCGCCGCCAAGGTCAGCAGGGCCATGAAGGGTGTGGTCTTCCACACGTCGACCAGCATGACCGACCACAGCGCGTAGTCGGGATCAGCGGTCCAGGCGATGTTGTGGTCGATGATGCCCGCCCCCTTGAGCATGGCATTCATGACGCCAAACTGGTCGTGCATGATCCAGGCCCACATCTTGGCCGACACAATGGTAGGTATGGCCCAAGGCACTAGCACGGCCGCTCGCACAAAGGAGCGGCCCTTGAAATTCGCGTTCAGCACCAGCGCAAAGATGATGCCCAGTATGGTTTCAATAACCACCGAAACTATCGAGAACTTGAAGGTATTGCGAATGGCCATACCCCAGTCGGTGTTCCAGAAACCCTCTACCGCCTCCAGATTGAATACACCGTATTTACCGAAATAGTTCTGCAAACCCACCATGTTGTAAGAGGACTCGCCGATGTTCTCAAGCGTAGCGTCTGTGAAGCTGAACCAGATCGTGCGGCCCAGCGGCCAGCCCGCCACCAGCAATAGCACCAGCAAGGTTGGCGCCAGAAATATCCAGGCACTGCGTGTGCGCTCGCGGGTAAGTTCGGATGTTTTTTTGCGCATGGCGACTCCTGGGATCGATGTGCTGAACGGGCTGCCACGCTGTTTAGCCTGGCAGCCCCTGGGCTCAACAGTAAAGGCTTACCACTTAGGACCGCGGCGAATCGAATCCAGCTTGCCCTCGAGCTTTTTCACGCTGTCTTCACCCGTGGATTTGCCCGACAGCACTTCGTGCGTGGCATTCCAGAACGCTGCGGAGACTTCGTTGTACTTAGCACCCGTGACCGTGGCCGGACGAGGAACGGCCCCAACAAAAGTGTCATACAGGTCGCCGAAGAACGGGTTGGCGGCCAACACTTCCTTGTCCTTGTACAACGAGGCAATGGTGGGGTTGTAAGAACCGCGGATGGCACGATCCTTCTGCACAGCCTCACTGGTCAGGTACATCACAAAATCAGCCGCTTCTTTGGGATTCTTGGAGTATTTGCTCACCGCCAGTTGCCAACCACCCAGCGTTGCAGCCGTCTTTCCTCCATCACCCTTGGGTAGAGCAACAACTCCGACCTTGCCCTTGACCGGGCTGTCTGCCCCCTGGCTGAGCGACCAGGCATACGGCCAATTGCGCATGTACACCGCATTGCCTTTTTGGAACACGCCGCGCGCGTCTTCTTCCGCATAGTTCAATACACCCTTGGGTGCAATGGTGCCGATCCAGCCGGCTGCCGTGTTCAAGGCCTTGGCTGCAGCAGGATTGTTGATGGTGATCTTGCCGGTGCTGTCCACAATATTGCCACCACCGAAGCTGGACACCCATTCGACCGCATCACAGGTCAAACCTTCATAAGCCTTGGCTTGGAAAACAAAACCTTGCATGTCCGCATTGCCCGCCTTGCGCTCTCCGTCCATGACTTTCTGGGCGGAGGCAGTCAACTCGGCCCAGGTGGTGGGAGCCTTTTCGCCGTACTTGGACAGCAAGTCTTTGCGGTAATAAAGAACGCCCGCATCGGTAAACCACGGCATGGCCAGCAACTTGCCGCCCACGGTGTTGTTGGCCACGATGGCCGGGAAATGGGCCTTTTCAGCGCCATTGGTGTACGACGTCAGATCCAGCAAATGGTCTTTCAGAAGACCAGGCCACACAACGTCCACGTTGATCACATCCACCTCGGTCGATTTGGCGGCGAACATTTGACGGAACAAACCCAGGATGTCACTGGTGGACTGCGGAATGCTCAGATGCTTCACCGTATTGCCCGTTTTGCTGGCCCACTCATCGCCGGCCTTCTTGCAGAACTCGTAATCCTGCCCCACAGAGCCGCAGGAAATGGTGAGCGTGACTCCGGCGGCATGCGCGCCCAAAGCACCGATGCTGAGCAGCACAGCGGCCGCAGTTTTTGTAATTGCTGTCATGTAGTCTCCTGGTTTATTCGAGGTCCACCTGCACAAGTCTGGAGCTGCTAGGCTCCGTTCGCAGGCTTTTGAGTCGCCGGTGAAAGCCAGCGCAGTATAAATTCAAAGCGCTTTGAAAAGAATACTGGGTTTACCCGGGGAGACCCTGAAAAGCCCTCAGATCGGCATACGACAAGCTCCAAATCCAAGAAACAAAAAAGCCCACAACAGGCAGAAAGACCGTTGTGGGCATGAAGTGGTTTGCCACTCTCTAACCCGCGAAAGAGAGTATTGGCTCGATGCAGCTACTGCTGCATGGATTAGAAGTCGTAGTGCACGCGCAGAGCGAAACCGGACGAATCCCTGGTGGTGTTGGAGCCGCTGCCTTTGGAGAAGGACACTGCGGGAGTGATCGTCGCGCCCTTCACGTCAAAGAATGGAATGGCGTATGCAGCCCAGAAGGTCGAGACCTTGTAGTCTTCACCAGCCGTCTTGGTGTTGCCTTGCACAGTCGCCAGGGTCAGACCACCGAAACCGACCATCACAGCAAAGGTGTTTTGCTTGAAGTCTTGGTCGTTCTTGGCAGAGGCGAAGTTGGCGGTCAGCACGACATCGCCGAAGTTGTAGTCACCCGTCAAGCCAAAGCCGGTGGTGCGCTTGGCCAGGCCGGTGTGGTACTGGATGCCTTCCAGGCCAGCTGCCACATGCAGAGGACCATTCGCGTAGCTCAACACTGGACGGATACCGTTGGCTTGGCCCGTGCCCTTGCTGGACACGCCGCTGACTTCCAGCGACAGACCGCCGCCCAGTTGCACGGTGCCGGCTGCGTGGAACACGCCAGCGCCATAGGCAGCAAGATTGCTATCGTTAGGCACCACGTTCACGCCACCTTGACGGCCGCGCAGCACGTTAGCTTGGTAAGGAGCATTACCCGCGTATTCGACCAGCACGTCGCCAGGGGTTTGGAAAAGGTTAGCGGCTTCGAAGCGGCCCAACTTAACGTCAGCCACATCGCTACCCATTTGCGCCCACATGTCATCCACACCAGCAGTGCCGTCTGGATGGGCCAAATAGGTAGCACGACCGGCGATGAAGTATTTAGAACCCATCTTCTTGCTGGCGTTCAATTCCACACGGCCGGACTGGGATGCACCACGTGCCAAGTTTTCAACCTTGCTATCCAACTCGATGTTGGCATCGAAGTCAGCAGCTGCGAAAGCGGAAGCGGAAACCATCGCGATGGCGGCGACAGCGGTTGCCCGGAAGGCAAATTTCATGGACTGGCTCAAAGGAATCTCCTGTAGTAATTTAAGTTTTGTGCAGGTTTTGCGCTCTCTACGGGGGCCTTCATTTCCCCCAAGACTCTGAAGAGGACCGCAAACCTGGCTGCATTCTTTGTGGGCTCCGTTTTCTCAGTGATAAGCAATTACCCTCGAAGAAGTTACAAATTGGTTACCAAAACAGCGATTTCGAAGCTTTATTTGTAGGACTTTTAAAGCCCGCAACCTCCGTCCACAACCCCCCTTTGCTTTTCTTGTTTTTCCCAATGAAAACCGTACTTTTAAGACGAGCATCCCGCGTGGTTTACACAAGGTTCACAAATACAAAAAATTAGCAAAAAAATTAGTTCATTCATGGAACTAATCGCACGACACCCGAATCGTCTTTATGTTGCAAAATTGCGACATAAACGATGCCAGAGTAGACATGCGTCAGCATTGGTGCACACATTCCTCCGTCCATCGATGGGCTACCATTGCCGCGCCACCCCTACGCCCCACACTTACACGCTATTGCAAAGAGATGTCACTGAAACGGATTGCCGAAGAACTCGGCTTGTCGCTGACCACGGTCAGTCGCGCGCTGAACGGCTACCCCGAGGTGGCGGCAACAACGCGCCGCGAGGTCATGGAAGCCGCCGCGCGCCTGCATTACCGGCCTGACGCGCGCGCCAGAGGCTTGGCCCTGGGTCGCGCCGATGCAGTAGGCATCGTGTTCCCCATCACCACCGGCGACCTGGGTGACCAACAGTTTTTGCAGGTTGCCTCGTCGATGGGCAGCCGTTTTGCCCAGGCAAGCATGGACCTGCTGATCGTGTCAGCCTCGGCAGACGATGAGTTGGCGGCGTATGAGCGCGCCATCACCGGCCGGCATATCGGGGTATTTGTAGTACCACGCACACGGGTGGCGGATCGCCGCCTGCAGCTGCTGCAAAGCCGCAATGTTCCGTTCGTGGCCTACGGCCGCAGCAGCACCTTGACCGAGCCCTACGCCTGGTTCGACTTTGACAATCTGGCCGGTGCGCGCATGGCCGCAGAACGCCTGTTGAGCCTGGGCCACCGGCGTATCGGTTATATCGGTGCGTACCCCGAATACAACTTTGCAGACCAGCGATTTAATGGATTTTGCGGCGCCTTGAAAGCAGAAAACGTCACAATCGCCACCGATGCAGTGCAGCGCGTGGCCTTGGACCGCCGCTCAGGCTATGCCGCGATGCAGAACCTGCTGGCCCTGCCTAACCGCCCCACCGCCGTGTTGGTAGACAACAACCTGGCGGGCATTGGCGCTGTCCATGCAGCCATGCACTCCGGGCTGATGCTGGGACGTGACTTGTCCATCATCGTCTATGACGGCGTAGGCCCAGATTCGGTAGTGCGCGCCCGTGTGACAGCAGTCATGCAGCCCACCCCCGAAGCCACCGGCGTCACGCTGGCGGAAATGACACTGGCGCGCATGCGCAACGCCCCCTTGGATACGCTGCAAAAATTGTGCATGCCCGAGTTGGAAATTGGCGACAGCGACGGACCGCCCGTACTGCCGTAGACCCTGTTCTCAATCCGCCTTGGCCACGGCCCGCAAAGCCAGCACACGGGCGGCATGCACCAATTCCCCTATGGCTTTGCCTTCGATGCCGCGGCCCTGAGCCTCGCGGGCAATGGCGTCCGTGGCAACCGATTGGGCAGCCTGCAGCACCTCCAGCCAGTAGCCGCGCTGGGCATAAGCCTGCTCTTCCATCCCCAGGCGCCCGCGGGCATCGCATTCACAGGCCCATAAAGCGTCCATGAAGCGTTGTGGCTTGCGCAAGGCATCGCAACGCTCCAGCAAGCGCAGCAGCGCCGCGGCGCCGAACTCCTGGCCACGGTGGATATTGCCGTGCTCACGCGCCACCAAATCACCCAGATCCCGGCAATCGGTCGGCACGCGCAAACGTTGGCATAGGCCCTTGAGCAATTGGGCACTGCGGGCCTCATGCCCGATGTGGCGAGGCAAAACATCGGGCGGTGTAGTCGCCTTGCCCAGATCATGGACCAGGCAGGCAAAGCGCACAGGCAAAGGCGCTTGCAGGCGGGCCGCCATATCCAGCACCATCATCACGTGGACGCCGGTATCCACTTCCGGGTGGTAGTCCGCACGCTGAGGGACACCCCACAGTGCGTGCACTTCGGGCAGCAGGCGTGCCAGGGCACCGCAGTCGCGCAGTACCTCGAACATGCGGGAAGGCCGCTCCTCCATCAAGCCGCGCGCCAGCTCTTGCCAGACACGCTCGGGCACCAAAGCATCCACCTCGCCGGCCGCCACCATTTCGCACATCAAGGCCTGGGTCTCTGGGGCCACATGGAAGTCGGCAAAGCGGGCCGCAAAACGGGCCACACGCAGTATGCGCACGGGATCTTCACGGAAGGCGTCTGTGACGTGGCGCAGCACCTTGTCGCGCAGGTCGCGCTGGCCACCATAGGGGTCCACCAAGGTCTGGGGATTTAGATCAAAACTGCCGCTAACGCTTATACTTTCTGCGGGAGCCGCTATTGAATTAATAGTAAGGTCGCGCCGCGCCAAGTCCTGCTCCAGGGTGACGTCAGGCGCTGCATGCACGGCAAAACCCCGGTAGCCGGGTGCGGTCTTGCGCTCGGTGCGGGCCAAGGCGTATTCCTCATGGGTGCGGGGGTGCAGGAACACCGGGAAGTCCTTGCCCACCGCGAGATAGCCTTGGGCCAACAGGGCTTCGGGACTCGCCCCCACCACCACCCAGTCCCGGTCTCCACCTTGACGCCCCAACAAGGCGTCGCGTACCGCACCGCCGACAAGAAAAATATCCATTGTTGGAGTTTATCCAGAGTGCGGCGCAGCAGCCGGTGGTACGCCCGCGCGCTAGCGGGCCACCCGGTAGGGCTCTTCGAAGTCCAGAAAGTCCTGCTCTGCCCGTGCATCGGCCACCCAGGCCTGCACGCCTGGCAAGGCACTCACATGCTCGATATAGGCCTGAATCACTGGCGGCACGGGCAGGGCATAGGTCACCAGACGCATACACACCGGGGCGAAATACGCGTCCGCAATGCTGAACGTGCCAAACAACATGGGGCCGCCATGCGCCTCCAGCAAAGCGCTCCACATGGCGACCAAGCGCTCCACATCGGCGCGCACACCGGCCTGGTCACGCCAGATCAATTGCCCGACCTCGGGCAAAGAAGCCTCGATGTTCATGGGGCAGTGGCTGCGCAGAGCGGTAAAGCCCGAATGCATCTCGGCACATACGCTGCGGGCACGGGCCCGGTCCTGGGGGCTTTGCGGCCACAAGGCTTTTTCAGGGAACTGTTCGGCCAAGGTTTCGGCAATCGCCAAGGTATCCCAGACGGCCAGATCGCCCTCGACCAACACCGGCACCTTGCCCACCGGATTCACCTTGGCCATGGTCGCCTTGAACTGCGACTCCGCCGCAAACGAATCAAATCGGACCTTGATTTCCTCAAACGGGATGCCGGCCTGCCTCAACAACACCCACGGACGCATGGACCAAGACGAATAGTTTTTATTGCCGATATAAAGCTTGCGCATGGAATCCCTCTTAAAACAACACTGAATAAATGCACCCGCCCGTAGACTCCATTCTCAAATACAGCCCTAGGCACAAAGAATGACAGCCTACCCGAAGTTCAGATGTTTATTGATGCAAAGAATCCATGCGATTGATGCCGGACTATAGTTTCAGCCCCCCAATGCAAAAAGCCCAGTCCGAAGACTGGGCTTTTTGATAAAAATGATTACCGCAACTAAGCCACGGTAAAAAACGGCATTAAATTAGCCAGCAATCAGAAACTGGTCGCGGTCTTGGCCTTGGATCCACTTTGGCGGTTTGCCACGGCCAGTCCAGGTATCACCGGTAGCTGTATTGCGGTATTTAGGAGCAACCTTGGCTCCGCTTTTAACGCGGGGCTTACCAGCAGCAAAAATGTCTTCCGCGGTCAAACCGAAATCAGCGACTAGCGTTTTGACTTTTTCAATGGCGGCGGCATTTTCCGTGGCGCGTGCAGCATTGATTTGCTGCTCAAGGAGTTCACGCTGTTGCAAAAGTTCTTTGTAGGTAGGCATCTTTGTATTCCGAATACTTCGAAAATGAATTATTGACGCTTAATTATAAACCCACAAATACGGGTTTGTGTAAAGCCAATTTAAAGATAACCCGCAGGTTAGAAAAAACTTCGCCACAGAATCATCGAACCCCTTGGTCTCCACATGGACATTGGCATGGATATAGGCGGAAATACCAGTATCCAAGGCCAATATGCACACCGATCAGGCCAATGCGACGGCGGCGTAGTCACCCACTTTGTCGGCCAAACCAGCGGGCACCAAGGTCACCCCCGTGGTTAATGAAGGCAATTTTCCATCAATATGGGATTGCAGGCGTGGCAGCAGAAATTCGCGGTTGTGCCAAAAAACACTGCCACCCAAGCTAATGCGCTGTAAATCCAGCGTGATCACCAGGTTATACAAAGAGCGCCCCAATACCCGGCATAGATCATCCACCTTGGTCAACGCATCTGCATCTCCGGCGCGGGCCGCCTGGAATAATGTGGCCGCATCCAGGCCAAATCGGCGGGCAATCGCATTGCCGGCAACCAAACCCTCTACATCGCCGATATTCCCGCAGCCGCATAAAGCGTCCAGGTTATCCGAAACAAACATATGGCCGGCATGGCCGGCATTTCCATTCTTGCCGCGCAAGATATGGCCATCCACGCACAGCCCCATACCAATACCGGTACTCCAGGTCACATAAGCACAGTGGTCCACGCCCACCAAGGCACCCCAGCGACGCTCGGCCTCCAGTGCGGCAATACAGTCGTTCTCGATGCGCACCCGGGCGAAACGGTGACCCAGGGGCGCTTCCAACAGCGCCGTATCCCAGTCATTGGGCAGGCCACGTGCCGGGCCGGCCATGCCGCCGCAGATGTTCGGCGCGGTCAATTCAATCAGGCCGTCGCGGATCAGGAACGGACCGCAGGACGACACGCCTGCCACCTGCACGTCTGCCGGGTTGGCACCGATCTCGGCACAGGCCTCGTCCACCATGCGGATGATCTGCACGGCCAGAGCATCGTTATTGCCGGTCTTGGCGGTGGGCTCGGTACGCCGCGCCTGCAAATTGGGCAAATCGTCGTTGCCAACAGCCAGGCTGACAGCGACCTTGGTGCCGCCAATATCGATACATGCTTTCATGGGATTTATTCTCTTAAATGAGTTTGGAAACAAGGCTAGCGAGAAAGCTCAAAACCAGAGTGGTGGTTAATGGAATAAACCACTCGCGGCCAAATAGTCTGAAACGCAAATCACCGGGCAGTCTGCCAAAGCCTAACTTGCGCAACAACGGGGAAAACCAGTCAATTAGTAACAGGGCGAGAAAGATAACCAGCAGCCAGCGCGCCATACATCAAAGCGTATGGCTGCGGTCACCCTGGGCAAAACCCAGCGGCTCCCAAGGTGTGCCAGCACCAAAGGCAATCACCTTGAACAGCTCGCCCATCTCGTGCTCGGAGATCAATTTCAACGCATTCGCACGTTCTGCATGCGTAGCGTGCTCCATTTTTTGGAGCAACCCGCAATTCATCAAAAACCGCGCCTGGCTGGTATAGCCCAGCACATTCAGGCTGGGCTCGGCCTCTTGTCCGGCCAGGGCAATGCCAGTGAAATTGACATGGGCGGTAATGTCCTTCAGCCCCACATAGGTCAGCGGATCGGGGTCGGCGCGGTGGGCGTAATGGCACATCACCGTGCCTGTGCTGCGCTGCGGGTGGTAATACTCGGCTTCAGGGAAACCGTAGTCCAAAAAGAAGGCGGCACCCTGGGTCAGGCGGTCGGCCAGGGTCCGGATGAAGGACTCGCCCTGCGGATGGATTTCGGTCAGGTAGTCGTGCGGACCATCGATCTCGGTCGGCGGGCGCAGGCTGGTGGGGCGGTCGTCCCAGGCGAAGGCGTCACCAGTCCACACCACACCGCGCTCAAACCACTGGCCGCTTTTGCGTACCAGCAGCTGCACCGGCATGGCGTCCAGCACCTCGTTGCCGACCACCACGGCCTGCAAGCTGGCGGGCAGCTCGGTAACCCACTGCACCTTGTCGACAAAAGGCTGCAGGCGTAGTTGCTGGCGCGCACGCAGGCTGCCAGACAGATCCACGATGCAGTAGCGCTGCAGCTTGTCACCCAGGGCCTGCAGCAATTGCTCGGCCAAGGCACCCGAGCCGGCACCGAACTCCCAGACCTCGCAGGTCTGCGTCGCGTCCAGCGCCTGTGCGACCTGCACGGCCAGGGTCTGGCCGAACAAGGGCGATATCTCAGGGGCGGTGACGAAGTCACTGCCATCTGCACCTTGGTCAGCCTCGGGCATGGCGCCGAACTTCAGGCGGTCATTGGCGTAATAACCCAGGCCGGGTTGGTACAGGGCCAGCGCCATGAAATGGTCAAAACCGATCCAGCCGCCGGAGGACTGGATCAATTGCTGGATATGCGTCTGCAATGCGCTCGTTAAACTGGGGGCTGTTTTTTCCACCCTCGGATTGTCCGCTGAATGTTGCCTGTATCTCCGCACCCTCGACAAGCTCGTACCGTTTTGGTAACCGGGGCCGGCAAACGGCTGGGGCGCGAGATCGCCCTGACCCTGGCCCAAGGGGGTTGGCAGGTGGCAGTGCACTACCGCCGCTCGGAACAGGACGCTATTAAAACAGTAGCTGACTGCGCAGGTATTACAAGCGCCAGCGGCCTAAAACATGCCGCATTCCAGGCAGACCTGGCCGATGAAGCCCAGGTACGCGCCCTGCTGCCGACCGTGCTGGCGCAATTCGGAACGGTAGACGCGGTGGTCAACAGCGCCAGTACCTTCGAACACGACAGTGCCGCCGACTTCAGCTTTGCCGCCATGGAGTTGCACCTGCGCAGCAATACCGGCGCGCCGATTCTGCTGGCCCAGGCACTGCACAAGCATGTCGTGGCACGCGGCTGCAGCACCGGCGCGGTGGTGAATCTGCTGGACCAGAAACTGTGGAACCTGAACCCGGACTTCTTGAGCTACACCCTGTCCAAGGCCGCG
The DNA here is from genome assembly GCF_059421805.1 of Rhodoferax sp. GW821-FHT02C08. Lineage (NCBI taxonomy): Bacteria > Pseudomonadati > Pseudomonadota > Betaproteobacteria > Burkholderiales > Comamonadaceae > Rhodoferax > Rhodoferax sp. GW821-FHT02C08. Next base: position 228,796 of record NZ_JBWKVR010000005.1, read on the forward strand.
CTGGAAGTCGCCAACACCATGCTGGCCCAGGCGCTGGCACCCCAGCTGCGGGTGGTGGGCGTGGCACCCGGCCTGACGCTGAAAAGCCATATGCTGAGCGATGAGCAATTTGCCGCCCTGCACAAGATATCCCCGCTGGGCCGCTCCAGCACAGCCGCCGATGTGGCGGCCACTGTCAAGTTTGCACTGGAGAACGCGTCCATCACCGGCACCACCCTGCTGGTAGATGGCGGCCAGCACCTGATGCAGTTCGAACGCGATTTTTCGCTCATGTAACTCTTTTCAAAGCCATGCACCACACCTCCGGAAACCAAACCCTGCAACTCACCGGGCTGCGCTTCGATGCCAACCTGGGCATTCTGGAGTCCGAGCTGACCACTCCCCAGCCGATCCAGGTGGATGCCGAACTCAACCTCGGCCCGCAGCCACTGGAGCCCAGCGACGACGACATCAACCACGTACTCGACTACCGCAAGGTGCGCCAGATCATCATCGACGACTGTACCGCCGAACACGTGAACCTGCTGGAGAGCCTGATCGGCAAGCTGGCACAACGGCTGATGCAGCTGCCCGGCGTGCTAGGTGTGCGCGTGCGGATAGCCAAGCTGGAAATCTTTGAGGACTGCGAAGTCGCTATCCGGATCGAGACCGGGCAGTGGTAAGCCCTTGAGCATTTAAAATCGATAGCAACCAACTGTTATTTGATAAGCTTTGGCATACCTACTTACTCCAAGGAAGGCCACATGAATTTGCCCGGCACCACCGCATTGGCGCGACGCACAGCCCTGCAGATGGCGCTGCTGGCCTGCTTGCTGCCGGCGCATGCCGGCGAAACCATCAAGATCCTCACGGAAGAGTACCCGCCTTACAACTACACCGACAAAGGCAAGATCACCGGACTGGGAACCGAGGTGGTGCAAGCGGTGCTCAAAGAAATCAATATCGAAGGCCAGTTCCAGTCTGTGCCCTGGGCCCGGGCCTATGAAACCACCCAGAACAGCGAGAACGTGCTGATCTACTCGATCAACCGTTCCAAAGACCGCGAAAAGCTGTTCAAGTGGGTTGGTCAGATCACCCCTACCGATTTCTATCTGTTCTCGCTGAAAAGCCGCAACATCCAGCTGGCAGACCTGGGCAGCTCGAAAAACCTGCAAATCGGCACTGTGAACCAGGACGTGGGCGAGCAGTTTTTGGCATCCCAAGGTTTTGTCGTTGGGCACAACCTGCAGTCCAGCAGCAAATACGAGCTGAATTATGAAAAACTCAAGCTGGGCCGGATCGACCTGTGGGTCATGAACGAACTGAGCGCGTACTACATCGCCCGCCAGGCCGGAGACGACCCGACCACTGTGCTGCAGAAATCATTGCGCATTCCTGAGCTCAGCGGCGGCGGCAACTACATGGCTTTTGGACCAAAAACCTCAGACGCCCTGGTGGAGCGCTTCCGCAAGGGCCTGGAAACTATCAAGAAAAACGGTATTTACGACGCGCTACAGAAAAAATGGCTGTAAGCCCGCCCATCCTCAACACCGAGATTAGCCGCGGCACCAGTGCGCTGGGCAGCCGCATGGTGATGGCGACCTTGGGCTTTTGTTTGCTGTTCACGGTGGCGGTGGCCGCGCTGCGCACCTGGTCGGCCTGGCAAAACAATGTCGCAACCATGTCCGCAGAGCTGGAACTGATCGCCCAGGTCTACCAACGCACACTCTCCAAATCCATTTGGGAAATGGACCGCGAATCGCTGCAGACCAACATCGACAGCGTGGCCAATGTGGCATCGGTAGGCCAGATCGAAGTCGCGCTGCAGTCGGTCAACCGCCCCCCGGAAATATTCCGCCGAACGCACAGCGGCTGGAAAGCATCTACCCGCGCGCCCATGTTGCGCGTCAAACTTGACTACGAGGCATTCGTTGGCAGCAAGGAGACCGTAGGCGAATTCGCGCTCTACGGCGACGAAAGGATTCTGTGGGCACGTTTACGCACCGAGGTGCTGGCCATTCTGGTGACCCAGGTCACACAATCACTGTTGCTGGCCAGCTTGATCATGCTGCTGTTCAGCAAACTGGTCACCGTGCATGTGCGCCGCATCGCACGGCACCTGGGTCAATTGACGCCAGACAATCTAGACCACAAGCTGCGGCTGGACCGAGATCCCGCCCGCCAAGACGAGCTCACGCTACTGGAGACAGGGGTCAACCAGTTGCAGAGCAACCTCTCCAGCTACCTGCAGCAGCAGCAACGCTATGAACATGAGCTGGCCAGCCACCGCGACCACCTGGCCGACATGGTGCGCGAGCGCACCAGCGCCCTGGAATCCACCAACGCACGGCTAGAGAATGCCAATGCCCTGCTGGACAGCCTGGCCCGCACCGACCCACTGACCGGCCTGGCCAACCGCCGCCACTTTGACGAGGCCAAGGAGATCGAGTTTCGCCGCGCCCTGCGCTCAGGGCTTCCGCTGTCGCTCCTGGTGTGTGATATCGACGCGTTCAAACGCTACAACGACGCCTACGGCCACCCTGCCGGCGACGTCTGCCTGCGCGCCGTGGCCCACGCCATTCAAAAATGCAACGCCCGGGCCGGCGACCTGGTGGCCCGCATCGGTGGCGAGGAGTTTGCCGTGCTGCTGCCGGGCACCACCGCAGAAATCGCCACCCAACTGGCCAGCCGCCTGCTGGAAGCCGTATCCGCACTGGCAATTCCACACCGGGACTCCGAGGCGGCCGCGCATGTCACCGTCAGCATCGGCCTGGCCCAACTGGACACCGAACATACCGACAACTTCAGCGCCTTGTTTGAGCAAGCCGACCAGGCGCTGTACCAAGCCAAAAGCAACGGCCGCAACCGTGTCGTCGCACATGGAAGGCCGCTGGCCTAGGCCAGCGGCAGTTATTCTTTTCAGGCAACACCCACCAGACCATGAAAAAAGTACTCCTCCGCCTACTGGCTTGCGCCACCACCCTGGTTTCACTACACGTTGGAGCCCAAGCGGTACGCGCGGTCACCGAAGATGCACCGCCCTATACCTTCATGGCGGGCGGCAAGGTCGCGGGCATCGCCACCGAGGTGCTGGAAAAAACCCTGCAGCAGGCCGGCATAGCCGACTACCGGGTCAACCTGTATCCGTGGGCCCGTGCCTATGACATGGCACTGAATGAACCCAATGTGCTGATCTTCCTGATTGCGCGCACGCCCGCCCGGGAAAAGCAATTCCAGTGGGTAGGCGAATTCATGCAGATGCGCTACCACCTGTACAAGCTGCGCGAGCGCGCCGATGTGGCTGCCAGCCAACTGGACGGCGCGCGCAACCATGTGATTGGTGTGATACGCGACGATGTACGCCAGCAATACCTGCAACGCCAGGGCTTTTCACGCCTGGTGGTCTCGGCACAGGCAGGTGAGAACTTCGCCAAACTCCTGAGCCGCCAGGTCGATATGGTGCCGCTGACCGAGGGGGAAACCGCCCCCCTGTGCCGCAGCGCCCATTTCGACTGCGCAAAACTGGAAAAAGTGCTGACCCTGGATGAAATGACCACCGGCCTATACATGGCCTACAGCAACTCCACTCCCGAGGCTCTGGTCAGCAAAACCCAGGCGGCGTTCGAGCAACTGCGCGCCAACGGCACGGTGCGGCGCATCATGGAAGCCCCGGCCACCCACGCCAAATAATTCGCCCATCGAGGCAAAACACGGCGTAAAAAAGCCCCGTTTTGATCGCATAAAGGCGCGGCACGGGATAATCGGGGTTTTCCCAGCCAAGATTGCCCCCTTTATGAGCGCCGTATGGACCGCCGACGAGGCCGCCCCCGTCACCCCCACCGCCACTGACTTCAAGATCGAGCGCGAAACGCACAAGCTCGAAAAGCGCCTGTGCCGCGAAATGGGCAAAGCCATCGTCGACTACAACATGGTCGAAGAAGGCGACAAGGTCATGGTCTGCGTGTCGGGTGGCAAGGACAGCTACGCCATGCTGGACATCCTGCTCAAACTGAAGGCCCGCGCGCCCATCCATTTCGACATCATTGCCGTCAACCTGGACCAGAAGCAGCCCGGCTTCCCTGAGGACGTGCTGCCCCGCTACCTGACCGCGCTGGGCGTGCCCTTCCACATCGAGAACCAGGACACCTACAGCATCGTCAAGCGCGTGATCCCCGAGGGCAAAACCACCTGCGGCCTGTGCAGCCGGTTGCGCCGTGGCATTCTGTACCGCGTGGCCGACGAGCTGGGCGCCACCAAAATCGCGCTGGGCCACCACCGTGACGACATGCTGCAGACCTTCTTTTTGAACATGTTCTTCGGCGGCAAGCTCAAGGGCATGCCGCCCAAGCTGGTCAGCGACGACGGCAAGCACATCGTCATCCGTCCGCTGGCCTACGTGACCGAAAAAGACCTGGTGCGCTGGGCCGCGCACAAGCAGTTCCCCATCATCCCCTGCACCCTGTGTGGCAGCCAGGAGAACCTGCAGCGCAAGCAGATCTCGCAAATGTTGCAGGAATGGGAAAAGAAGTTCCCCGGCCGCATCGAAAGCATGTTCAGCGCGCTGCAAAACGTTGTGCCCTCGCATCTGATGGACGGCAGCCGTTACGACTTCAAGGGCCTGCGCCCCACGGGCGTGGCCTCGGAGGACGGCGACCAGGCATTTGACGCACCCAGCTTCCCGCCCGCAGGCCTACCCGGCCTGCAGGTCGTACAGCTCTAGGAGATAGAGCCATGGCACGCTGGTCCACCCTGCTGCTCGCAAGCTGCGTGTGGCTGTCCGGCTGTGCCTCCATGTGGCGCGTGGACAGCGATGTGCAAAGCTTCTCCACCCTGGGTGCGGTCGCCCCCGGCACCACCATCCGCTTTGACCGCCTGCCCTCGCAACAGGCCGACGCCGCAACGCAGAACGCACTCGAAGCCATCGCGACACCCGCCCTGGCACAGGTGGGCCTGGTACCGGGCCCAACGCCGCGCTTCAACGTGGAGCTAGGCATCCAGACCCTGGTCATCTACCCGGATACCGGGCGCTGGGGCCCAGGTCCCCTCTGGTATGGCCCGGGCCGCTGGGGCTGGCCGGGGCGCCCACAGCTCTGGATGCCCGAACCCACCCGCTACCAGCACCAGCTCAAGCTAGTCTTGCGCGCCGTGGATGGCGGCCAGGTAGTCTTTGAAAGCCGGGCCGTGCACGAAGGTTTTGGCGGCCGCATTGAAGACGTGCTGCCGGCCATGTTCCAGGCCGCCCTGCAGGGCTTCCCCAACCCGCCAGCGGGCCTGCGCACGGTCAGCATACAGCCACCGCAACACTAAGAACACCTATGAACGCCACCCGCATCATCGCCATCCGCCATGGTGAAACCGCCTGGAACGTAGACACCCGCATCCAGGGCCACCTGGACATCCCGCTGAACGCCACGGGTCGCTGGCAAGCACAGCGGGCCGCCCAGGCCCTGGTCGAAGAACCCATCACCGCCATCTATGCCAGCGACCTGCTGCGGGCTTATGAAACGGCGCAAGCTGTCGCCAACGCACTGGGCGTGGACATCGCCAAGGCGCCAGGCTTGCGGGAACGTGACTTTGGCGCCTTCCAGGGTCACACCTTCGCGGAGATCGAGGCCACTCAGCCCGAACTGGCACTGCGCTGGCGCAAGCGCGACCCCGATTTCAGCCCCCCTGAGGGTGGCGAATCGCTGATCCGATTCCGTGACCGGATACTGGCCTGCGTAGACCTGCTGGCAGCGCGCCACCCCGGCGAGCTGATCACCCTGGTGGCCCATGGCGGCGTGATGGATGTGCTGTACCGCGCCGCCACCGGCCAGGGCCTGCAAGCACCGCGTACCTGGAACCTGGGCAACGCCGCCATCAACCGCCTGCTGTGGACCCCGCAAGGCCTGAACCTGGTGGGCTGGGCCGACACCCAGCACCTGGAAGCCGACACCGCACTGGACGAAACCAGCGCTTGAGGAACAGACCATGCTTCATTACTTGATGCACGCAAGCGAATACTCGTGGCAGGAGCAATTACTGTACGCCGGCCTCTTCGTTGCAGCCATTGTGTTGCTGTTTGTATTTTTTTGGTGGCGCAAGCGTGCTGCGCGGCCCCGCCAGGGCGACTTTGCGGCACTGGTACAAAACCACTCGATTGCCGAAGCGCTGGACCAACAGCAACGAGGCCCGTTGGAAGACGCGGCCGATGCCTGGCAGCAAACGCAAACCGCGCTGGGCACCGTAAAAACCGGCGTGGAACGCGCACTGGCACTGGTCTGGCTGCTGCTGTCGGGCCTGCTGTGCGCCATCAGCATCCTGTTTGTGCTCATAGGCCTGCTGAAATTTCCGGCGCTGAACTGGGGCCAGCAGGGGTTCTTCCTGGCACTGGCCGTGGTATGCGCCTGGTTTGTGCGGGCGCAATGGCGCGACCTGCGTGGCGCGAAGTAGGCCGGTAGCGCCGTCACGCTTACAGCCAAATCAACTGTTTGCGCCGATAGCACCTGCACAGACAGCTACCAATTAAATAGCAAACCCGAAGTTTTCCTTACTCCGCGGCAAACAGCCCACCCTCGGCCTGCGGCGGGTTCACACCCAGGTGGCGGTAGGCGGCCAGCGTGGCGATGCGGCCGCGCGGCGTGCGCTGCAGAAAGCCCTGCTGTATCAGATAGGGCTCGATCACATCTTCAATGGTGTCGCGCTCCTCGCCGATGCTGGCGGCGATGTTGTCCAGCCCCACCGGGCCACCGTCGAAGCGGTGGATCACCGCCTCCAGCAGCTTGCGGTCCATCAGGTCGAAGCCCTGCGGGTCCACATCCAGCATGGCCAGCGCGCGGTTGGCGATATCCAGCGTGATGGTGCCGTTACCCTTCACATCGGCGTAGTCGCGCACCCGGCGCAGCAGGCGATTGGCGATACGCGGTGTGCCGCGCGAGCGGCGTGCAATCTCGTAACCCCCATCGGCCTCCATCGGCGCATTCAGCAGACCGGCGCTGCGCTTCACAATGCGCGCCAATTCGTCCGGCGTATAGAACTCCAGCCGCGCCACGATACCGAAGCGGTCGCGTAGCGGGTTGGTCAGCATACCGGCGCGGGTGGTGGCGCCGACCAGGGTGAAAGGTTGCAGGTCCAGCTTGATGCTGCGCGCCGCCGGGCCTTCGCCGATCATGATGTCGATCTGGTAGTCCTCCAGCGCGGGGTACAGGATTTCTTCCACCACCGGGCTGAGGCGGTGGATTTCATCGATAAACAGGACGTCGTTCTTTTCCAGGTTGGTCAGCAGCGCAGCCAGGTCCTTGGGCTTTTCCAGCACCGGGCCGCTGGTCTGGCGCATATTCACGCCCAGCTCGTGGGCAATGATGTGGGATAGCGTAGTCTTGCCCAGGCCGGGTGGGCCGAACAGCAGCACGTGGTCCAGCGCCTCGCTGCGTTTTTTGGCCGCGCCGATGAAGATCTCCAGCTGCTCTCGCGCCTTGGTCTGGCCCACATATTCGTCGAACAGCTTGGGGCGCAGCGCGCGTTCTATCGCCTCTTCCTGGGGCGAAGAGGGCACGGCGGAGACAACGCGCTTGGGCGGCGTCGGCGCGAAATCATCAGTCTGGATGGACACGGCAGGCAGGTCAGAAGAGGGTTGAAAACAGAGCGGCCACTATAGCGCCTGGCGCCCGACTGTATGCAAACGGGCCGCCGCTTTGAGTGAGGAGACGGCTTGCTTGTGGCTATAGTGGACCCTGCAACACTTTACATAGCAATGCGGTAGCTGTTACACCCTTGCTTGTTTCTTTTAAGCCTATTGCCCATGACGCCCACACCCTCTGCTTCCCCCCCTTCTGCACACTGGTCTGTTGGCTGGCAAGGCGTTCGCCACAGTGCCCTGGGACTGCTGCTGTGTGCCAGCGCCAGCGGCTGGGCGGCCGATGCGCCGGCGGAAAAAATCCCATCCATCGGCAAGATCACCCTGCCCGCCAAGCCGGCATCGCAAGAAGGAGGCAAGGCAGCCGAAACCAGCAAGACCAAGGAAACCGTCAGCAAGGAATCCATGGGCGACCAGGTACGCGAACTGGTCGAGCAAGCCAACGCCAGCAACCAGCAAGCCAAAGGCAAAAAAGGCAAGACCGCCAAGACCCCGCCAAAGATCACGCTGACCATCGAGGCCGAGCCCAAAAAATCCGGCGCACGCGGCACGCCCTCGGCACCGCCCGACATAGCGGCCGCCTACGCCCGCGCCCATGGCGCCATCCCCAACCCGGTGGACAGCCGCGCAGCCGCCATGGCCCAGGTGGCCGGCCTGCCACCGCGCACCACGGTGTCCCGTGACAACCTGGGCATGGCGCGCAGCGATGAAACCCGCTGGACCTACGACGGTGAATTTGGCCCACAAGCCTGGTCGCGGCTGCGGCCCGAATACGGCCAGTGCGCCACCGGCACGCGCCAGTCGCCCATCCACATCCAGGACGGCAACACCTTGCAGGGCCCGGCCGAACCGCTGCAGTTCCACTACCAGCCCAGCAGCGCCATGGTGGTCAACACCGGCCGCACCATCCAGGTGGACGTGGTGGGTGACAACACCCTCACCGTGCGCGGCTCCACCTACAAGCTGACCAACATCCAGTTCCACCACCCCAGCGAAGAGCGCATCAACGACCGGGCCTACACCATGGCGGCCCATCTGATCCACCGCAACATCGACGGGCAGATTGCCATCGTCGCCGTGCTGATGGACCCAGGCCAGCCCAACACCATGGTGAACAAGGTCTGGACCTATATGCCGCTGGACGTGGGCGACCGCGTGCGCATGCCGTCCGGCCTGCTGGACCTGAACGAGCTGCTGCCGCAAGACCAGCGCTACTACCAGTTCATAGGCTCGCTGACCACGCCACCCTGCTCGGAAAACGTGCTGTGGATGGTGTTGAAGCAGCCCATACAAATCAGCCCCGAGCAGTTGCGCCTGTTCGCCCAGCTCTACCCGCGCAACAACCGCCCGGTACAGCCCCTGAACGGGCGCGTGGTCCGCGAAGGCATGTAAGAGCCTGTTACGACCTATTTGGCCAGCGCTTTCAGCGCCAGCTTGATACCTTCGCTGACGCCCACGCCGGCCGGCAAGGCCTTCAGCGCCAGCGCCGCTTCCTTGTCGCTATAGCCCAGGGCCACCAGGGCCTGCAGGATGTCGGCCTGCGCATCGCTGGTCACACCGGTGCGCACTCCGATATCGGGGCCCAGCTTACCCTTGAGCTCCAGCAGCAGGCGCTCGGCAGTCTTGGGGCCGATGCCGGGCACCTTCTTGAGCCGCCCCACTTCTTGCAAGGTAATGGCCTGGGCCAGGTCGTCCACCCCCATGCCCGACAAGATGCTCAAGGCCGTGCGCGGCCCGACGCCGCTGATCTTGATCAGCTGGCGAAACGCGTCGCGCTCGCCCGGTGTGGCAAAACCGTACAGAATTTGCGCGTCTTCACGCACCACGAAATGCGTCAGCAACGTGACCTGCTCGCCCAAGCCCGGCAGGTTGTAGAAGGTGCTCATGGGCACATCCACGTCATAGCCCACACCGTGGCAGTCGATCAGCACCTGGGGTGGGTTCTTGGCGGCCAGCAGGCCTTGGAGTCGTCCGATCATGGGGTTTCCGAATGGTGAAAGCGCGATTGTCCCCGACGAGCACCGCCAATGCGCCACACACACGTTCTTACAGCTCTTGCATCCTCGCCCGGCATGTAACGGGATCGGCTCCTACCATTGGTCTCTTTTGGGAGGAATCCACCATGGCTCTGCAAGCCCCGTTTTTTGGCAAGCGTGAACCGGCCGTTTTGGGCCTGCGCCCCAGCCCCTCGCATGCACAGCAAGCCCCCCTGGGCAAACCACTGAACACCACCAGCACATCGTCAGCCAGCTCCACCCCCCTCCCCAGCGAAGTAAGCACTATGCAAGCCTCTACACCCGCAACCTCCACCAGCACCAATTCCGCCACCAAGACCGGCGGCAGTACCCTGACCGTGGGCCCGAACATCAAGCTCAAGGGCGTGGAGATCACCGACTGCGACACCCTGGTGGTGGAAGGCATCGTCGAAGCCACCATGGACTCGCGACTGATGCAGATCACCGCCGACGGCGCCTTCAAGGGCGCTGCCGACATCGATATTGCCGAAATCCATGGCAGCTTCGACGGCGTGCTGACGGTACGCGACAAGCTGGTGATCTACTCCACCGGCAAGGTCACCGGCACCGTGCGCTACGGCAAGCTGGTGGTAGAAGAAGGTGGCCAGTTGTCTGGCGAAATCGCTTTCGGCACCAGCAAAGCCGCACCCGTGAAAGCGGACCTGCAGGCCATCGCGGCCTGAGTCACTTCGGCTGGGGCTCAACGCCCCACCGTCTCCAGCCAGGCATCCAGCTCCTGTGCCAGGGCATCGGTGGCCGCCGCCAGTGCCCGCACCCCACCGGGTGCGTCGGCGCTAGGAGCCGGGCGCTGCAAGCTGAACGTGCGCTGGGCCAGCAAGCTGTCACCCAGCGGCGTACTTTCCACCAGCGTGGCGCGCAGCCGCACCAGGCCGGTACTGGCCGTGGGCGACTGGAAAAGCTGGGTAAATTCCTGCAACTCCAAACGCAACAAGCGCGGCGCCGGCCCAGCGGTTCGTGCCAGTGCCGCACTGTCGCTGGCGGCCAGCACGGCCCGGCGCTGCCCCAGCACATCACGCAGCCGCTGGCCCACCAGCTGCGCGGGCGGCACGCTCCAGCGGGCCTGGGTGTAAGGACGCAGTTGCTGCGCGTCCGCATAGCCCAACCGGTACAGAATGGCTGTGCCACCGTCAATCAACCCAGGTGCCTCTATCTCGGCAAACGCCAGGGGTGGCAAGCTGGTCGTGGCCAACGGGCTGTTGGCCGTGGTGGTGCTTGGGCCGAAGTCATACTGCGTGGCACGCACGGGCTTGTCGGGCAAAGCCGAGCAGGCAGCCAGGGCCCAAACCACCGAGCCCATTACCAAGCCAAATAGGCACCTTGCGCACATTCCACCTGCGCCAGCAGCTCTTATTTTCATAGCAAATCCTTTGTAAGCCGTTTTCATGGTTGTGCGGCAGGGGCCACAAAGCCGAGCTCGCCCGGGCCGGGTACGACCGCGCCGCCGCCAAAGATCAGCGATTGCGGCTGCTCGCTGATGCCGTTGACAGTACGGCCCAGCTGCCGCGCCGCACGGGAAGCGTCATCGGCCACCCGGTTGATGCGCGGCAAGGTGGCATTGCCCAAGGCGTCCGCCGCGTGCGACAGCGCGCCCGAACCTTCGGCCAGCCGGTCCATCACGCCGCCTTTTTCATTCAGCCTCGCAGCCGTCTGCCCGATGGCGACAAAGCTGCTGTCAGCCGTGTTGGCGGCGGTCTGCAGCGCGCGCATCGCCTGGTGGGTGTCGTCGGCAATCGCCGGGATGCGCGCCAGCGCTGGGTCCAGCCGCTGGGTGACGGTTTGCTCCAGCCGGGCGCTGAGCTGGGCCAGGCTAGTGGTGGCATGGTCGGCATTGGTCAGCACGCCGGTGAATAGTTTCTGGTTCTCATCGCTCAGCAACTGGTTCAGGCGCAGCGTGGCCTGGTCCACCTGCTCCAGGATGTGTGGCACCTGCTGGGTCAGCTTGCCCAGTTGCGAGGTCTCCAGCGGCAAGCGTGGTACACCGCTGCGGCCGGGCGGAATCGGGGTCTGGGCCTGGCCCGCGTCGTCGATCTGCACAAAGGCCAGGCCAGTGATGCCCTGGTAGCTCAGGCTGGCAAAGGCGGTGGGTGATAGCGGCGTGGTGTCGTCCACCGCGATACGTATCAGCACATTGCCCACCACGTCGGGGTCGAAGCCGATATGGGTCACCTTGCCCACGGCCACGCCCTTGTAACGCACGGCGGCCTGGGGCTGCAGGCCCGTCACCGGGTCGCGCGTCGAAAGTTCATACGGATGGCTGCTGCCCGCATCGCGCGTGAGCCACACCGCCAGCGCCACCAACAGCGCGGTGACAGCCAGCACAAACGCGCCCGCCGCCAGCGCATGGGATTTATTTTCCATGGGGACTCTCTCCTGAAGGAATGGGCGAAGGGGGTAGCGGCGCCAAAGCCCGCCGCCCGCGTTCGCCCAGAAAAAAGTGTTCGATGAACGGGTGCGGGAAGGCCACCACTTCGGCAGGCGTGCCCGTCACCAGCACCTTTTTTTCGGCCAGCACGGCCACCCGGGTGCTGAGCGCAAACAGAGTGTCCAGGTCGTGGGTAACCATCACCACCGTCAGGCCCAGGCCCTGGTGCAGGGCGCGCAGCAGGGCCACAAATTCGTCCGCACCATTCGGGTCCAGCCCGGCGGTGGGTTCGTCCAGCAGCAACAACGGTGGGTCCATCACCAACGCGCGGGCCAGGGCCACGCGTTTGACCATGCCGCCGGACAAATCCGCTGGCATCTTGTCGGCATCGGCCGGGTTCAGGCCGGCCATTTGCAGCTTGACCAAAGCCGCGTCACGCACCAAGGCCTCGGGCAAGGTTTTGAGTTCGCGCAACGGAAAGCCAATGTTTTCCAACACAGTAAAGGCCGAAAACAGCGCCCCCTGCTGGAACAGCATGCCCACCCGGCTGGCCGCACCCGCCCGGCCCAGCTCGGCTGCGGGCTGGCCCAGCACCGTAACCTGGCCCTGGGCGGGCTGCTCCAGCCCCAGCATCTGGCGCAGCAGCACCGTCTTGCCCGTACCCGAGCCACCCACCAGGGACAAAATCTCGCCGCGCCGCACGGTCAGCGACAGGTCCTGGTGGATGACGGCCCGCTTCTTGCCGCTGCCAAATGCAGTTTGCAGGCCTTGGATATCGACGATGGTGTCTGCATCCATATCAGACTCCCACGTTCTTGAAGACGATGGCGAACAAGGCATCGACCAGGATCACCACGGTGATCGAGGCCACCACTGAAGCCGTCGTGCCCTGCCCCAGGCTTTGGGTATTGGGTTTGACGCGCAGGCCGCAATGGCAGCCCACCAGCGCAATCAACAGGCCGAACACGGCCGACTTGAACACCGCCAGCCCCAGGTTGGCCACGCCAACGGCATCGGGCAAGGCCTGCAAAAAAAATGCGGGCGTGATGCCCAGCGAAAGGTCCGCCGCCAGCATGCCCCCCGCTAGCGCGGTGACCGAAGTCCATACGGTGATCAGCGGCATGGCAATCGCCAGCGCCATGGCGCGAGGCATCACCAACCGGTAGCTCAGGGGGATACCCATGACGCGCATGGCATCCAGCTCTTCGGTCACGCGCATCACGCCGATCTGCGCGGTGATGGCCGAACCGGAGCGCCCGGCAATCAGGATGGCGGCCAACATCGGCCCCAGCTCGCGCACCACCGACATGCCCAGGATGTTGACGATAAAAGCCTCGGCCCCGAACTGGCGCAGCTGCTGCGATGTCAGGTAAGCCAGCACCACGCCAATCAAGAAGCCCACCAGCGCAGTGATGGGCAGGGCCATGGTGCCCATTTGGTACAGATGGCCCGAAACATCCCGCCACGGCCCGGCCTGCGGGCGGCGCGCCAGGCGCAGCAGATCCAACGCCAATTGCCCCACCATGCGCAGCAAGTCCAGCCCCTGCGCCAGGCCCGCCAGCACCCAGGCGCCCAGCGCGTCGAAACACTGCGCCCAGGTCGCGTCGTGGCTGGGGGGCGCTTCACACGAGAATTTGGCGACACGCTCCAGCAGGCTGCGCTGCTCGGGCAGCAGGTCGATCTGCGCTGGCCACTGACGGCCCCAGTGGTTCCACAGCAATTGCGCACCCACATGGTCCAAGCGCTCCACGCTTTGCAGATCCCAGTGCGCAGACGGCGGCTGTGCCTGCAAGGCCGAAGTCGCGGCCCGCCACTGCGCCGGCACGGCCAGATCGGCCGCCGCCCACCGGCCCAGCAGCCTGGCGGTCAGCGCATCGGGCTTGTCTGCAGGGGAGATGCTGTCGATATGGGGCGGTGAATCTTGGGCCATGGTGTGCAGCGCATCCTAACAAGCCGCCCCCGCACCTGCGCGTAGGACAAGCGCCTGAACACAGCGTACAGGCGACAATACAGCCATGATTGTTCGCCACACCTTCTCGCCCCCCAACAACACCCGGCTCGACAACCTCTGCGGCCCCATGGACGCGCATCTGCGCACCATTGAAGACGCGCTGCAGATCAAGATCGCCCACCGCCACGAACAATTCAAGATCGACGGCCCCAAAGCCACCGCCAACCAGGCGCTGGAGCTGCTGCAGGCCCTGTACGAACAGGCCGGCCGTCCCATTAAGCCCGACACCGTACAGCTGATGCTGGCCAGCGATGCGGACCTGGGCGCCGATGGCCACAGCCTGCAAACCCGCCGCACCGACCTGCGCGCCCGCACGCCCAACCAGACCACCTACCTGGACAACATCGCCCAGCACGACATCACCTTCGGCATTGGCCCGGCCGGCACCGGCAAGACCTACCTGGCCGTGGCCTGTGCGGTGGACGCGCTGGAGCGCAGCGCGGTGCAGCGCATCGTGCTGACCCGCCCGGCGGTAGAAGCCGGCGAGCGCCTGGGCTTTCTGCCCGGCGACCTGAACCAGAAAATCGACCCCTATCTGCGCCCGCTATACGACGCGCTGTACGAGTTGATGGGGCCCGAGAAAGTACAAAAGGCCTTTGAGCGCAACGCGCTGGAAGTGGCGCCGCTGGCCTTCATGCGTGGACGCACGCTGAACAACGCCTTTGTGATCCTGGACGAGGCACAGAACACCACTCCCGAGCAGATGAAGATGTTTCTGACCCGCATCGGCTTCGGCGCCAAGGCCGTGGTGACTGGCGACGTCAGCCAGATCGACCTGCCCAAAACCCAGCTCAGCGGCCTGATCGACGCCGAGCAGGTGCTGCGCCGTACCAAGGGCATTGCCATCACCCGCTTCACCAGCGCCGACGTGGTGCGGCACCCGCTGGTAGCGCGCATCGTCGACGCCTACGACACGCGCGGCAAATCGGACCTGGCCGTGCGTACCCGCAAAACTATTTAACACCATCCATTACGCTATTAATTAGATAGCTGCCTGCGCAGAAGATACCTGCGCTAGCAGCCAAAAACATGCTGAACAACCTACAACTCTCGCTGCAATTTGGTGAGCTGGCCAACAAGGAAGAGCTGGCCCTGCACCGTGCCGCCCTGCCCCGCCACAGCGTGGCCCGCTGGATACGCCACGCACTGGCGCTGGACGCCGAAATCACCGTGCGCATCGTCGATGCCGAAGAAGGCCAGGCCCTGAACCGCGAATACCGCAAGAAGGACTACGCCACCAATGTGCTGACCTTCGACTACACCCAAGAACCGGTGGTTACCGCCGACCTGGTGCTGTGCGCCCCGGTGGTCGCCCGCGAAGCCGCAGAAAACGGCAAGTCGCTGAAAGACCATTACGCCCATCTGCTGGTCCACGGCACCCTGCACGCCCAGGGCTGGGACCACGAAACCAGCGAAGAAGATGCCAACGAGATGGAAGCTTACGAGACCGAGATCCTGGCAGAACTGGGCATCGCCGACCCTTACGCCGACTAAGCTGGCGGATTAAAACTGCAGCGGAATCGTCACCGGCCCGTCGTTGACCAGATGCACAAGCATGTCGGCACCGAACTGCCCGGTCTGCACCGGCGCATGCAGCAGCCGGGCCTGGGCTACAAAATAGTCGTACAGCCGGCGCCCGTCCTCGGGTAGCGCTGCGCTGATAAAGCTGGGCCGGTTGCCCGCCGAAGCATCGGCCGCCAGCGTGAACTGGCTGACCACCAGCAGCCCGCCCGCCACGTCCTGCAGGCTCAGGTTCATCTTGCCCGCCGCATCGCTGAAGATGCGCAGCTTCAAAATCTTGGCCAGCAGCTTGTCGGCCTGGGCTGGCACATCGCCGCGCTCGGCACACACCAGCACCAGCAGGCCGGGGCCAATCTGGCCCACCACCTCGTCCGCAATGACCACGCGGGCTTCCCGCACTCTTTGTAAAACAGCTTTCATGCGGCGATTGTCGGTCACGGCCCTCAGGGTTGTCACCGAGCATGGGCCTGGACCACACCACTACGATAGGCCACGATTTTTCAAAGGACACACCATGCGTTTGCGCAACTACGGTATTTACATCCTCGTCGGCGGCCTGCTGGGCCTGGCAGCTGCCGCCCAGGTGCAAACCAGTGGCTTGACACGCACCATCGTGGGCAAGGAAGACGTTTCAGTACCGGGGCGCGAGGCGGTGGTCGCACGGGTAGAAATTGCCCCCGGCGGCAAGGCGGCCCGCCACACCCACCCCGGCGATGAAATCAGCTATGTGATGTCCGGCGAAACCGTTTTGCTGGTGGACGGCCAGCCGCCGCGCCGTATCAAGGCGGGTGAATCCTTTGTCATTCCCGCAGGCGTGGTGCACGCCGCCGAGAACGACACCGCCAACCCGGTGCAACTGGTCGGCGTCTACGTGGTGGAAAAGGGCAAGCCGCTAGCCTCGCCAGCGCCTTGACCTCACGCCTGCATTAGCCCAGCGTCACGCGGGCAAACTTGCGTTTTCCCACCTGCAGCACATAGGTGCCGGCACCCAGTTTCAAGCCCTTGTCGCTGACCACGCTGGAATCCACGCGCACGCCGCCGCCGTCGATCAGGCGGTTGCCCTCGCCGCTGCTGGCCGCCAGGTTGGCCATTTTCAGCAGCGCGGCAATACCCACGGCCGCACCGCCTTCGCCCAAGGGCAGGCTCAGCTCGGCAATGTCATCCGGCACGCCGCCCTTGCTGCGGTTGTTGAAGTCTTGCTCGGCCGCATCGGCTGCGGCAGCGCTGTGGAAGCGGGCGGTGATTTCCTTGGCCAGCGCCACCTTGGCGTCCTTGGGGTTACGGCCGGCCTCCACTTCCGCCTTGAGCGCAGCAATCTCGGCCTCGCTCTTGAACGACAGCAAGGTGTACCAGCGCCACATCAGCACGTCGGAGATGCTCAACACCTTGGCGAACATGGTG
This sequence comes from Rhodoferax sp. GW821-FHT02C08, assembly GCF_059421805.1. Taxonomy (NCBI): domain Bacteria; kingdom Pseudomonadati; phylum Pseudomonadota; class Betaproteobacteria; order Burkholderiales; family Comamonadaceae; genus Rhodoferax; species Rhodoferax sp. GW821-FHT02C08. Next base: position 245,721 of record NZ_JBWKVR010000005.1, read on the forward strand.
TTGGGCTCTTCGCTGATGCCGATGTAGTTGTTCTTGGACTTGGACATCTTCTCCACGCCGTCCAGGCCTTCCAGCAGCGGCATGGTCAGGATGCACTGCGGCTCCTGGCCGTATTCGGCCTGCAGGTGCCGGCCCATCAGCAGATTGAACTTCTGGTCGGTACCGCCGAGTTCCAGGTCGGACTTGAGCGCCACCGAGTCGTAGCCCTGCATCAGCGGGTACAAGAACTCGTGCACCGCGATGGACTGGCCGCCGTGGAAGCGGTCGTGGAAGTCGTTGCGCTCCATCATGCGGGCCACGGTGTAGCGCGAGGCCAGTTGGATCATGCCGCGCGCGCCCAGCGGCTCGCTCCATTCGCTGTTGTAGCGGATCTCGGTCTTGGCCGGGTCCAGCACCAGGCTGGCCTGCTTGTAATAGGTTTCGGCGTTGATCTTGATTTGCTCGGGGGTCAGCGGTGGCCGGGTGCTGTTACGCCCACTGGGATCACCGATCAGCGAAGTGAAGTCGCCAATCAGAAAGATCACCGTATGGCCCAAATCCTGCAACTGGCGCATCTTGTTCAGCACCACGGTGTGGCCGATATGGATGTCGGGCGCCGTTGGGTCCAGGCCCAGCTTGATGCGCAGCGGCGTGCCGGTGGCCTCGGAGCGTGCCAGCTTCTTCAGCCAGTCTTCTTGCGGAATCAGCTCGTCACAGCCGCGTAAAGACACGGCCATGGCCTCCCGAACACGGTCGGTCACAGGGAAATTACTGCCCGATACGGGACTTACTGCTTGATTCATAAGGGTTTTTCAGGTCTTTATCCATTGTCGCCCAGGGTGGGCACCGCTATACTCGCGGATTCGCTGCAGCCCCTGATTTTAGTGGTGCGTTGCCTGATAGGCCGCCCAAAACCCCAGGTCTGGCGCAATACACGGCTCGCAGGCCCGCTTCCTGCTACCGGCCATTGCGCATGACCTGACTGAACTTCCAGGGCCTTCCACGTCTCTGCAGCAAACCTCTTTTTGGGAATTCAATCTTTTGAACAACGGTCTCAACACCGTCAGCGATAGGCTTTTGTCTTTGGTACAACGCCACCCCAAGCGCATCACCGCGCTGGTGGCGGCCGTACTCTTAGGCGGTGGCAGCGGCGCATTTGCCGTCGCCTCCCTAGGCCCAGACGCCGCTGACCTGCCGGTACGGCAAATCACGGAATCGGTGCAACCCCTGCCCTTGCAAGAGCAGGCTGCGGCACTCGATCTGCACAGCTTCAATCTGTTCCGCACGGAAACCACCCGCTCCAGCGACACTGCCACATCGCTGCTGCAGCGCCTGGGCATCGCCGATGCGGACGCGGTCGCATTCCTGCGCAGCGATGCACTGGCCAATAAGGCCATCTTCGGCCGCGCCGGCCGCATCGTGAAAGCCGAGGCAACCGACAAACAAGCCCTGCTGTCTCTCAGCGCGCTGTGGAGCCCGGGCAACGACGGCGCCATCCAGCGCCTGGTGGTCGAAAAGACCGCCCAGGGCTTCCGCTCCCGCATGGAAGATGCCCAGCTGGACACCACCAGCCGGCTGGCCGGCGGCACGATTCGCAGCTCGCTGTTTGCCGCCACCGACGAAGCCGGCATTCCCGACGCCGTCGCCACCCAGGTCGCCGAAATCTTCTCGGGCGACATCGACTTCCGCCGCGCGCTGCGCAAGGGCGACCATTTCTCGGTGGTCTATGAAACCGTTGAAGCCGACGGCCAGGTGCTGCGCACTGGCCGCGTCTTGAGTGCTGAATTTTTCAGCAATGGCAAGACCTACCAGGCCATGTGGTTTGCCGAACCCGGTCAAAAGGGCAGCTACTACTCGCTGGACGGACAAAGCCTGCGCCGTGCCTTCCTGACTGCGCCGGTTGAGTTCTCCCGCATCACCAGCGGCTTCTCCATGCGCTTCCACCCCATTCTGAAGCTGTGGAAAGCCCACCTCGGTGTGGACTACGCGGGTACCACTGGCACGCCGGTGCGTACCGTGGGTGACGGGGTGGTGGAGTTCGCGGGTGTGCAAAATGGTTACGGTAACGTGATCATCGTCCGCCACAACAACCACAACGAAACCCTGTACGCGCACCTGAGCCAGATCAATGTGCGCACGGGCCAAAAGGTCAGCCAGGGCGAGCATATCGGCGCGATTGGCGCCACCGGCTGGGCAACCGGCCCGCATCTGCACTTCGAGTTCCGCGTCGATGGTGTGCACCAGGACCCGATGACGGTGGCCCGCCAAAGCGAAAGCCAACCGCTGTCCGCCGCAGCCAAGCCAATGTTTGACAAACTCGCCGCCACCATGCGCCAGCAGCTGTCCGCAGCCTCTGCCGTGCAACAGGCCAGCGCTGACTAAAATGTCCGAGCTCTACATCGGCCTGATGTCCGGCACCTCGCTGGACGGCGTGGACGGTGTACTTGCTGACTTTGCCGGTGGCCGCATGCAGGTGCTGCAGCACGCCAGCCTGCCCTTTGTCGATGCGCACCGGGCCGGGCTACTAACCTTGAATTCACCGGGCGACAACGAGCTGCACCGGGCGGCCCTGGCCGCCAATGCCTTGGCCGAACTCTATGCCAAGGTTGTCCAGCTGTTGCTGGACCGTGGCCAAGCCGCTGCAGCGTCCATCCAGGCCATTGGCGCTCACGGCCAGACCGTACGCCACCGCCCGCAGGAATTTGACGGCACCGGCTACACCCTGCAACTGAACAACCCAGCCCTGCTGGCCGAGCGCACAGGCATCACCGTCGTGGCGGACTTCCGCAGTCGCGACATCGCCGCCGGCGGCCAGGGCGCCCCCTTGGTGCCGGCCTTCCACCACCAGGTGTTCGGCCGTGCACAGGAAGCGGTGGCGGTGCTGAACATCGGTGGCATCTCCAACCTCAGCGTGCTGGACGGCGAGCAGATCCTGGGCTTTGACTGCGGACCCGGCAATGCGCTAATGGACTACTGGTGCCAACAACATACCGGCCAGCCCTTCGATGCCGACGGCGCCTGGGCCGCCAGCGGCAGCGTGCAGCCGGACTTGCTGGCCGCCTTACTAGACGAGCCCTTTCTGACCAAGGCACCGCCCAAGAGCACGGGCCGCGACCTGTTCAACCCCGGTTGGCTGGCCGCCAAGCTCCAGGGATTTGCCGGGCTGAGCCCGGTAGACGTACAAGCTACATTGACCGAATTGACCGCCAGCGCAAATGCTACCTGCGCAAGTAGCTATGGAAAAAATAGCAAACAATTGATCGTATGCGGCGGCGGCGCCTTGAACGGTCAGCTGATGCGGCGCATCCAGGCAGCACTGCCCACCATACAGGTGCAATCCTCGGCCGCCCACGGGCTACCGCCTCTACAGGTGGAAGCCTCAGCCTTCGCCTGGCTGGCACGCCAGACGCTGCTGCGCGCACCGGGCAGCCTTGCCAGCGTCACCGGCGCACGCGGCAACCGGGTGCTGGGCGCGATCTACCCGGCCTGAGCCCTACTCCAGGTCAGCTGCACCTGCTGGGGCCGCCACCTTCTCGTCGGGTGCCAGCTGCCAAAAGATCCAGGCCGATGCCAAGGTCATCAGCCCCATGGTGGCAAACGTAGCGTGGAAAGCCTGCAAGGTCTGCGTAGCACCCACAGCCTGGAAATAGCCGGTGTAACCCGCCAGCACCGCCCCTGCGGCTGCCACCCCCATCCCCATGGCCAGCATCTGCACCATGGACAGCAGGCTATTGCCGCTGCTGGCCAACGGACCATCCAGGTCCTTCAAAGTCACCGTATTCATGGCAGTGAACTGCATGGAGTTGACCGCCCCAAAGAAAGCCAGCTGCACCAGGCGCAGCCACAGCGGCTGCTCCGGTGTTACAAAAGCAAAGCTGGCCATGGTCAGCCCTACCAGCGCGGTATTCAGTACCAGTACCTTGCGGTAGCCCAGCCAGGTGATCAGGCGCGTCGCCAGGGTCTTGGTCACCATACCGGCTGCCGCCACCGGCAGCATCATCATGCCGGCCTGTGCCGGGCTGTAGCCCATGCTGACCTGCAGCAGCAACGGAATCAGAAACGGCATGCAGCTGCTGCCTATGCGCGCAAACAGATTGCCCAGCAGACCAATGGCCAGCGAAGGAATGGCGAACAACCTGGGTGAAAACAAGGGCTCGGGTTCCCGCACCGCGTGCAGCCAATAGGCCACCAGGCTGGCCAGGCCGAACATCAGCAACACCAGCACGGTGGCCTGGCGCAGCCCCAGTTCGGACAGGCCATCCAGCGCCAAGGATAGAGCCACCATGCCAAACGACAGCAGTGCATAACCACTCAGATCAAAGCGCTTGTACTCCACACGCAGGCCCTCGGGCATCCAGGCCAGGGTGGCCATGCCGCCCAGCACACCCACCGGCAGATTGATCAGAAAGATCCAGTGCCAAGTGGTGTACTCCACCAGCCAGCCACCCAGAGTCGGGCCGATCAGCGGGCCAATCAAGCCCGGCAGCGCAACAAAGCTCATGGCTTTCAAAAACTGCTCGCGCGGAAATGCCCGTAGCACCGCCAAGCGCCCCACAGGCAGCAATAAAGCCCCACCAACCCCTTGCAACACACGGGAGGCCACCAATTGCGTCAGGCTGTGCGACATCGCGCAAAACAAGGAACCCAGCGTGAAAAGAGCAATCGCGGCAACAAACAGGCGGCGTGTGCCGAAGCGGTCGGCCATCCAGCCCGAGGCTGGGATCAACATGGCCATCGTCAGCGAATAGGCCACCACCACCGACTGCATGCGCAAAGGGCTTTCGCCCAGACTGGCGGCCATGGCCGGTAAGGCGGTATTGACGATGGTGGCGTCCAGGGTCTGCATGAAAAACCCAATAGCCACCAGCCAGAGCAACCGCTGGCGCGTCGCTTCATCTTGCATGCGGTAACCGCTCCTTGTCCAAACCGGTTGTAGCAAAGAAAAAGCCGCCCATGGGCGGCCTTTTCAAGACGGGGTGGCCAATCAGGCCGAGAAGCTGGAGCCGCAGCCGCAGGTGCTGGTAGCGTTAGGGTTCTTGATGACGAACTGGGCGCCTTGCAGGTCTTCCTTGTAGTCGATCTCTGCGCCCAGCAGGTACTGGTAGCTCATGGCGTCGATCAGCAGAGACACACCGTTCTTGGTCATGGTGGTGTCGTCTTCGTTGGTGATCTCGTCAAAAGTGAAGCCGTATTGGAAGCCGGAGCAGCCGCCACCCTGCACGAACACCCGCAGCTTGAGATCCGGATTGCCCTCTTCGGCGATCAGGTCGGCCACTTTGGCGGCAGCGCTGTCGGTGAAGACGATGGGGGTGGGCATTTCGGTCTGGATGTTTTCGGCTAGGGCGCTCATGGGGTACTCCGTAAAGAATCTAGGTGATGCTACTGCAATTCCCGACTTAAGTTGCGGGGCAAACAATTTGCCGGTATCAGCAGTGCGGTCTTTTCAAAAACAAAAACCGCCAAAGCCCGAAGGCTTGGCGGTTTTTGCGTCGCACAGAGCGAAAAGCTTAACGCTTCGAGAACTGCTTGCGGCGGCGTGCAGAGTGCAGACCGACCTTCTTACGTTCGACTTCACGCGCATCACGCGTCACGAAGCCGGCTTTGCTCAGCTCAGGCTTGAGCGTTGCGTCGTAATCGATCAGGGCGCGGGTAATGCCGTGGCGGGTTGCGCCGGCTTGGCCGGATTCACCACCACCGTGCACGTTGACCATCACGTCGAAAGTTTCGGCGTGGTTGGTCAGCACCAGAGGCTGCTTGCAGATCATGATCGAGGTAGCACGACCGAAGAACTCGGTGATGTCTTTACCGTTGACCTTGATTTGGCCGGAGCCCTTCTTGATAAACACACGGGCGACGCTGGATTTGCGACGGCCGGTGCCATTGTTCCAATCACCAATCATCTGGATACTCCTTAGATGTCCAGCACTTTAGGCTGTTGGGCGGTGTGTGGATGCTCAGCACCACCGTACACCTTGAGCTTCTTGATCATGGCGTAGCCGAGCGGGCCCTTGGGCAGCATGCCCTTGACGGCTTTTTCCAAAGCGCGGCCTGGGTGCTTGGCTTGCATGTCGCGGAACGAGATGGCAGAAATACCACCTGGGTAGCCGGAGTGGCTGTAGTAAATCTTGTCGTTCGATTTGGCACCGGTCACGCGCAGCTGGGCTGCGTTGATGATGACGATGAAGTCACCGGTATCGACGTGAGGCGTGTAAATGGCCTTGTGTTTGCCGCGCAAACGGAGAGCAACTTCGCTGGCTACTCGTCCGAGGACCTTATCGGTCGCGTCAATCACAAACCACTCGTGCACCACGTCAGCGGGTTTCGCGCTGAAGGTCTTGGTCATGAGTTTTCTCTTTAAAAGAATGGTTTGGCCAACCTGAGGGGTTGGCGTCCTAGCAGCCCTTTTCCACGGTCGGCGTCTCTCTGGTGGAGATCTCTTAGGTGGTTTTTAAACTGCACCGCGGGGCTAGCAAACCGCTGGGCAGCCTTGGATTATACAAAGTTGCAGGCCCGGCCGTCAAACTGGTTGTTTAAGAGTGTTTTCGCTGGTTGCGATTCAGCCGTTGCGTGTTCTCCACGCACACCGGCAACTCGGCAAATTCCGGCTTCTGGCACTCGCGGTACAGGCACATGGGACGGGCAATGAAGTTGCTTTCCGGGCACAGCTCCACGATCGTGGTCGAAATCCGCGCCTCCCGAGGCCGCGTCTGCGGTGCAGTTGCAGCAGCCGAGGCGCCACTTGCAGGGGGGGCGGCTACACGCGGCTTGCGCACAACTGGCCTCGTGGCTTGGGCCGCGCTCGCCACAGACTTCGGACTGGAGGCTGCTTGATCCTGGGATGCCGCCTGCGCCGCCACAGCAGCCGCGGGCTCGGTCACAACAGCCGGTTTGGCACTCAGTGCGACCGCAGGCATGGCCGCCACGGCAGGAGTCTGGGCAGCGGGCAAAAACCCACTCCAGTACACCCCCGCAGCCACCCCGACCGCCAACACGACAGCCCCACCCCACCCCACGGTCTTACGCCACAGCGTCGTCCGCTGCTCCGTTCCAGCCAACAGCACAGGCGCGACGGCGGCAACATCCACCACCACAGGCGCCGCTGGACGGTAGACAAATTGGGTGGGTTGCTCAGCCAGATCAGCGGGCTGGGGCTTGGCGCGCGCCGCCTGCTCGTCGCGAGACAGCTGCCAGCCCTCACCCATGGCAGCCCGCCAGTCAAAGCGGGCCATATCGGACGGCACCTGCAAATCCAGCGCTTCGGAGAAAGCTTCCACCGACTGGGGCCGGTCCTCGGGGCGTATGGCCAGACTGCGGTCCAACGTGTCGACGAACGCCGGCGAGTAATTACAGCCGTACAGGCTGTGTGCCGATTGCGCCAGTTCGCGCATGCTGGGCATGCGGTCACGCAACACGCGGAAGGTAGCAGGCAGGGGCAAATCGTTGGCCAAATAGCCGTGCACTACTGCAGCCAGTGAATACAGGTCGCTCCAGGCGCCCTGCACCATGTCGCGTGCATCAGCGTATTGCTCAATGGGCGCGTAATTCACCTTCAGCACCGCCGTGTGCTTGCGGCTCAGGTCGCCAATGGCGCGCCGGGCCGCGCCCAGGTCCAGCAAGACCGGTGGACCCACATCCTGCAGAAAAATATTGTCGGGCGACACGTCCCGGTGCAGGGTCTGGTGCGCGTGCAACAGCTTCAGCGCTTCCAGCACCGACCACAGCACCTGGCGCAACCAGGCCTCGGACGGCGGGCGGCGCATCTGGCTGCGCGCCTGCTTGAGCGTCAGGCCGTGGTACAGCGGCATCACCATATAGGCGGTGTTGTTCGCCTCCCAGAAACGCAGCACCTTGACCAGGGACGGGTGGTCAAACTGCGCCAACAGCCGGGCTTCGGCCACAAAAGACTGCAAACCCGCCTGGTAACTGTTGCCGTCCAGCGAAGACCGAATCACCACCGACGACCCACCGGTACGCCCAGCCAGCGCCGTGGGGATGTATTCCTTGATGGCGACCGAACGCTGCAGTGAATGGTCGTAGGCCTGGTAGACCATGCCAAAGCCGCCCACGCCCAGCAACCGGACCAGCTCGAACTCCCCCAGGCGCGTGCCGTTAGCCAGCGCATCGGTGTGGTGCACTTTGTGGAGAACTGGCGGGTAGGCTAAATCGGACATATGGCGGTCGGGGGACCATAGTTTAGTGGCCGGCACCACACGGCAGGCGCCCGCCTCGTTACCATTGGGGCATGTTTAGTTACCGCCACGCCTTCCATGCGGGCAACCACGCCGACGTGCTCAAGCACACGGTGTTGATTGCCGCCCTTAAATATTTGACCGAAAAAGACCCGGCCTTGGCCGTGCTGGACACCCATGCGGGTGCCGGCCTATACCGGCTCGACGGCGACTACGCCGAAACCAGCGGTGAGGCGGCAGACGGCATTCTCAAGCTGCTGGCGCCCCCCGCCCCCGGCGAAGCACCATGGCAGCCCGCCCCCCTGCTGCAGGACTACCTGGACATGGTGGCCAGCTTCAACAAAAGCGGCGCCAAAAAGGTCTATCCCGGCTCTCCGTTCATCATGCAACAACTGTTACGTGACCACGATCGGCTGAAGCTGTTTGAGCTGCACCCCACAGACAGCAAAACCCTGTCGGCCAACATCGCCCAGCTGGAAGCCGGCCGCCAGGTCGCCGTGTTCCGCGAAGACGGCTTTGAAGGTATCCGCAAATTCCTGCCCCCACCCAGCCGCCGCGCTTTCCTGCTGTGCGATCCCAGCTATGAAATCAAGAGCGACTACGCGCTGGTGTCGACCATGGCGGCCAACTGCCTGAAGCTGTTTGCCACCGGCACCTATGCCGTCTGGTACCCCATCATCCCGCGGCCCGAGGCACACGACCTGCCCCGCAAACTCAAAACCCTGGCCACCAAGGCCGGCAAGAGCTGGCTGCACGCCACGCTGACCGTCAAGTTCAGCAAGCTCACCACCGATGCCACCGGTGAAGTCAAGCGCCCTGGCCTGCCCGCCAGCGGCATGTTCCTGATCAACCCGCCCCACACCCTGAAGGCCGGTCTCAAGCCCGCGCTGGAGCAAATGGTGGAACACCTGGGCCAGGACAAACACGCCACCTTCACGTTGGACTCCGGCGGCTAACACCACCACGATCGCTCAGCGATTTGCTATATAAAACATAGCTGCCGGTGCTGGATTCATTTGCGGCTGCGGCCGATTTGATGCACACCGTGCGGAAATCGGTATACCCGCTATCAGCAAACCCGGGTGAGGGCACCCCTGGGTGCACGTAAATTCGCGTAGCATGTTGCTCGCACGGGGCGGCGCCTGCCTGATGCAGCGCCCACCCTCCCCACATGCCGCAACCTCTGTTTAGAACCATCCATGATTTTTGTCGCTGGCTCTGCCAATCTTGATTTTGTCGTGCGGGCACCGCACATCCCAGCCCCCGGTGAAACCGTGCTGGGCCATGCGTTCCAGACCTTTCCCGGCGGCAAGGGCGCGAACCAGGCCATCGCCTGCGCCCGGGCAGGCGGCGCCACCACGCATATGCTGCTGGCGCTGGGTGACGACGCCTTTGCCCAGCCGCTGGAGACCTCATTGGCCGAGGCCGCCGTGGTCCCACACATCGTGCGCTCTGAAAAGCCCACCGGCACCGCCTTCATCTGCGTGTCCGACGACGCCGAAAACGCCATCACCGTTGCCCCTGGCGCCAACCTCGCCCTGCAGGCCGAACACCTACCCCCGCTACAAGGCTTCACCCACCTGCTGCTGCAGCTGGAAACCCCACTCGACACCGTCACCGCCTACGCCCAAGCCGCGCGCGCCCAGGGCGTGCAGGTGGTGCTGAACGCCGCGCCCGCGCAAGTGCTGCCCCCGGCCCTGCTGGCCGCCGTGGACGTGCTGGTGGTCAACGAAGGCGAACTCGCCAGCGTAGCCCAGCATGAAGGCAGCGTGGCCGAATGCCTGGCGCGGCTGGACGTGCGCTGCGTAGTGGTCACCCTGGGCCACCGCGGCTGCTGCGCCCGGCTGGACGGTGACATCACGCTGCAAGCGGCCTTCCCCGTCACACCGGTGGACACCACTGCGGCCGGCGACAGCTTTTGCGGCGCCCTGACCGCCGCGCTGTCGCAAGGCCATTCCTTGGCGCAGGCCCTGCAATACGGCAGCGCTGCCGGCGCACTGGCCTGTACCCGGGCCGGCGCACAGTCCAGCATCCCCAGCCACGCCGAGGTGCAGGCCCTGGTCGCCAGCGGCGCGCCGGCTGGTGCAGAAGCTGCGCTGCGCGCCTTCTGCGGCTTCCCGGCCTAAGCCCTTTTCACCCCCTATTCAAAGAACGAAAGAACACCATGAGCACCCAACACAAAGTCATTTTTGATACCGACCCCGGCGTGGACGACGCCATGGCCCTGTACTTCGCACTGGCCCACCCGGCCATCGACGTGGTCGGCATCACCACCACCTTCGGCAATGTCACCGTGGAACAGGCCGCCATCAACGCCCTGTATCTGACGGCCATCGCGGGCAAGACGATTCCCGTGACCAAAGGTGTAGCCACGCCCTGGGTCAAGCCCGGCGAGGCGCCACCGGCCTTCATCCACGGTGCGGACGGCCTGGGCAACCTGGCCTCGCGCGTCGCCACCGCCAACCAGCTGGACCCACGCTCGTCGGCCCAGTTCATCGTGGACATGGCCCGCGCCCACCCCGGTGAAATCACGCTGGTGGCCGTAGGCCCGCTGGGCAATCTGAGCCTGGCACTGAAGCTCGAACCCCAGTTGCCCAAGCTGCTCAAGGAAGTCATCCTGATGGCCGGCACGGTGACCGAGCCCGGCAACGTCTCCCCCGTGGCCGAAGCCAATGTATGGAACGACCCGCACGCGGCCGACCACGTCTTCACCGCCGGCTGGAAGCTGACCATGGTCGGCCTGGACGTGACCCACCGCGTGATCGTGCCACTGGCACTGATCAAGAAGATTGCCGACAAGCACCAGCACATTGCCACCGATGTACTGCACCACGCGGTGAGCTTCTATGCCGACTTCTACAGCGGCATCTACCCGCATGTGGCCAAGATCCACGGCTGCTTCGGCCACGATGTGCTGGCCTTCATCTACCTGGTGAACCCCGAGTTCTTCACCCTGGAAAGCGGCGCCATCCGTGTTGCCACCGAAGGCATCGCCAACGGCCAGACCATGATGAAGCGCAAGGACATCTTCCACCCGCAAGCCGGCTGGGCCGACAAACCGGCCACCCAGGTCTGCATGCAGGTGCAGGCCGAGTCGTGCAACACCGTGTTTGAAGACACCCTGATGTCCGACTGGCTACCCCGCTAAAACGCCCCTCCCGAGAAGGAACCTGTCATGCAGCTCCCGGTTGTCGATTACCGCAGCGCCACCGCGGCGCAAGACTTTTGCCAAAGCCTGCACAACACCGGCTTTGGTGTGCTGGCCAACCATCCGCTGGACCAAAATCTGGTGGAAGGCATTTACGCCGAATGGCTGGCGTTTTTTGGCTCCGAAGCCAAATACAAGTACACGCAAGACCCGGTCAGGTTTGACGGCTACTTCTCGCCCGCGGTGTCGGAAACCGCCAAGGGCAACGACAAGCGCGACCTCAAGGAGTTCTACCATATCTACCCCTGGGGCCGCTATCCGGCCGAGGTGTCGGACGCGGCGCAGCGCTACTACAAAGCTGGTAGTGCCCTGGCCGCCGAGCTGCTGAAATGGGTCGAAGACAACTCCCCGCCCGAGGTGCGCGCCCGCTACACCGAACCGCTGCCCCAAATGATCGAGGGCTGCGACCAAACCCTGCTGCGCGTGCTGCACTACCCACCGCTGCGTGGTGACGAAGAGCCCGGCAGCGTGCGCGCCGCAGCCCATGGCGACATCAACCTGCTGACCATCCTGCCCGCTGCTACCGAGCCCGGCCTGCAGGTGCTGGGCAAGGACGGCGCCTGGTTCGACGTGCCCTGTGACTTCGGCCTGCTGATCGTCAATATCGGCGACATGCTGCAAGAAGCCAGCGGTCACTACTACCCGTCCACCACGCACCGCGTGCTCAACCCCACGGGCGAGGGCCGCTTCAAGTCGCGCGTATCACTGCCGCTGTTCCTGCACCCACGCCGAGAAGTCGTGTTGTCGGACCGCTACACCGTTCAAAAGTACTTTGACGAACGCATGCACGAACTCCGTGGGAAGAAGTAGCACACCCCCAGGCTCCACGCTGCGCGTTTCCGCCAACCCCCCTCGTATCGGTTTAAAAAACCGATGTGACAAGCAGGGGGCAACACCTGCAGCCCGGCGGAGCCGGTTCTGCGGTGTTTCTGGAATAAGTCCCGGACCTCCTTAGGCCTCCCTCTTGATCTTGCGTTTGCAATTCCACTCCTGGAGTTTTTATGAAAATGCCTACCCGCCGCTTCGCTCTTGTCCTGCTCGTTGCCGCTCTGGCCGGCTGCTCGTCCATGGGCCCTGCGGGCCCGGAGAAGGACAAGACCTACCACCTAACCGTGCTGCACACCAACGACCACCATGGCCGTTTCTGGAAGAACAGCGATGGCGAATACGGCATGTCGGCGCAGAAAACTGTGGTGGACCAGGTACGTGCCGAGGTGGCTGCGGCTGGTGGCCAAGTGCTGCTGCTCAGCGGTGGCGACATCAACACCGGTGTGCCCGAGTCCGACCTGCAAGACGCCGTGCCCGACTTCCGCGGCATGAACCTGCTGCGATTTGACGCCATGGCGGTAGGCAACCACGAGTTCGACAAGCCCCGCGCCGTACTGAAAATGCAGCGCGACCTGGCCACCTTCCCCATGCTGTCGGCGAATATCTACGACAACGGCCAGCGCATGTTCGCGCCCTACAAGATTTTCAACGTAGGTGGCTTGCGGGTGGGCGTGATGGGCCTGACCACCGAAGACACCTACAAGATGGTGCACCCCGACAACGTCAAGGGCGTGGAGTTCCGTAGCGTCATCAAAGAAGCCAGCAATGTCGTACCCGAACTGCGTGCCAAGGCTGACGTGGTCATCGCCGCCACCCATATGGGCCACTATGTGGACGGCCAGCACGGCAGCCAGGCCGAGGGCGATGTGGAGATGGCCCGCGCCGTCAAGGGCATCGACCTGGTGGTCGGCGGCCATTCACAAAATCCGGTCTGCATGAAGGCCGAAAACGTACGCGACGAAACCTATGTGCCCGGCACGCCCTGCGCCCCGGACCGCCAGAACGGCACCTGGATCGTGCAGGCCCACGAGTGGGGCAAGTACGTGGGCCGCGCCGACTTTGAATACCGCAACGGTGAATTCAAGCTGGTGCACTACGCGCTGATTCCCATCAACCTCAAGAAGACCGTGAAGCTGGCCGACGGCAAAACCGCCAAGGCCTACTACACCAGCGAAATCGCCGAAGACCCGGCCATGCTGGCCATGCTCACGCCCTACCAAAACATCGGCCAGGAAAAACTAGGCATGGAAGTCGGCAGCAGCGATGCCCGCATCGAAGGCGACCGCAGCGTGATCCGCGCCAAACCCGCCGCCATGGGCGTGCTGGTTGGCCTGTCGATGATGGAAAAAACCAAGGCCGACTTCGCCGTGGTGAATGCCGGCGGCGTACGCGACTCGCTGCCCGCTGGTACTTTGACCTACAAGGACGTGCTCAAGGTCCAGCCCTTTGGCAACACCATCGCCACGGTGGATTTCACCGGTGCCGAGGTCATGGACTACCTGAACGCCACCGCCAAAATGTCCGTCGGCTCCGGCGCCTTCCCGCAATTTGCCGGCATCGAGCTGGTCATGACCGGTGGCGTCGTCACCAGCGCACGCATCCAGGGCAGGAACGTGGACCCCGCCAAAACCTACCGCATGGCCGTCAACAACTTCCAGGCCGTGGGCGGCGACGGCTACCCCAAGCTGATTGCCCACAAGAACTATGTTGACAGCGGCTTTGTGGACGCCGACGTGCTGCGTGGCTATATCACCAGCCGCAGCCCGCTGAAGGCGGCCGACTTTGCGCCTGGCGATGCAGTGGTACGCCGCTGAGAAATTTAAATAAAAAGTGGCTCTGGCGCAGGAAATACCTGCGCCAGCAGCTACGAATTCAATAGCACCAACCATCCACTCACCACGCTGCTCCGGCAGGGTACCGGGACTCGCCATGCTTTCTCCTGAATTCGCACCGACCTGGACCGAAAGCGAGATCAGCACGGATGGCCTATGTGGCACCCTCACGCTGCCCCTTGGTGCTTCAGCAATACCGGCAGTTCTTCTGTTGGCCGGCTCTGGCCCCGTAAATCGGGATGGCAACTTGCCGGGCCTGCCCAATGACAGCCTGAAACTGTTGGCGCATGCTCTGGCAGCACAAGGCATCGCTTCGCTGCGGGTCGATAAACGTGGCGTTGGCTCCAGCCAGGTGAACGCAACGCGGGAACAAGATTTACGCTTCATCCGCTATGTCGATGACGCTCTGGCCTGGCGTGCAGTTCTGGCGTCTCTCGAACGCATATCCGCGGTTTTTCTGTTGGGCCACAGCGAAGGCGCCCTCGTCGCGACCATGGCCGCGCAAGGCGCCCAAGGCGCTCAGGTAGCGGGCCTCATCCTGGTCGCGGGTGCCGGCGAAGCGGCTCCCAAAATCATCGCGCACCAACTGGCGGCGGCGGGTGTGCCGCCTGCGCTGCAAGAGGCGTCCCAACACATTGCGGCATGCCTGTGCGAGGGAGATACCACCCCCAACGTCCCCGCCGAGCTCGCACAGTTCTACCGCCCCGGCATCATGAATTACCTGGCGTCCTGGTTCACGCTCGATCCAGCCAACGAATTCGCCAAGACCTACTGCCCTGCGCTCATTGTCCAAGGCAGCACAGACCTGCAGGTAGGGGTTGCAGACGCGCATAGGCTTGCTGCCGCGCGTCCAGACGCCACTCTTTGCCTGGTAGAGGGCATGAACCACATCCTCAAAATGGCCCCCGTGGACAGGGCAGCCAATTTGCAAACCTATTCCATGCCGCAGCTCCCTTTGGCCCAGGCACTTGTTGAGCGGGTTGTGAATTTCATCCGGTCTGCAGAGCAGTCGGCCAGCGCACGCCGCTGAAGTGGACGCCGCGAATGCTCAGGCCTTGGCCAGCAGCGTCGCCAGCTCGGCGGAGGAGCGCACAGCCAGCTTGGCATAGACGCGGGCGCGGTAGACCTCCACCGTGCGCACCGAGATATGCATTTCATCGGCGATGACCTTGTTCAGCTTGCCGGCGGCCACGCGGTGCATGACATCGCGCTCGCGCTGTGTCAGGCCGGCCAGCTTGGCGCCGCGCGCATCGCCCTCGGCTAGGCGCTGCTGCTGGGCAGCTTCCACCGCCAGTGCATCGCGCACCCGCTCCACCAGGGCGGCGTCGCCAAACGGTTTTTCCACAAAATCGAAAGCACCTTTTTTCAGCGCCTCCACGGCCATGGGAATGTCGCCGTGGCCGGTCAGAAAAATCACCGGCAGGGTGTTGCCGCGTGCCGCCAGCTCGTCGTACACCTGCAGCCCCGACAACGGCTCCATACGCACGTCCAGCAGGATGCAGCCCCGTACCGGCGTGGGGCCGTCCAGCGCGGCCAAAAAGGTCGGGCCGTTGGCATAGCTGCAGACGCTGAAGCCATGCGAGCTGAACAGAAACTCCAGCGCGTCGCGCACCGGCGCCTCGTCGTCCACCAGGTGTACGGCTACGGGGTGGTTGGGGAGTGTCATGCGTTGATTTCCTCGTCTTGGGTGTAGACGTCGTGGGCCTCGAACAGGGGCAGGGTGAAGGACAGGCGGGCACCGCCCAGCAGGCTGGGGCCGGCGTCCATGCTGCCGTGGTGGATCTCGATCACCGAGCGGCAAATCGCCAGGCCCATGCCCATGCCTTCCAGCTTGGTCGAATAGAAGGGTGCGGTCAGTCGCTCGATGCTGCGGCCGTCCAGTCCGGGGCCGTCGTCCTCCACGTCCAGGCGCACAAAACGCTCGCCCGCCGGCGTGGCGGTGATGCGGATCTGGCCTTCGCGGCGGTGACCGGCCAGAGCGTCAGCGGCATTGCGCACCAGGTTGATCAGCACCTGTTCGATCAGTATGGGGTCGGCGTACACCGGTGGCAAATTGCTGGCCAGCGCCCACTGGATCTCGATGTGCTGGCGCTTCAGATCGCGCTGCAGCAGCTCCACCGCGCGGCGTGCTACGGCGGCCAGGTCACTGGGTTCGCGCTGGGGCGCACGGCGGGTCAGGAACTCGCGTATGCGCTGCACGATGCGCCCGGCCTCGGCGGCCTGTTCGCCCTGGTTCCTCAGCGCCTTCAGCACCGGCTGGTTGGCATAACCTTCCTGGTGCAGCATGCGCTGCAGGCCGGCGTTGTAGCCGATGATGGCAGTCAGCGGCTGGTTCAACTGGTGCGCCAGGGCCGAGGCGACCTCGCCCAGTGTGGTCAGGCGGGCCTGGTGGGCCATGGCCTCGGCCTGGTGGCGCTCGCGTTCTTCCAGGTGCTTGCGTGCGGTGATGTCGATGATGGAGCCCATCCAGCCGATCTGCGTGCCATCGGCGTCGATCAGCGGCGACTCGAACACCATCACGTTCAACATGTGCCCGTCCTGGTGGCGCCACACGGCTTCGTAGCCGTCGCGAGGGGCATTGCCCGCCAGATTGCGGCGGTTGCGCAGCATGACTTCGTCGATGGATTCCGGCGGCCAGTAGGGCATGGGCGGCGTCAGGCCGACCAGCTTGTGCGCGGGCAAGCCCACCATATCGCAGAGGGTGCGGTTGACGTAGAGGATGCGCCCCTCGGCATCGCGTGCGCGCAGACCCACCAGGGCTGAGTCTTCCATGGCCTGGCGCCAGGCGGCTTCGGTGCGCCAGGCGCCCTCGGCACGCGAGATCTGGCGTACCTGGCGACGCAGCAGCACGGTGGCCACCAGCATCAGTGCCAGGAAGCCCACCACCAGCACCACCGGCAGAGTGCGCCAGAACGGCCGGGGTATCTCGCGCAAGGTGAGCTCCAGGTAGGTGCCGGGCATGTTGCGCCCGACTTGCACCTTGTAGCTTTCATGGGCCTGCGGGTCCAGGTGCAACGGCACTTCATCCACCGAGGCAATGGTCTGGTCGGAGGTGTCCAGCAGCTGCACATCGTATTTGCGCGAGACCCACCACGGTGTGCCACGGCGCAGCAGCAGAGCCGCCGAATAGCGCACCACGAGGCGGTCCGTGCCCGCGGCCTGCACCAGGTGAGCCGACATGCCGGGGCTTTCCAACAGCTCGCGCAGCGCGCCGTGACTAATCGGTTGCTGCTCGGGAACATTGGCGACGATCCGGTTGTTGGCGTCCAGCCAGGTCACGCTTTGCCACAGGCTGCGCAGGCCGTTGGACACGTCGGCGTTGGTGGCCAGCCCGGCGGTGTTGCGCGGCAAGTGCGGCAATTGTTTCGCCAGATCTTCCAGGTAGGTGGCCTCCACGTCCATGCGGGCGCGCAACTGCGCCTCGGTGCTCAGCGCATCGGCAATCATGGTGGCACGGCGTTCGGCCTGGTCGTCGCGGTCCGCCCGCCAGGTCCAGGCCAGATCGCCGGCGACGAAGGCCAACGAGGCCAGCAGCGGCAGCGCCCACAGCCAGCGGCGCACGCGGCTTTGCAACGCGCTGTCGTGGCTGCGCGGGGCATGGGTGTCGGGGTTAGCCAGCATGTTGGAAGTCTAGCGCCGGCGGCAGAATACAAGTGCTTTTGCGGCGTCGAAATTCAGGGTAAACCCTTGGATTTAAAGGACTGGGCGCTATAAATGTGGAAGTCCACACTAGCCCGGCACGAGGCCGCAGCAGACACTCCGCGCCATCCTCTTTCCATTCGGAGACATCCCATGACAAATTTTGCTCGCCGCACCCTGGTGCAACTGGCCGTCGCGGCCGCTACTGTGTGCACCGGCGCCGTGGCTTTTGCACAAGCCCCTATCGTCATCAAATTCAGCCACGTGGTGGCCCCCGACACACCCAAGGGCAAGGGCGCTCAACGTTTCAAGGAACTGGCCGAGCAACGCACCAACGGCAAGGTCAAGGTTGAGCTGTACCCCAACAGCCAGCTGTACAAGGACAAGGAAGAACTCGAAGCCCTGCAGCTCGGTTCGGTGCAGATGCTGGCGCCTTCGCTGGCCAAGTTCGGCCCCTTGGGCGCCAAGGAATTCGAGGTGTTTGACCTGCCTTTCCTGTTCAAGGACGAAGCTTCTTTCCGTGGCATCACCGAAGGCCCGCTGGGCGCTGAACTGTTCAGCAAGCTGGAACCCAAGGGCATCCATGGCCTGGCGTACTGGGACAACGGCTTCCACATCATGAGCGCCAACAAGCCACTGCATACCGTGGCCGACTTCAAGGGCATGAAGATGCGCATCCAGAGCTCCAAGGTGCTGGACGCCCAAATGCGCGCACTGGGCGCCATTCCCCAGGTGATGGCTTTCAGCGAGCTGTACCAGGCGCTGCAATCCGGCGTGGTGGATGGAACGGAAGGCGTGCCTTCCAACTTCTACACCCAGAAGATCTATGAAGTGCAAAAGAACATCACCATCTCCAACCACGGCCACCTGGCCTATGCGGTGATCGTGAACAAGAAGTTCTGGGACGGCCTGCCAGCCGACATCCGCACCACGCTGGAAGGCGCTGTGAAGGATGCCACCACCTACGCCAACGCCATCGCCGCCACGGAAAACGTGCAGGCTCTGGACAAGATCAAGGCCAGCGGCAAGACCACCATCTACACCCCAACCGCTGCTGAAATCACCGAATGGAAAAAGGCCTTGATGCCCGTGCACAAGGAAATGGAAGCGCGCGTGGGCAAGACCACGATTGAAGCCGCGTACAAGGCAGCAGGCTTCGTCGCTCCCAAGTAATTCCTATAACAACTGCGCGCCCTTGCCATGCTCGCCATGGCAAGGGCGCGCTTTGGAGATTCCATGTTCAACCGAATACTCAACCACCTGGAGGAATGGCTCATCACCTTCCTCATCGGGGCTGCGACGCTGGTGATTTTTATGGCGGTGGTGCACCGCTTTCTGAGCGGTGTGCCCTATATCCAGGACTACGCCGTGCGCATCGACGTGAGCTGGGCGCAAGAGCTGTGCATCTACATGTTCGTGTGGATGGCCAAGTTTGGCGCGGCCTATGGCGTGCGCAACGGCACCCATGTGGGCGTGGACGTGCTGGTGCGCCAGCTGCCCCCCGAAAAAGCCAAGTGGCTGGTACTGTTCGGCCTGCTGGCAGGTGCGTTGTTTACCGGCGTGGTGGCCACGCTGGGTGCGAATTTTGTGTGGGAAAACGGCTTTCACTACGCGTTGTTTCACATGCTGGGCCTGGACCTGGGTGATGTGCCCGAAGGCCCCACCTCGCCCGACCTGGAACTTCCCACCTGGATTGCCTATTCCTGCGTGCCGCTGGGCTCGTCGCTGATGTGCTTCCGCTTTCTGCAGGTTGCCTGGCAGTTCTGGCAGACCGGTGAGGTGCCCCATGCGGCGCATACCGTGGCTGGTGTTGACGAAGAAGCCCACTAAGCCGCCGGAGACTGCTCATGAATACCCTCATCATTTTTTCTCTGCTGGTCCTCTTGATGATCACAGGCATGCCGATTTCGATCGCGCTGGGCCTGACCGTACTGACCTTTCTGTTCACGCTGACCGATGTGCCAGTGGCCTCGGTCGCCTTGAAGCTGTTCACCGGCATCGAGAAGTTCGAGATCATGGCGATCCCGTTCTTCATTCTGGCGGGCAACTTCCTGACGCACGGGGGGGTGGCCAAACGGATGATCAACTTCTGCACCTCCATGATCGGCCACTGGTACGGCGGCATGGGCCTGGCCGGCGTGCTGGCCTGTGCGCTGTTTGCCGCCATCTCCGGGTCATCCGTGGCCACCGTGGTTGCTGTGGGCTCCATCATGCTGCCGGCGATGGTCAAGCAGGGCTACCCCAAGCAATTCGGGGCCGGCGTGATCGCCACCTCGGGCGCCTTGGGCATCCTGTTCCCGCCGTCCATCAACCTGGTGATCTACTCCATCGCTACCGCCGGCATGAACGGCGTGGGCCCGAATGGCGAGGCCGTCAGCTCGGCCTCGGTGGGCCAGTTGTTCCTGGCCGGTATCGTGCCCGGCCTGTGCCTGTCGTTTCTGCTGGGTGTCACCACCTGGTGGCGCGCCAAGAAGCTGGACTACCCGCGCATGCCCAAGGCGACCTGGAAGGAACGCTACAAGGCCTTCCGCGACAGCATGTGGGGTCTGCTACTGATCGTGGTGGTGATTGGCGGCATCTACAGCGGCAAGTTCACCCCCACCGAGGCGGCGGCCATGGCTGCGGTGTATGCGTTCTTCATCTCGGTGTTTGTCTACAAGGACCTGAAGCTGAGCGACGTGCCCAAATCGTTGCGCAGTGCCGCAGCCATGAGCTCCATGCTGCTGTACATCATTACCAACGCGGTGCTGTTCTCGTTCCTGATGACGTCCGAGCAAATTCCACAGGCCATGGCCGCGTGGATGAGCGCCCAGGGCTTTGGCCTGGTGGCATTCCTGCTGCTGGTGAACGTGATCCTGCTGGCCGCCGGCAACTTCATGGACCCCGCCGCGATCGTGCTGATCATGGCGCCCATCCTGTTCCCCGTGGCCGTCAAGATGGGCATCCACCCGGTGCACTTCGGTATTCTGATGGCCGTCAACATGGAAGTGGGCCTGTGCCACCCGCCCGTAGGTTTGAACCTGTATGTGGCCTCGGGCATTACCAAGATGGGCATCAGCGAGTTGACCGTGGCCGTATGGCCGTGGCTCAAAACCATGATCGCCTTCCTGCTGGTGGTGACCTTCTGGCCTAGCCTCACCCTGTGGCTGCCACGGGTGCTGGGCATGGTGACCTGACCGCGCTGTACACCCATAGCGACAAGAGCCCCGGCATGCCGGGGCTTTTTTATTTGCTACACATATAGGAGCTACTGGCGCAGGTGCTATGTGCGCTAGCATAGGATTTTCCATATAGGAGATTGCGCATGGCCAACATACTCATCCTGGGCGCGTCGCGCGGCATAGGCCTGGAGTTTGCGCGCCAGTACGCCGAAGCCGGCGATCGCGTCATCGCCACCGCCCGAGACGCAGCTGGCCTGGCCCGCCTCAAGGCCGTGGGGGCCGAGGCCTTGCGCCTGGACGTGGCCGACCCGACCAGCATCAGCGGCCTGGCCTGGCAGCTGGACGGCGAAAAAATCCATCTGGCCCTGTACGTCGCGGGCCTGTTTTCACAAGGTGGCGCCACCTCGCCGCCCACCCAGCAGGACTTTGACCGTGTGATGCACACCAATGTGCTGGGCGCCATGCAGGCCATTCCCCAGGTAGCGCCCTTGGTGGAGGAAGGGGGAGGCGTATTCGCCTTCATCACCAGCGGCATGGGGCAGATCAGCAGCGTGGCCTCCAGCGCCAGCTGGACATACCGCGTCAGCAAGGCCGCACTGAACATGGCGGTGGCCGCCGCCCAGCACGACTATCCGCGCGCCACCCTGCTGGCGCTGTGCCCGGGCTGGGTGCAAACCGATATGGGCGGCCCCGGCGCCAGCCTGACGGTAGAGGCCAGCGTGGCCGCCATGCGCCGCACCCTGGCGGCGACGACGTCGGCCGACCGTGGGCGCTATCTGCACCACGACGGGCGACCCTACACCGGCTGGTAAATCAGCCTCTAGATGGGGAACTGCGTGGTGGACAGCACCTGCTTGAGCACCATGAACGAGCGAATCTGCCGCACGCCCGGCAGGTGCAGCAACTGCGTGGCGTGCAGGTTGTTGAAGCTGTCGTTGTCGCGCGTGCGCAGCAGCATGAAATAGTCAAACTCGCCCGTCACCACATGGCACTCCATGCAGCCCGAGACCTTGGCTGCCGCTTTCTCGAACAGGGCGAATGACTCCGGCGTGGACCGGTCCAGCACCACGCCTATCAGCACCAGCATGCTGGCGTCCAGCGCCTTGGGGTTCAGCAGCGCGACGATGCCCGAAATAAAACCCAGCTGCTTCAGCCTATCCACCCGCCGCAGGCAGGCCGGCGGGCTCAGATTCACCTTGGCGGCCAGCGCCACGTTGGTCATGGACGCATCGCGCTGCAGGGCGCGCAATATGGCTTTGTCGGTACGGTCTATGGCGTGGTCAACGTTGTCGGCGGGTGCCGTCTTGGTTTTTACTTTTGTTGCGCACATATTGCTTATCAAGACATAAAAATACAACCATATCAAAGAATCAAGGTTTTAAAAATAAATAAGGAAGAATGTTTGCAACCCTGTTAAGCAGGGTGCTCCCTAGAATTTGGCTATGCGTTGCAAGGCACCCGCGTTGCGCGTCCACCGTCTTTAACTTTGCGAGCTACCACCATGAACCTGCAGAAATTCCCGCGCCACGCCCTGACCTTTGGCCCCTCGCCCATCACCCCGCTGAAGCGGCTCAGCGCACACCTGGGCGGCAAGGTGGATCTGTACGCCAAGCGCGAGGATTGCAATAGCGGCCTGGCCTTCGGTGGCAACAAGACCCGCAAGCTGGAATACCTGATCCCCGAGGCCATCGCGGGCGGCTATGACACCCTGGTGTCCATCGGTGGCATCCAGTCCAACCAGACCCGCCAGGTCGCCGCCGTCGCCGCCCACCTGGGCATGAAGTGCGTGCTGGTGCAGGAGAACTGGGTGAACTATTCCGACGCGGTGTACGACCGCGTGGGCAACATCGAAATGTCGCGCATCATGGGCGCCGACGTGCGGCTGGACGCCGCCGGTTTCGACATCGGCATCCGCCCCAGCTGGGAGCAGGCCATGGAAGACGTGCGCAAGGCCGGCGGAAAGCCGTTTCCGATTCCGGCAGGTTGCTCCGAGCATCCACTGGGCGGCCTGGGCTTTGTGGGCTTTGCCGAAGAAGTGCGCCAGCAAGAAGCCGAACTCGGCTTCAAGTTCGACTACATCGTGGTCTGCTCGGTAACGGGCAGCACCCAGGCCGGCATGGTGGTGGGCTTTGCCGCCGATGGCCGGGCCGACAAAGTGATTGGCATCGACGCCTCGGCCAAGCCTGAAAAAACCCATGCGCAAATCCTGCGCATCGCGCGCCACACCGCCGAAATCGTGGACCTGGGGCGCCCCATCGAAAGCAAGGATGTGGTGCTGGACACCCGCTACGGCGGCCCTGAATACGGCCTGCCCAGCGCCGGTACGCTCGAAGCCATCCGCCTGTGCGCACGCCAGGAAGGCATGCTGACCGACCCGGTGTACGAGGGCAAATCCATGCACGGCATGATCGACATGGTGCGCAAGGGCGAATTCCCCGAAGGCTCCAAAGTGCTGTACGCCCACCTCGGCGGCGTGCCGGCCTTGAACGCCTACAGCTTCTTGTTCCGCAACGGCTAAAACCACAAGGTGCGCAGCATGGAACAGCAGGACGCGAACGATCCCGAAGAACTGCGTGAGTGGTGCGACGCGCTGGACAGCCTGCTCCAGGCCTGGGGTCCGCAAGCGGGCCGGGCACGGGCGGTGGAGCTGCTGGACGCGCTGCTGGCCCACGCACGCAGCCGCAAGCTGGGCTGGCGCCCCGAGCCCGTCACGCCCTATCTGAACACCATAGGCGTGGACGAACAGCCGCCGTACCCGGGCGACCTGGCCCTGGAGCGCCGCCTGTCTGCCATCCTGCGCTGGAATGCCCTGGCCATGGTGGTGCGTGCCAACGCAGCCCATGGCGAGCTGGGCGGCCATATCGCCAGCTACGCATCGGCTGCCGATCTGTTCGAGGTGGGCTTTCAGCATTTCTTCCATGCGCGCACGCCCAGCCATGGCGGCGACCTGGTGTACTTCCAGCCGCACTCGGCGCCCGGCGTGTATGCGCGCGCCTACCTGGAGGGGCGCTTGCCCGAGAGCGCGCTGCAGCACTACCGGCAAGAGCTGGTAGCCGAGGGCCAAGGCCTGCAGGGCCTGAGTTCCTACCCGCACCCCTACCTGATGCCGGACTTCTGGCAGTTCCCCACCGGCTCCATGGGCATAGGGCCGATCAACGCCATCTACCAGGCGCGCTTCATGCGCTATCTGGCGCACCGCAACTTGCTGGAAACCGCTGGCCGCAAAGTCTGGGGCTTTTTTGGCGATGGCGAGATGGACGAGCCCGAGTCGATCGCCGCGCTGACCTTGGCCGCGCGCGAGAAGCTGGACAACTGCGTCTTCGTCATCAACTGCAATCTGCAGCGCCTGGACGGGCCGGTGCGCGGCAACGGCCGCATCGTGGACGAGCTGGAATCCCTGTTTGCCGGCGCGGGCTGGAACGTGGTGAAGTGCCTGTGGGGCTCGGAATGGGATGCGCTGCTGGCCCATGACCACGGCCATGCCATCACCCAGGCTTTTGCGCAGACGGTGGACGGCGAATTCCAGACCCTGAGCGCCAACGACGGCGCCTTCAACCGCCGCACTTTTTTCAACAAAACACCGGCGCTGCAGGCGCTGGTAGCCCACCTGACCGACGAGCAGATTGACCAACTGCGCCGTGGTGGCCACGACCCGGTGAAGATCCACGCCGCCTTTGCCAAGGCCGCGCAACACCAGGGCCAGCCCACCGTGGTGCTGGCGAAAACCATGAAGGGCTATGGCATGGGCTCCGTGGGCCAGGGCCGCATGACCACGCACCAGCAAAAGAAGCTGGACCGCGAGGATCTACTGGCCTTCCGCGAGCGCTTCCAGCTGCCGCTGACGGACGAGCAGGTGACCCAGGCCGCCTTTCTCAAGCCCGCTGCCGACAGCCCCGAGATGCGCTATCTGCAGGCCAGGCGCCAGGCCCTGGGCGGCTACCTGCCACAGCGCGAAAGAACCGCACCGCCCGTGGCCATACCCGCGCTGGAGAGCACCGCCGCCTTTGCCCTGCATGCCGACGGCAAGGCCATGAGCACCACCATGGCCTTTGTGCGCCAACTGGGTGCGCTGCTGAAGGACTCTGTGCTGGGTCCGCGCGTTGTGCCCATCGTGGCCGACGAGGCGCGCACCTTCGGCATGGCCAATCTGTTTCGCCAGGTCGGCATCTACGCACCCTTTGGCCAGCTCTACCAGCCTGAGGACGCGGAGTCCATGCTGTTCTACAAGGAAGAGGTGTCGGGCCAGATTCTGGAAGAGGGCATCAGCGAGGCGGGCGCCCTGTCTTCCTGGACTGCAGCCGCCACCAGCTACTCCACGCATGGGCTGGCCATGCTACCGTTCTTCATTTACTACAGCATGTTCGGCTTCCAGCGCGTGGGTGACCTGATCTGGGCCGCTGCGGACCAGCGGGCCCGGGGCTTTCTGGTTGGCGCCACCTCGGGCCGCACCACGCTGGGCGGCGAGGGCCTGCAGCACCAGGACGGTAGCAGCCATCTGGTGGCGTCCACCATCCCCAATTGCCGCGCCTACGACCCGGCTTTTGCGGGCGAGCTGGCCGTCATCATCGACCACGGTGCGCGCCAGATGCTGGAGGCCCAGGTGGACGAGTTCTATTACGTCACGGTGACGAACGAAAGCGTCGAGAATCCCAGCCTGCCCGCCCAAGCGCATGCCGATGTGCTGCGCGGCATGTACCTGCTGCGCCAGGGCAAGCCTCTGCCACGCAGGGTGCAGTTGTTCGGCAGCGGCGCAATCATGGGCGAAGTGCTGAAGGCCGCCGAGCTGCTGGAGCGCGAGCACGGCGTGGCGGCCGATGTGTGGAGCGTCACCAGCTACATCGAGCTGGCCCGCGAAGGCCAGGCCCAGGAGCGGCTGTGGCGCCAGGGCGCCAAGCCCATGGTGGATAGCTGGTTTGGCCGCAAGCTGGCGGCCAGTAGCGGCCCCATCATCGCCGCCACCGACTATGTGCGGGCCCTGCCCGAGATGGTGCGCGCCTTTGTGCCCGAGGGCCGCCGGTATGTGACGCTGGGCACGGACGGCTTTGGCCGCAGCGACTCGCGTGCCGCACTGCGCGCGCATTTCGAGGTCAACGCGCAAGCCATCGTCCAGGCCAGCATCCGCGTGGTGCACGAGATCATCTTCAACGAGACCGACAGCAACCGCCGCCGCCATGACGACGACGCCATGTCGATGGCATCCATCTAAGCCCGTTCTAGGTGAATTCGGGTTCGCTACTAAAAAAATAGCTGCCTGCGCAGGTATTACCTGCGCCAGAGTGCATTTTCTTTAATATTTTCCTACACAGCTCGCGCGGTGGAGCTGCCAGCACATAGCCGACCGGGGAAGCGCTCAAAGTGCACCCGGTACAATCCGCGCCCAGCCAAGGCCATTCGGAAACAGCACGCTGCTACCGAATGCATGCCCGGCTACAAGCGCTACGCGCAAGGTGTTTTCACCATGGGGCTGCGGCGAGTCCGCCGTGCCCACGCCCACTGGCCCATCGCTATGGGAATGGGCAGGTGCCCCCATACAGCCACATTGAGCCCCATTGCCGCTACCTCCTGGGTGCAAAGGAATCTTTTTTGCGCACGAACTTCAGCAGTTCCAAACTTGTTCGCCTGCTTGGTGACCCGGCCTCCGTCGGCAAGGCGGGCGCCAGCGTGGATTCTGCCGAGCAGCTGAGCGTGCTGCTGGGCGTGTTCGACGCGGTGACGCTGCGCGGCGCGCTGCAAGCCATCCAGACCACGCGTGCGGCCGCCCAGCCCGCTGGCAAGCCCGTCCAGATGGGCCGCAGCGTGGATGTCGCCGCACAGATGCAGCAGGTACGCCAAGTCCTGATCCACGCCATCACCACCAAGCCGGTGACGGTGGCCGATGCGGGTGCCAGCCGGCGGCGGGGCCGTAATCCCGAGCCCTTGCCCCTGCCGGTGCCAGCCGCGCCCGAAGAAGCGGTGGCCGACTACGCGGTATTTCGCCAGCGCCACCTGGACCTTCAGCGCCAGATGGATTTGATGCTCCCGCCCTTGCGCGTGAATGTGCGCGAGGCGATTGCAGCGGTGTCGCCCAGCTTGCGGCAGCTGGCGGCTCTGGACGCCGTGTGGGAGCAAATGCTGGCAGCGCGCGAGCAGAAGTTGCTGGCCACCATCCCAACGCTGCTGAAGCACCGGTTTGAACAATTGCGCACGGACCCGTCGCAGCCATCCGCCGGCTTGGCGCCCGCCCTGTGGCACCAACCTGGCGGATGGCTGGACCGGTTTGGTAAGGAACAGCAGGCCGTCATGTTGGCCGAGCTGGACCTGCGGCTGGAGCCCATCATGGGTCTGGCAGAGGCATTCCAGCGGGAAACCGCGCTTGAACGTACGCCCACTGCGGCGCCGCGTAGGGATATTGAAAAAGTTGAGAACGCAGTATGAATAGGTTTGTTTTCGCCGCCATCTTCGCCATCGGTCTGCTGGGCGTGGCCTGGGTGGGCTATGGGTTTGTGGGCACGAGCGCGTTGGCGCTGGCCGTCACCGCGGTGATCGCCGGGGTGTACCTGCTGGGGGCGCTGGAGCTGCGACGCTTCAGGGCCGACACGGCATTGCTGGCCACTGCGCTGGCCGAGCTGGTGCAGCCACCCGCTGATTTGCCCACTTGGCTGGAACGTGTGCCAGCACTATTGCGCAACCCCGTGCGCATGCGTGTCGAGGGCGAGCGCAGCGCTCTGCCTGGCTTGGCGTTGACGCCGTATCTGGTGGGCTTGTTGGTGATGCTGGGCATGCTGGGCACCTTCCTGGGCATGGTGGTGACCTTCAAGGGCGCGGTGTTTGCGCTGGAGGGCTCCACCGATCTGCATGCCATCCGCTCCGCCCTGGCGGCGCCCATCAAGGGCCTGGGTCTGTCGTTTGGCTCCTCGGTCGCCGGGGTGGCGGCGTCGGCGGTCTTGGGGCTGCTATCGGCCATGGCCCGGCGCGAACGGCTGGACGTGGTGCGTCTGCTGGATGCACGCATTGCCACCACCTTACGGCCCTTCTCCATGGCGCAACAGCGCCATGACGCCTTCAAGGCCGTGCAAATGCAGGCCCACGCGCTGCCCGAGGTGGCCGCGCGCCTGCAGGTCATGATGGACGGCATGGAGCGCCGCAGCCAGCAGTTGAGCGAGCAGTTGCAAGGGCAGCAGGCGCAGTTTCACCGCGAGGTGTCGGGGGCGTATGGCGAATTGGCCAGCTCCGTCAGCGCATCGCTGCAGGCCAGCCTGGCCGCTGCGGCACGCGCGGCAGGCGACAGCATCCAACCGGTGGTCCAGGCGGCGATGGCCGAGATGGCGCAGGAATCCACACGGCTGCACCAACGCGTCTTTGACGCCACGCAAAGCCAGCTGAATGGCCTGGCCCAGAGCTGGGACGCAGCGGCCGCGCGCACGGCCGATGGCTGGGCCGCCGCGCAACACAACCATGTGCGCAGCAGCGAGGCCCAGGCGGCACGATTTGACGCGGCGCTGCAAGGCTTTGCCGATACGTTTGAACAGCGCTCCAGCACGCTGCTGGCTTCGGTACAAGCGGCTGCAGCCCAGTCCCGGGACGCGCAAGCGGCCGCGGACCAACTGCACCTGCAAGGCTGGACGCAGGCATTGCAGTCCACCACCCACACGCTGCAGGGCGAATGGCGCGCCATGAGCGAACAGGCCCTGGCCCAGCAACAGGCCGTGTGCCAAACGCTGGAGAAGACCGCTGGCGCGATGGTGGAGCACACCCGCCAACGCGCCGAGACAACCCTGACGCAGGTAGCTGATCTGGTGGCGCGGTCTGAAGCTTTGTTGGCCGCGCATACCGCCGCAGAGGCCCGCTGGACACAGGACCAGAGCGAGCGCCTGGCGCAATTGGCCAAGCTCTCGCACACCGCACTGCAAGGCTTTGCCGACACTTTCGAACAACGCTCCAGCACGCTGCTGGCTTCGGTACAGGCGGCTGCAACCCAGTCCCGCGAGGAACAAACGGCCGCCGATCAGCTGCATCTGCAGGGCTGGACGCAGGCATTGCAGTCCACCACCCACACGCTGCAGGGCGAATGGCGTGCCATGGGCGAGCAGGCGCTGGCCCAGCAACAGACCGTGTGCCAAACGCTGGAGAAGACTGCCGGCGAAATGGTGGCACACACCAGCCAACAAGCCGCTGCAAGCCTGGCACAGGTGGCTGATCTGGTGGACCGGTCTGAAGCTTTGCTGGCCAGCCATACCGAGGCAGAAGGCCGCTGGACGCAGCAGCAGGGCGAGCGCCTGGACCAATTGGCCAGCCTTTGGCGCACCGAGCTGGCAGCATTGCGCGCCGAAGAATCCACCCGTGGCCAGGCCGCAGTGGACCGGCTGGCGCAATTGCAGTCAGCCGTGGTGACCCATTTGGCGACCTTGGGCACGGCCCTGGAAGAGCCCATGGCCCGGCTGATGGCCACGGCGGCCGAGGCGCCCCAAGCTGCAGCGGAAGTGATTGCCCAGTTGCGCCAGCAAATGGCCGGATTCAGCGAACGCGACAACCAGGCGTTTGCAGAACGCACCCAGCTGGTGGCCCAACTCGACACACTGCTGCAGACGCTGAACCAGGCTGCTGGCGATCAGCGCACCGCCATCGAGTCGCTGGTGGCATCCGCTGCCAGCGTGCTGGACTCTGCGGGCGGCCAGTTTGCCCAAACGGTGGAGGCACACACCAGCCAGACCGCACAGGTGGCGGCGCAGGTCACCGGCAGTGCCGTGGAATTGGCCAGCCTGGGCGAAGCCTTTGGCCATGGTGTGCAACTCTTCAGCGCGTCGAACGAAAAACTGGCGGACAGCCTGCAGCGCGTGGAGGGCGCGATCCAGCAGTCGGCAACGCGCAGCGACGAACAACTGGCCTACTACGTGGCCCAGGCGCGTGAGGTAATTGACCTCAGCATCGCCGCACAGCAGACGGTGGTGGAAGACATGCGCCGCCTGCGCAGCGCGGAAGGGGTTGCGGGATGACCGGCGCGGAAGACTGGGAGGACGGAAATGACGGCGTGGAGCAGACCGCGCCCGTCTGGGCGGTGTTTGGCGACCTGATGTCGGGCTTGCTGGGAGCCTTTGTGCTGGTGCTGGTCGGGGTGCTGGTGGTGCAGATGGACCTGGTCACCAATCTGCAGGCCGAAGTGGCCAAGCGCCAAAGCGAAGAGCAGCGCCGCATGGCCCTGGAAAAGGCCCTGGCCGTGCCCTTGGCCACAGGCCGCGTGACCTTGAACAACGGCCGCATCGGCATCAGCGGCAACGTGCTGTTCCCGGTGAACTCGGACCAGTTGCGTCCCGAAGGGCGGCAATTGCTGAAGAGCCTGGTGCCGCCGCTGCAGGTCTACCTGGGTGCGCGGGACGACATGCTGATGGTCAGCGGCTTTACCGACAACCAGCCCATCATCGACCGCAACCAGCATTTCACCGACAACCTGGAGCTGTCAGCCCAACGTGCGCTCACGGTATCGCGCGCGCTGATCGAATCCGGCATGCCCTCGTCGCGGGTGTTTGCGGCCGCGTTTGGTGCCGAGCAACCCGTGGCGTCGAACGATGACGATAAAGGCCGTGCGCAAAACCGCCGGGTGGAAATGGCGCCGGTGCCCCGCTCAACAGCCGAGAAGCCGCCGGCACCATGATGCCGCCAGAGGCTTTCGATGCAGCGGCTGTGCTGGCGTCCTTGCGCAGCGCTGACGCGCAGCATTGGGACCCTGTGCGCTTTCGCTACTTGGAAGCCCTGCAACAGCGTTTGCAGACTGCACCCGAGCCCGTGCGGCGCATCGTGGAGGGCAAGCTGCAAGCAGGGCTGATGGCCTATACCGAACGTGGCGGGCGTAGGCCACTGGCAAGCGGCTCCGAATCCTCTCCCCCGCCCACCTCTCCGCTGGCCGCGCTGAACGCCTACATCCGTACCGCCACCCAGCCCACTGCGGAGGAGAATGCTCCCGCGATTGGCTGGGGTGGCCGGCCCGAGCTGAAGAGTGTGCAAGGTTTCCGGGAGGTCTGGTCCAAGTTTGCGGTTGTGGACCAGGTGGAGCAATCGCTCAAACGGGGCCCGGAAAACGCGGGGCCCTTGAATTCCCACATGCTGGTGCTGCGTTCCCTGGCCACGATGCGCGAGCTGTCGCCCGAGTACCTGCGCAGATTTTTGTCACATGCCGAAACCCTGCTGTGGCTGGACCAGGAAAGCCAGCGCCTCAGCGCTCCGCAGGCGCGGTCGGCGCGCACCAGCAAGCGGAAGAAATAAAGGCCGTACGCGTCCGGTTACACGACTTTCATGCGTGGCGCAGCGGCTTCTCCTTATAATGGCCGGATTCCGAGGAGCGCTGCAACCCCCGGCCTGGCCACCCCAGGCTCCGGTGTGAGGCTCGGAATCCATCCATTTAGTGATAACCGCGCTCACCCACTGCCTGCTAGGCTGAAATTCGGGTGAGTCCCGGTTCAGCGTCTGCGCAGTGGCCCTACCAACATGTACCAACCTGTTTTGGAGCCCACCATGAACGCAGTTCTCAAACCAATTTCTACCGCCGACCAAGCCATTGCCGACCTGAGCCTGGCCGCCTGGGGCCAGCGCGAAATCCGCATCGCCGAAACCGAAATGCCCGGCCTGATGGCCATCCGCGAAGAGTTCGCCGCAGCCCAGCCGCTGAAGGGCGCGCGCATCACCGGCTCGCTGCACATGACGATCCAGACCGCCGTGCTGATCGAAACCCTGCAAGCCCTGGGCGCCCAAGTGCGTTGGGCTTCGTGCAACATCTTCTCGACCCAAGACCACGCCGCTGCTGCGATTGCCGCCGCCGGCACGCCGGTCTTCGCCATCAAGGGCGAGTCGCTGAAAGACTACTGGGATTACACCCACAGCATCTTCGACTTCGGCGCCAAGGGTACGCCCGGCGAAGGTCCGAACATGATTCTGGACGACGGCGGCGACGCCACGCTGCTGATGCACCTGGGCCAACGCGCCGAGAAGGACATCAGCGTGGTCGGCAACCCCACCAGCGAAGAAGAAACCCTGCTGTTCGCCGCCATCAAGGCCAAGCTGGCCGTAGACCCCACCTGGTACACCCGCAAGTCGGCTGAGATCATCGGCGTAACCGAAGAAACCACCACCGGCGTGCACCGCCTGAACGAAATGTCGGCCAAGGGCACGCTGCTGTTCCGCGCCATCAACGTCAACGACTCGGTGACCAAGAGCAAGTTTGACAACCTCTACGGCTGCCGCGAATCCCTGGTGGACGGCATCAAGCGCGCCACCGACGTGATGATTGCCGGCAAGGTGGCTTGTGTGGCCGGCTACGGCGACGTGGGCAAGGGTTCGGCCCAGGCGCTGCGCGCACTCAGCGCACAAGTGTGGGTGACCGAGATCGACCCGATCAACGCACTGCAAGCCGCGATGGAAGGCTACCGCGTCGTGACCATGGACTATGCCTGCGAACACGCAGACATCTTCGTCACCACCACCGGCAACAAGAGCGTCATCACCCACGCCCACATGCTGAAGATGAAGGACCAGGCCATCGTCTGCAACATCGGCCACTTCGACAACGAAATCGAAGTTGCCGCACTGGAGCAGTACAAGTGGGAAGAAATCAAGCCCCAGGTGGACCACATCCAGTTCCCTGACGGCAAGAAGATCATCCTGCTGGCCAAGGGCCGCCTGGTGAACTTGGGCTGCGGCACCGGCCACCCGAGCTTCGTGATGTCGGCCAGCTTCGCGAATCAGACCATCGCCCAGATCGAACTGTTCACCAAGAAGGACGCCTACCAGCCCGGCAAGGTGTACGTACTGCCCAAGCACCTGGACGAAAAGGTCGCCCGCCTGCACCTGAAGAAGGTCGGCGCCATGCTGACCGAACTGACCGACGAGCAGGCCGCCTATATCGGCGTGTCCAAGAACGGCCCCTACAAGGCCGAAACATACCGCTACTAAAGCGTCCGCTCCCCCGCTCCCCGGGGGAGTTATCACCCCCATACGGAGCCCCATGCGCGCTGACCAATTACTCGTAGAACGCGGCATGGCCGCATCCCGCTCGCAGGCCGTGCGCCTGATTGCCGGAGGCATGCGCTGGTTTGACGGCATCAAATGGCGTGATGTCGCCAAGAACAAGGACGACATCCCGGAAGATGCCCAGCTGGAACTGCTGGACGCTGCCGAGGCACGCTATGTCTCGCGCGGCGGGCTCAAGCTCGAAGCCGCGCTGAAGCATGTCGGCCTGGACGCCAGCGGCCTGAAAGTGTTCGACGTGGGCCAGTCCACTGGCGGCTTTACCGACTGCCTGCTGCAAGCCGGTGCGACGCAAGTCACCGGGGTGGACGTAGGCCATGGCCAGCTGCACCAGAAGCTGCGCGAGGACAAGCGGGTGCTGTGTGTGGAGGGGCTGAACGCCCGCTCGCTCACGCCCGAGTCCCTGCAGGACGCTTGCGAGCATGTCTTGTCCGAGCATTGGGAACCCGCAGCCGTGACCGACCCCGAGCCCGTCTCGCCCTACAGCTGGATGAACGGCAACGGCGAAGTCACCGACTACGACGACAGCGACGATGCCGACGACGCCGAGGTGGAAGCCCATATGGCACAGGCCACCGGCAAGGTGAATGCCCGCGCCCTGGACGCCGAACCCGAAGTTGCGGCGCCCACCAAGCACCGCCGCAAGGCCGGCCTGGACGGACTGGATACCGAGCCCGAGTTCGACCTGGTCACGGGCGATGTGTCCTTCATCTCGCTGACGCTGATACTGCCGGCCCTGGTGCCGCTACTCAAACCCGACAGCCATTTGCTGATGCTGGTCAAGCCGCAGTTCGAGCTGCAGCCCGGCCAGGTCGGCAAGGGTGGCATCGTGCGCGACGAATCCATGTACGCCGTGGTGGAAGCGCGCCTGCGCGATTGCTGCGCCGAGCTCGACCTGGAAGTGCTGGACTGGTTTGACAGCGCCGTCGCCGGTGGCGATGGCAACCGTGAATTCTTCATTTTTGCAAAGAGAGCCCCATGAGCCTCGCATCCAATTTCCCTATCAGTCTCGAATTCTTCCCGCCCAAGACGGACGAAGGCGCGGCCAAGCTGCGCATCGTGCGCCAGGCGCTGTACGCGCTGAAACCCGAGTTCTGCTCGGTCACCTTTGGCGCTGGCGGCTCGACCCAGGAGGGCACATTTGCCACCGTGGCCGAGATCCTGGCCGAAGGCGTGCCGGCGGCCAGCCATTTCTCTTGCGTGGGCGCGACCAAAGCCACCGTGCGGGCCCAGTTGGCCACGCTGCAGGCCATGGGCGTGAAACGTCTGGTGGCCTTGCGCGGCGACCTGCCCAGCGGCTACGGTGCGGGCGGTGAATTCCAGTACGCCAGCGACCTGGTGGCCTTCATCCGCGCCGAGACCGATGATGCCTTCCACATCGAGGTGGCCTGCTACCCCGAAATCCACCCGCAAGCCAAGTCGGCCGACGCCGACCTGAACGCCTTCGCCATCAAGGTGCATGCGGGCGCCAACTCGGCCATAACGCAGTATTTCTACAACGCCGACGCCTACTTCCGCCTGGTGGAAGACGCGCGCAAGCTGGGTGTGGCGGTGCCTGTGGTGCCCGGCATCATGCCGATCTCCAGCTCCAACCAGCTGATGCGCTTCAGTGATGCCTGCGGTGCGGAGATTCCGCGCTGGATACGCCTGCGTCTGCAGGGCTTTGGCGACGATACCGCCAGCATCAAGTCCTTTGGCCTGGACGTGGTGACCGAGCTGTGCGAACGCCTGGTGGCCGGTGGCGCCCCCAGCCTGCACTTCTACGCCATGAACCAGAGCGCAGCCACGCTGGAAATCTGCAAGCGCCTGGGCCGTCTGGCGGCCTGATCTGCAAAGACAAGGTCTCCAGCGCATATTCCAGTTGCACCTGCAGCTATGACGCTTCTCTGAATACACGACATCACCAAATCGTCGCCTGCTGCCCGCAAGCGACGATGGTTAATGGTCGCTTTTGTGCGCTCTTGGGCTTGTTGCGCGTAGTGGTGTGCAGCTCGTAGAGGTCGTTGGGGCAGTAGTTGGCCAATGCATGCCCTCAAGAATTTTCTCGGCTTCGATCCTGGCACCTCCAGTATCAAGTTTCTTTCATCGTTCGGGGCTCACTCAGACTCATGAAAGTTAGCTACATTTCGCGGTTGCCGCCAGGCAACCCAGTGCGACCCAGCAGGGGTACGGCTCTGGCAGCGGGTCCATGTCATTAGAGGTACTTTATGCAATTCCGGCTTATGCAGCAGAGGCTGCGTGGCGTCACAGGTATTTGGGGGCTTTGTATGACGCTCCTTTTGAGCGCATGTGGGGGCGCCGGCGATAGCGCGGCGGTGCCGCCTTCAACACCTGCAATCACCAGCTACACCATCAGCGGCATGGTCACTGGCCTGGCATCGGGGGGCTCCGTCACCTTGCTGAACAACGCGGCTGACCCGACCACGCTCAGCACCAACAGCGGCTTCCGCTTTGCCACCCCGGTCGCCTCCGGCGGTAGCTATGCCGTCACCGTGGGCACCCAACCCAACGGCCAGACCTGCACGGTCAGCAATAGCACGGGCTCTGGGGTTTCGGCCAATGTGTCCAATGTGCAGATTACCTGCTCCGTCAACAGCTACACCATCAGCGGCACGGTCACTGGCCTGGCATCGGGGGGCTCCGTCACCTTGCTGAACAACGCGGCTGACCCGACCACGCTCAGCGCCATCAGCGGCTTCAGCTTTGCCACCCCGGTCGCCGCTGGCGGCAGCTATGCCGTCACTGTGGGCACCCAACCCAGCGGCCAGACCTGCACGGTCAGCAACGGCTCGGGCTCTGGGGTTTCGGCCAATGTGTCCAATGTGCAGATTACCTGCTCGGCCACCACCTACACCATCAGCGGCACGGTCACCGGCCTGGCATCGGGGGGCTCCGTCACCTTGCTGAACAACGCGGCCGACGCGTCCACGCTCAGCGCCAACGGCAGCTTCAGCGTTGCCACGCCGGTCGCCGCTGGCGGCAGCTATGCCGTCACTGTGGGCACCCAACCCAGCGGCCAGACCTGCACGGTCAGCAACGGCTCGGGCTCTGGGGTTGCGGCCAATGTGGTCGATGTGGCGGTAGCCTGCGTCAGCCGAGCCCGCTACGCCTATGTGGCGAACTTCGGCGACAGCACGGTGTCGCAGTACAGCATTGGCTCGGACGGCGCGCTCACGGCGTTGAGCCCCGCTACCTTGGCGACGGGAGCGAACCCCAATGCGGTCACCGTCGATCCCACGGGGCATTTTGCCTATGTGGCGAACAACGGCAACACGGTGTCGCAGTACCGCATAGGCACGGACGGCGCGCTCACGGCGCTGAGCCCGGCCACAGTGGTGGCGGGAGTTGCCCCCGTTTCAGTCAGCGTCGATCCCACGGGGCATTTTGCCTATGTGGCGAACACCGGCAACACGGTGTCACAGTACAGCATTGGCTCGGACGGCGCGCTCACGGCGCTGAGCCCGGCCACAGTGGTGGCGGGAGTTGCCCCCGTTTCAGTCAGCGTCGATCCCAACGGGGCACTATGCCTATGTGGCGAACTTCAATGACAACACGGTGTCGCAGTACCGCATAGGCACGGACGGTGCGCTCACGGCGTTGAGTCCGGCCACGGCGGCGGCGGGAGTCAACCCCGTTTCAGTCACCGTCGATCCCACGGGGCACTATGCTTATGTGGTCAACGCCAACAACGGCAAGGTGTTGCAGTACAGCATCGGCACGGATGGCACGCTCACGGCGCTGAGCCCTGCCTCGGTGGTGGCGGGAGCTTTCCCGCAATCGGTCACCGTTGATCCCACGGGGCACTATGCCTATGTGGCGAACAACGGCACCTGGACGGTGTCGCAGTACAGCATAGGCACGGGCGGCGCGCTCACGGCGCTGAGTCCGGCCACAGTGACTACGGGACATAGCCCCATGTCAGTCACCGTCGATCCCACGGGACGCTATGCCTATGTGGCGAACACCGGCGACGGCACGGTGTCACAGTACAGCATAGGCACGGGTGGCGTACTCACGGCGCTGAGCCCGGCCACGGTGGCAGCGGGAACTTACCCCAATTCGATCATCACCACGTTCGCACCTTAACGACAGGCATTGCACGCCCAGTGCGGCAGCCCCACGGCCCGCCCAGCGGCGTGGGGGCTTTTTTTAGGGCTATAGATGTGCCCTGCTCACGCAGGGCACGCGCTGATCAGTCCGGTAGAAAGCGCTGCCGAAAGGCATCGCAAAACTGCGCGCTGCCGGTCAGCGACAGGGTCACCGTGCAACGCGGTGGCCCGGCAGGCGCCAGCCGGGCGCTGAACTGGTGGGTCTGCTCGTCGTAGTCCAGCGCTTCGGAAGCGGCCCATTCCTGCTGGCCGTGCACATGAAAATCCCACTCACCACCCTCGTCCAACGGGGCGCGCAGGCCGGGGAAGGCCGTAAAAGCCCAGTCCAGCACCTGGGCCATCTCCTGGCGCACGGCGGCCACCTGCGCCGGCTGGGTGGAGGCCATGGCCTCGAAGCTGCCGTAGCCTTGCGTGTCTTCGCTGTAATCGAAGTCCAGGTAGTTCAGCATGTTCAGCTAAGGCGTAGCGGGTTTCAGTCTTCCGCGTCGTCGCTATCGTCTTGGCGTGCAGGCTTGGCGGCGCGCACGCCGTTCTTGGCCACCAGCTCGATGTAGAACGAGGCGGCGCCGCTGGCGGCAATTTCGTCTATCAGCTTGGTGATGGCGGCGTAATGCGCCACGACGGCGGTGTCCGCGCTGCTGCCAAATTTGCAGTCCCAGTCCCAGTAGTCCACGCCGGCAGGCAAGGGCTTGCGCAGTTGGCGCTGCATGTATTTGCGGATTTCGTGCTTGGTGGCGTCCAGCACGCGGTCACGGTGCTTGCCTTCGATATTCAGTTGGAATGTTTTTTTCACAGATGCCTTTGAGACGCCGAAACCACCCTGGTTGGGAGCTAAACGGCAGGCGTTCGATTATGGGGCTTGGCGACTGCTATTGTTTTGATAGCATATGGCGCAACTTTTATCTGCGCCAGAGCCACTTTTCATCAAAAATTCAAACTTGGCCGCCGCAACCTCTGCTTTCATAGCAACTCAATCGCCATGGCTACCGCCTCACCACCGCCTATGCACAGGGTGGCCACGCCTCGGCGCAGGCCATGCTGGCGCAGCGCGTACAGCAGCGTGACCAGGATGCGCGCGCCGCTGGCGCCAATCGGGTGGCCCAGCGCGCAGGCGCCGCCGTGCAGGTTGACGCGGCCGTGCTCCATGCCCAGCTCGGCCATCAGCGCCATGGGCACCACGGCAAAGGCCTCATTCACCTCCCACAGGTCCACATCCGCCACGCGCCAGCCGATCTTGTCCAGCAGCTTCTGTACCGCGCCCACCGGGGCCGTGCTGAACCAGGCCGGCGCCTGTGCGTGGCTGGCGTGGCCGACGATGCGCGCCAGCGGCGGCGTGGGCCATTGGGCGGCAGTCGAGGCGCGGGCCAGCACCAGGGCGGCGGCGCCGTCGCTGATGGAGCTGCTGCTAGCCGCGGTGATGCTGCCGTCGGGCTTGAATGCGGGCCTCAGCGTGGGAATCTTGTCCAGGCGGATGCGGCCTGGCGCCTCGTCCACCTGGACCTCCACACCACGCACCGCCACTGGCGTGATCTCGTCCGCAAACGCACCGGACGCAATGGCAGCCTGGGCGCGCTGCACACTGGTGGTGGCGAACGCATCCTGCGCCGCGCGGCTGAAGCCGTAGTGGGCCGCGCAGTCCTCGCCAAAGCTGCCCATGGAGCGGCCCAGCTCGTAGGCATCTTCCAGCCCGTCGAGCATCATGTGGTCCAGCACCCGGCCATGGCCTATGCGGATGCCGCTACGTCCCTGGGGCAGCAGGTGGGGCGCGTTGCTCATGCTCTCCATGCCGCCGGCCACCACCAGGTCCAGGCTGCGCGCACGCAGCATGTCGTGCGCCAGCATGGCCGCGAACAGGCCGGAGCCGCACATCTTGGACAAGGTGACAGCCCCCGCGCTTTGCGGCAGCCCGCCCTTGAAGCCCGCCTGCCGGGCAGGCGCCTGGCCCTGCCCGGCCATCAGACAGTTGCCGAAAACGACCTGGTCGATGCGCGCAGGATCCACGCCGGCGCGGGCCACCGCCGCCTGGATGGCGGCGCCCCCCAGGTCATGCGCGGCCAGCGGCGCCAGGGTGCCCTGGAATGCGCCCATGGGCGTGCGGGCCGCCCCCAGGATGACGATGGGATCCATTGCGGTAAGGGTCATGGTGGCGCTCCTTGGCGTACAAGTTAGCGCCCCACTCTACTCTTGCCTAGGCCTGCTGGATGGGAATCACACCATTCACGGGAACGTAGATCTCCCCGCCACCATTCTTGAACTCTTCCGACTTGTCCTGCATGCCTTGCAGCGCGGCCTCTTCCTCGCTGACGCCGAGGTTCTTGGCGTATTCGCGCACCTCCTGGGTGATCTTCATCGAGCAGAACTTGGGGCCGCACATCGAGCAGAAATGCGCCACCTTGGCAGAGTCCTTGGGCAGGGTTTCGTCGTGGAATTTCTTGGCGGTTTCCGGGTCCAGCGACAGATTGAACTGGTCCATCCAGCGGAACTCGAAGCGCGCCTTGGACAGCGCATCATCGCGGTAGCGCGCACCGGGGTGGCCCTTGGCCACGTCGGCGGCGTGGGCGGCGATCTTGTAGGTGATGATGCCGGTCTTCACGTCGTCGCGGTCGGGCAGGCCCAGATGTTCCTTGGGTGTGACGTAGCACAGCATGGCGGTGCCGAACCAGCCGATCATGGCCGCGCCGATGCCGCTGGTGATGTGGTCATAGCCGGGCGCGATGTCGGTGGTCAGCGGGCCCAGGGTGTAGAACGGCGCTTCGTGGCAGTGCTTGAGCTGCTCGGTCATATTGGCCTGCACCATGTGCATGGGCACGTGGCCCGGGCCTTCGATCATCACCTGCACGTCCTGCTCCCAGGCCTTCTGCGTCAACTCGCCCAGGGTGCGCAGCTCGGCGAACTGGGCTTCGTCGTTGGCGTCGGCACCAGATCCAGGGCGCAGGCCGTCACCCAGCGAGTAGCTGACGTCGTAGGCCTTGAGAATCTCGGTCATTTCATCGAAATGGGTGTAGATGAAATTCTCTTTGTGGTGGGCGATGCACCACTTGGCCATGATGGAGCCGCCGCGCGAGACGATGCCGGTCATGCGGTTCGCGGTGAGGTGGATGAAGGGCAGGCGCACGCCGGCGTGCACGGTGAAGTAGTCCACGCCCTGTTCGGCCTGCTCGATCAAGGTGTCGCGGAAGATTTCCCAGGTCAGGTCTTCGGCAATGCCGCCCACCTTTTCCAGCGCCTGGTAGATCGGCACGGTGCCGATAGGCACGGGCGAGTTGCGGATGATCCAGTCACGCGTGGTGTGGATGTTCTTGCCGGTGGACAGGTCCATCACCGTGTCAGCGCCCCAGCGGATCGCCCAGACCAGCTTTTCAACCTCTTCCTCGATGCTGGAGGTGACCGCCGAGTTGCCGATATTGGCATTGATCTTCACCAGGAAGTTGCGGCCGATGGCCATGGGCTCGACTTCGGGGTGGTTGATGTTCAGCGGGATCACCGCGCGGCCGCGGGCCACCTCGGAGCGCACGAACTCGGGCGTCACCACCTTGGGGATGCTGGCACCAAAGCTGTTGCCCGCCAGGCGCTGGTCGCGCTCGGTATTGGCGGCGTACTGCTCCATCCATTCCAGCTTCTGGTTCTCACGCAGGGCGACGAATTCCATCTCGGGGGTGATGATGCCTTTGCGGGCGTAATGCATCTGCGACACGTTGGCGCCGGCCTTGGCGCGGCGTGGCGTGCGCTGCAGACCGGCGGCCTGGGCGCGCAGCAGTTGCAGGGCGTCGTGCTCTTCGCTCTGGCGGCCATCGTCCAACGCCTTGCGGATGCGTGCGGCATAGGTTTCGGTATCAAGGCGCGACTCGATCCAGCCCGCGCGCAGAGCTTGCAGACCGGCGCGCACATCAATCTGGGCATGCGGATCGGTATAGGGGCCGGAGGTGTCGTACACCGCCACAGTTTCGCCGTTGCTCTGCATGATCTCGCGTACCGGTACGCGCAGGTCGGGGCGGCTGCCCTGGATGTAGCGCTTGGTGGAGGCTGGCAGGGGATCGCAGGCGTAGTTGAGTAGCTGGACGAATTTATCGGGCGCGTTCATGGTGGGTTCTCCTTTGGAAGTGGGACCCGAAAGCGCAGCCAGACCGCGCAAACTCCCAAGGAGATGCCCCGCATCGTGGCAGAGGGGGCGTGTAGACGGAGCGCACCCGAAAATTACGGATAGAACGCTGTCGTCAAGCTCTTCTTACGCTGGTATGAACCAGATCAAGTTCGCGGGTTTGGATTCCATCTCAGCGCAGCTAACTGCACACCCCGGGCAGCGCGGAGTGTACGCGATGTGCAACACCTACCTATTGCAAACGCTGCAGGCGCGACTCCAGAGAACGTCGGACATGGTGCACCGGATACCGGGTGCAAAAGTGCCACAACATAGACACTGCGAGTCCCAGATCTGACCAATCCCGCTTCTCGCGCGCCCGGATCAACTCGTAGCAAAAAATCCGCCACCGCAGTCCCAGCATAAACCGCCCCGAAATTCGCCGCCCACTCTTGACCGTGGATACCGCCGAATGGACAACCGAGGTGTAAGGATATAGCCGCGGGACCGAATAGTTTGGTGGATAGTCAGAGATGGCATGCAGAATGTCAGTGATGCCATCAACCTGAACCCTAGTTGGGTCTATGACCAGCTTGGATTCGATAGCGACGGCCCAGTGGTCCCGGTATGCCGGGTCACCGACAACTCGCCACATCACCAGGCGGGGAGAAAAACCCAAATCTTGCGCATACGCAGCGAGCTCCAGGGACGCCGCCAAACAACTGCCTTCTGCCTCGGCCCGACTACCGGCACTCATGGCCTCTGCATAGCTCAGCAAGCGACTCGTCAACTGTTGGCGTTTCAGGAGAAAAGGGTGAAAACTAGACACGCTGGCGCCTTCGAATTCGAACCGCGACGACGCAATAGACGAGGAAAACTGCTTTTCTTTCATAATTTAGAGACGTCGACGGCAATGACGCCTGAACCTCCTCACGCGATCATACGGAAACCGAGCGTCAGCCGTCAGCCGTCAGCCGAACGTAGCCACAAACGGCTTGGGCTTCAGAAGCCGTGACTGTCATGGCATAAGCTTAAGCAAATGGACGGCAGCCATCTTAGCCGTCATCCCAACTCTGGCAGGTAAAGCAACCACGTGAGCGGTTTATAGTTCAAAATTGCATGTCTGGCTGCACCTAGACGCGCAATTTCAATGCCGTGGCAGCAGACCGTTCAGTCGACTTGTAGCCTAAACCGCTTATCCTGTTCATACGGAAACACGTCGTGCACATGGCCGGCCTGGATGCGCTCCTTGTGGGACTGCCAGAAGCCGGCGTCCAGCAGGTCCGCGTGGTGCTTCATGAAGACTTCACGCACAGCGGGGTTGCCCAGCAGAAACGGGGCAAAGGTCTCGGGGAACACATCCTTGGGGCCCACGCTGTACCAGACCTCACCGCTCATCTCGTCTTCCTCGTTGCGCGGCTCGGGCACTTTACGGAAGTTGCAGTCGGTCAGGTATTCGATCTCATCGTAGTCGTAGAACACCACCTTGCCGTGGCGCGTCACGCCAAAATTTTTCCACAACATATCGCCCGGAAAAATGTTGGCGGCCACCAGGTCCTTGATGGCGTTGCCATATTCGATGACCACGCGCTCGATCTGCGCACGCGCACGTGGGTCGTTCGGCCCTTGGTCAAACGCCTCCTGCAGATAGATGTTCAGCGGGATCATGCGGCGCTCGATGTAGACGTGCTTGAGGATGACCTCCAGCTGGCCGTCGCCATCCCGGTCTCTGATCTCCATCTGGCTGGGGGCGAACTTCTCGATTTCTGCGATCAGATCGTCCGAGAAGCGGTCGCGCGGAAAGGCCACTCCGCTGTATTCCAGCGTGTCGGCCATGCGGCCCACGCGATCATGGTGCTTCACCAACTGGTACTTGGCCTGGATCTGCTCGCGGCTGGTGTCCTTCTGCGGCGGGTAGTAGTCCTTGATGAGCTTGAACACATAGGGGAACGAGGGCAAATCGAACACCAGCATCACCATGCCCTTGATGCCGGGCGCGATGCGGAACTGGTCGCTGGAGTGGCGCTGGTGCTGCAGCAGGTCGCGGTAGAACAGGGTCTTGCCCTGCTTGGCCAGGCCCAGCGCGTTGTAGATTTCATTGCGCGGCTTGCGCGGCATCATGCTGCGCAAGAACTGCACATAGGCGCTGGGGATTTCCATCTCCACCATGAAGTAGGCGCGCGCAAAGCTAAACAGGCGCAGCATGTCGTCCTCACCGAACAGCGCGGCATCTATCACCAGCTTGCCCTGCGCGTTGTGCAGAATGGGCAAGGCAAACGGCAGTGCGTTGAAGCCGTTGATCACCTTGCCGCACACATACGCACCCTTGTTGCGGAAGAACAAGCCCGACAGCACCTGGAACTGAAAGTTGGCGCGCAGCGTGAACTCGCCCAGGTGCCGCAGCAACGCCTCCAGCACATGGCCGGTGTCGCGTGCCAGGTCGTCGAACGGGCGGCGCAGCTCAAAGTCCTGCACCATGCGCTGCAGCACCTCGCCCATGGTGTCGCGCGACGGGTAGTAGGCACGCCAGGTGGGGCGCTTTTCCGCCGGGTCGTTTTCGATGTACTCGGTGCTGACCGCAGGGCGTACGAAGATGAAGCCGTTATGGAAGTAGCTGCGGTGCAGTATCTTGGTGGTGACCGAGTTGAAGAAGGTCTCGGCCAACTCGGGCTGGTGGTGGTCTACCAGCAGGCCTATGTAATGCAGCTTGACCTGCGGCCACACCTCCTGGCCCTGCTCTCCCGCCTGGAACTCGCGCTCCAGCCGGGTGCTGCATTCGCGCACGCGCAGGTCGTAGAACTCAATGCGCTCGCGCTGGCCCCGCTGCTGGGCGCGCCAGTCGGCCGTTTCAAACCGGTGCTTGGCCCGCGCCGACTCGGTGCGGAACAGGCGGTAGTGCCGGTTGAAGCCATCCATGATGGCCTTGGCGATACGGTGAGCGAGCGGCGAGTCCAGCCGTTGCGGAAACATGAATTGCTATCGATTAAATAGCTGCAAGCGCAGGTATTACTTGCGCTCCGTCAGGAAAACATGGTCCACTGCAGCGCGGTAGGCGGCCTCCAGCTCGTCCACACCACCCACGCTGATGTGCAGGTTTTGCAGCAGGCCGTCGTGGATGCCATACACCCATCCGTGCACCATCACTTTTTGCCCACGGCCCCAGGCGTCCAGCATGACGGTGGACTGGCATACATTCACCACCTGCTCGATGGCATTGAGTTCCACCAGCGCGTCATGGCGGTGTGGCTCGGGAATCGTGTCCAGCAGGCCGCGATGGCGGTCGCGCACGTCCTGGATGTGGCGCAACCAATTGTCGGCCAGGCCCACGCGCAGGCCGGACAAAGCCGCCGCAACGCCAGAGCAACCGTAATGTCCCACCACGGTGATGTGCTCCACCTTGATCACGTCCACCGCGAACTGCACGGTGGACAAGGCGTTCAGATCGGAATGCACGACCACATTGGCCACGTTGCGGTGCACGAACACCTCGCCCGGTGCCAGGCCCATGATTTCGTTCGCCGGTACGCGGCTGTCGGAGCAGCCGATCCACATGTACTTGGGCTTTTGCTGGGCCTTGAGGCCAGTGAAAAATCCGGGGCGCTGACGCTCCATTTGCTCGGCCCAGGCACGGTTGTTGGCGAAGATGTCGGGGATATCGGGGGT
This sequence comes from Rhodoferax sp. GW821-FHT02C08, assembly GCF_059421805.1. NCBI lineage: Bacteria > Pseudomonadati > Pseudomonadota > Betaproteobacteria > Burkholderiales > Comamonadaceae > Rhodoferax > Rhodoferax sp. GW821-FHT02C08. Next base: position 290,401 of record NZ_JBWKVR010000005.1, read on the forward strand.
AGTCTTGGTCATACCCGCATTTTGCCGTGTGTTGGTTACAGCCCAGGCACAGGGGCGGCCGGACGGCCGGCGCGCCCGTCTGCCCCGGGGCCGCCGGCCCTGCTTATCAACCCTTCTTTTCAGGCATCGCAGACGAATGGTGGTTGGTGATCAGCCACTGGCCGTTGGTGTACTCGTACACATAGGTGTAGCGGGCATGTACCTTGCCACCGTCCTTGAAGGTAAAGGTGTAGGTCCCCACGTCCTGCGCCACATTGCAGCCTATCTTGATGAAGCGCTTGTCGATCGCGCCTTGCGGCTGGCTCTTCAAGAACTTGACGAAGTAGTCCTGGATGTCGGCCGGCGTGCTGCGTGGCTCATTGGTCACCGTGGGCAGCAGTACGCCATCGGGTGCGTAGTTGGCCGTAACCTTGGCAGGGTCCAGGGTCTTCAGCGAATCGTTCCAGCGGTCGAACAGGCTGGCCACTTCTTTTTCACTGATGGTCTGGCAGGTCTGGGCACTGGCGGCGCCAGCAGCCAGCAGCGAGGCCAGGGCCACAACAGGAATCAGACGGTTGGAAACGGTAGACATATTTGCACTCTTTCAAAGGTTGGCCCTCGCTACAGCAGCGGGGGAAAATCCTGCAGCGGAATCCATCTGCTGCAGTGCAACCAGTGTCTGGCGCGGGCATGAACCCTAAGTCGCTTGCTGCGTGAACCGTGGTTAACGCCAAGATGAACAGAAGATGAATCTGTTTTAAGGCAAAGCCTCCAGCCGGTAGCCCAGGCCACGCTGGGTGTGGATCAGTGGCTGGGCCTGGCCGTCGTCGATCTTGCTGCGCAGGCGGCGGATGTAGACGTCCACCACATTGGTCAGCGGGTCCTCGTGCGAGCCCCACACCGCGGACAGGATGCGTTCGCGGCTGAACAAACGGCCCGGGGCCGACATCAGCAGCTCCAGCACGGCCAGCTCGCGGGCCGTCAAGGTCACGGGCTGATTCCCCCGGGTGACGCGCATGGCGTCGCGGTCCAGCACCAGGTCGCCCACCACCAGGCGGGACGCATTGGCGGGAGCCACGTCGCGCGATCGGCGCATCAGCGCCTCGATGCGGGCCAACAGCTCTTCAAACGCAAAGGGTTTGACCAGGTAGTCGTCAGCCCCCAGGCGCAGGCCGGAGACGCGGTCATCCAGCGAGCCCAGGGCGGTAAGCATCAGTATGGGCAGGGCCACGCCAGCGGCGCGCAGGGTTTGGCAGACCTCCAGCCCCCCCATGCCGGGCAGCATCACGTCCAGCAGCATCACGGCAGGGGTGTCTTCGTCGCGCGACTGCTGGGCCAGCACGCGTGCCTGGGCCAGGCCGTCGGTGCCGTTGCGCGCCAGTTGTACGCGGTAGCCCTCGGCGCGCAGGCCGCGGTCCAGAAAATCAGCGACGCGGGCGTCGTCTTCAACGATCAGTATGTTCATAGGCTTGTTCTGCCAACAGTGGCAGCCACAAGCTTACCGTGGTGCCCTGGCCTGGCTGGCTGTCGATATCGATATGGCCGCCGTGCGCATGTGCCAGCATGGCCGCAATCGGCAAGCCCAGGCCCAGGCCGCTGCCATCGGCGCGGTGCAGGCGGGCATTTTCACCGCGAAAGTTGCGCTCGAACACGCGGGGCAGGTCATCGGCGCTGATGCCTATGCCATGGTCGGTCACGTGCAGTTGCCACTGGGCTGCGCCATTTGCGTCTACCACGGTGCTAGCCCGCACCTGCACCCGGCCCGCAGCATGCGAATAGCGCACGGCGTTGTGCAGCAACAGGGTGAACAGCTGGCGCAGGCGCTGTGCATCGCCCAGCAGGCGCCAGCTGAAAGACTCGTCCGGCGAGGCGTACTCCACCTGCACGCGGTGTTCACGGCCCAGGGCTCGGGCCTGCTCCACGGCGTCCTGCAAGGGCTCGGCCACGTCCAGCGGTGTGCGATGCAGAGCCAGCGTGTCAATGTCGTTGCGCGCCATGGTCAGCAGGTCATCGATCACACCGCCGAGTTGCTTGGCGGAGCTCACGATCCGCTGCATGGCACCTTGGTAATACTCTGCCGGCTTGTCCTGCCCGCGCAAGGCAATATCGGCCTCGCCGCGGATGACCGTGGTGGGCGTACGCAGCTCGTGGCTGATGTCGGCAAACATCTGGCGGCGCCGGGCCTCGAGTTGCCGCAAGGTTTGCAGCGCCTCCTCCAGCTCTGCCGTGCGCGCCTGCACCAAATCCTCCAGCCGCTGGCGGGCCTGCACCTCGCGCTCGCGGTGGTGGGCGATCTCGGCGGCCATGGTATTAACGCGCTGGGCAAAGCGCGAAAACTCGTCGTGCCGGTGGTCGGGAATGCGGTGCTGCAATTCGCCGCGCTGCAGCGCTTCCACACCGTTGCTCAGCTCTTCCAGCGGCTGGCGCAGCGCCCGCGCAAAGTACAGGGCCAGCAGCGCGGCCGCCAGGGCCAGCGAGGTAGCGGCGCCCAGGGCCAGGGTACGCACTAGGGCCAGCGAGCTGTCGGCCGCGGCGCGGTCGCGCGCCACGGCGGCTTTTTCACGTTCGATATTGCGCGCCAGCAGCGAGCGCAAATCGCGCCCCTGGGACACATCGAACACACGGGTGATCTCGGACCACACCGCCACCGGGTTGGCGTTCAGCGGCTGGGGTTGCACGCTGGCCATGGCGGTGCGCAGCTCGTCCAGGCTTTGGTGCAGTACGACCAAATCCTCCTGGCGCTGGTGGTGTTCGGCCTGCACGGCGTCGCGGTCGCCATCCAGCTCAGCAGCCAGCACGGCCATGGCGTCCAGGCTGGCCAGGGTGGCAGCCATGTCGTTCTGCAGCTTTTCGCGCAGCTGCGGATCTACCGGCGCGCCCAGCAAAGACTGCGACAGCCAGGCGCGCAGGCGCTGCTTGGTGCCATAGAGCTCCAGAAAACCCGCCAATACGTCGCTGGCGACCCGGCCACGGTAGACCTTGTCACTTGCGGCCTGCAGCGCCCACAAAGACACTCCGCCCTGCAACAGCGCGGCCACAGCCAGCACACCCAGGGCCACGGTAAGACGTTTACGGAACATGCGCCATTATCAGTTTGCGCAGCATGAACGGCAGATGACAAACCGGTGAACCGGGCATGAACACCACCCAATGGCATCCAGCCTGCCAGGACGCCATTCAAAACCTGAAATAAAACCAGCTACCCTAACCCTCGGACGACTGGCCCGACCACCTTCAAATTGGCTTCACCCAGCAGAAACCGGGTAGAGATACACAACGCACGCTGCGGCAGGTACGCGCCATCATTCCGATACCAACAGCGGACTACGGCGTATTGTCAAAATCTGTTCGGCCACCAGGTGGTCGCCAAAGTTCATCAAATTGTCCTGGTCGGTTTCCAATGCTTGGCCCAGACCGACTTGTGTCTGATAGGCGCCATGCTCAGACCGCACAGCTGGATGCCGCAAACCCAGGATATGGCAAATTTCATGTGCCATTGCAATGCCCGTCGCAACGTCGTCAGATGCCTGAACGACGACGCCAAAGTAAGGGTCTTGCGGGTCTGGGGGGCCAGGCAACCCAAGGCTCTCACCACGTACGCCGCGTGGCAATCGGTCGACAACAAATACCGCCAACCCAGACCCCGGCAGTACGGACCGCCCCAACGCCACCAGATGGGCAAAGTCCCCAAAAGGAGACGCCCAAGGTAGTTCCAACGCATCAAATCGCGAGTATGGAGTGCCCGTCAAAACACGGCTGGCATCCACCTGTAGCTGGATGCCAGCCTGCCCAAGAACCCGATTGGCCACCGTCACGGCGGCACTCATTTCATCCGCCTGTACCTCTTCGGTCATACGGAAAACCCTCAGATGCAGCACGGGATTTTTGATAGATGCAGCGGCTACCACGGTCACTCCAACAGGCTCCAAGCTGCGACTAGACGCGACCTTGAACTTCAGCTCCTGCGGCACGGCTTGAGAGCCCGAAAACGGATACACCAAAGTGAAAGACCCAAGCCTTGCATTTTGCAAGGTATCCGCAGAGACCCCTCCCCACCCACCATCGCCGTAGGCTGAACGCACCCCTGCACTTGCATCTTGGTCGGAGACATCAATCCATTTTTGACCATCAACCTCCAACTGGCTGAGCGCGTACACAGAATACAGGTCGCCCTTGACCCAAATAGTCAAGGAGCGTGCGCCTGCTGGCGATGCCACCCTAATCACCGGCGACACACCTGCGTCATTCAACGCAAACGACCGGGCCTGCCCCGGCAGCAACAGGTCATCCGCATGCCCCTCTTTCCAGCACGCCGTCAAAGCGACTGCAGCGGTGAACGCAACAGCACGGATGACGGCGCAACGAAGCAAGGCCCCGACGTTCATTACTTTGGTTTTTTCCAAACCACCTCACAATAGCCGCCAGTAAACCCACCTTCCACGCCTGCAGCCGCCCCAACCCCGAGGGTAATGGAAGGAATTGGCTGTGTAATATTAGGCACCTTGGTAGATTCATCAAATGGCCAAGTCAGGTCTCCTATCCCCCCCAGTCCATCTCCACCTGCTACCGTAAGACCCAGGTATCCGCCAGCCGCATCTTTTACAGCCCCTGGAGACGCCGACACGAGAATTCCGGCACTGCCTTCTGCCCCCGAGGTGATGCCAGCGAGCCCGCCCTGACAAAGTGAAATACCCAGTCCGCCTTGGGTACCCATAACAAAATTCAATGTGAATTGAGCGCCAAGAGCCAACATTCCAGTGGGAATGACGATTCCATCATCAATCGCAATATCGGGCATCTTGGCCGCAGCCTCGATGTAGACGCCTAAGCCAATAGTCCACTCTTGTGCCAGATGCGGCAGGCGCATGAAATTCTCGCCATTGGAGCCCATGCCCATGCCATTGCGCAACAGGGCCAGATCGCTGGACAACTGGGCGCTGCTGAATTTTCCGCTTTTCACCGAAGCCTGAAAGCGCTCCATGACAGCCTTGCCGTTGACCGACTTCTGAAAATCCTGCGTCGAATGGGCGATACCGGCCGTCATGGGTTTCATCTTGTCGCGCCAAACCTTCATGGCTGCAATGAGTGCCTTACGCGCTGCGTCGTCCAACTCCTTCTTTATGCGCTCTTCCGTTTTTGCCACGCCATTCGTCAGCTTCTGGCTTGTATGTTTCCATTCGCCTTTTGCAGAATCAATACCTCTCTCTCCACCATGCACAATTGCACCACCTGCAATATTTCCACCTTTTTCCGCGCCCTTGAATACGGCGTGCAATTCAGTATCGGACTGTACGATTTGTTTTGCAGCAAGCGTGTCCGTCGTTTTTTGTGCCACGACAACAGCGCCGCCGGTTGCATTACCTGCGTCTACGACTGTCTTCTTTGCATCTTCGTATGTTTTCTTGGTTCCTTCTGTAACGGTTTTTTTGGCTTTGGAAAGCCAATTCGCCGATGCCGAATCAGCCACAGACAAAAGGCCTATTCCCAGCACCAACGGGAGCAGGTGGCATTTAATATTGGTCATTGTGTTGAGTGAGTTTTTCATATGCCGGTGAAATTGCATCAATGGGGTTAACAGCAGTTACTTCAGAATCGATGTGAGTTTCGGATCACTAGACACGTCCGATACAGCATGGTCCGACATGGTGTGGGCGGTCACGAACTCCATCAAAAACCGCTGCTGCTCTTCAGGCAATGCGGCTACGACCTCATCAGAAATGGCATCCAATTTAGGAATGATTTGCTGATCCGTCTCTTCTCGGGCACGTTGGCATGTTGCGTAACGCGACCGCAGGTCATTCTTCAAGCCTGTTTGGATATTTCCTCTCTTGTTTGCATGTGCTTCCAGCACTAACTTTGCGCATGTTTCCAACTTCGGATAAACCCCTTGCATTTGCGTAAGTAGCGCGGCAGGGAATGCCTGTGCAGCCGGCACAGCAGCATCTCCTGTGGCCGCCAGCGCTACGCCACTCTGAGCAGCGAACATCAGCCCAACAAGAGTGAAAGATGAGAGGTGCATAGCTGCACGGGTTTTAGCCGCAGTGCGATATACATTGAGATATAGATGCTTGTTTTTCATGGGTAATACCCTCACAGTTTTGAAAGTTTTTATCTGCACGCAATGACTTCAACGGTATTTGGACGAAGAAACAGAACGCCTTATTCACCATTCGATTGGCCCATACCGTTTTAATCATTGGCGGTCGCAACTTTAGTGGCGTTCTCTCGCCGCGCAGTACATACCTCCGTATGCCCTGAAGCAGACTTACCATACATCTGCGATATCGATAGAAAGCCCGGAGCATTGCAATAAAGCATTCCATGAAAATTGAATGCTTGTCGCTTTTCCGTACTTTTCCTTTTTTAGAAAATCTGTCGATACGTACGAAATAGAAGCCTATTCAGTAACAAAACTTCAAGGATCAAACATGAAAGCAATCATCTCTATCGCAGCAATTGGACTCTGCATGTCTTTCGGATTGGCACATGCAACCGATGCCCCGGCCGCGCAGGCGGATCAGTTGGGCTCTTGCGCCAAAGGCGCAGCGGGCAAACAAGGAGATGAACTGAAGGCCTTCATGAAAGAATGCGCCTCCGCCAAAGTCGCCACCGCGCGGGAGAAAATGGCATCGGTCAAAACACTCCAACAATCCTGCAAGGAGCAAGCCGGCGACAAGGCGGGCCCCGAGCGCATGAAGTTCATGGCCACATGCATGAAGAGCGGTGGTGCCAGTGCCACAACGACTGCTGCAACCACCACCGATACAGCCACGGCCACACCGGCAGCTCCCGCAGCCAGCAATTGATTGAGATTGGGTAGACACAAACCCAATGGCGCGGCATGTCAGCGCCTCGCTCCAGCCGCGTGCGGCCGCCTGCTGAACTCGGGTATGCTGGCCAGTGCCGAATAGGATAGCCAGCGTATGGAGCGCACCAGAAATTGCCTATCCGTTGTATGTATCCCGGCCCCATAAAGCAATTTCTCTGCGCGAATAGCTTTCCCAAGCGGGCAGCATCACCCGGATCGACGGAACCAACGCCATGGGGACAGCTAGACTTTGCGCAGCAGCCAGCCGCCCCTAGGAGCCATCAACGCCCAATCTGCGTTTGAAGCCATAACAGAGAAGCAAGCATCAACCGTGGACCCAGCAGCACTTATCGTCGAAGACCATCCGCTTTACCGTGACGCACTCGTGCGCCTCATGCAGGCCATCATGGATCCATCTTGCGTCTTAGCGGCAACCTCTGTCGAACACGGAATGCGTGTCGCCGCAGGTCGGACCATAAGCGTCATCTTGCTGGACCTGGGACTCCCGGGGATTAACGGCGTGGAGGGAATTCGCGCCTACCAGCGCTCACACCCAGGCGTCCCCATCATGGTGGTTTCGGCATCCGAGGACCGCCAGCAGTCAACCGCCGCACTGCGAGCAGGTGCCAAGATTGTGATGTCAAAAGCTGTTTCTACCGAAGCCATGCAGGAAGCTGTTCTGCGGGTACTAGGCGGACAGGTTGCCACGCCGGAATGGATCACATTCCAGGGGCAGGTATCGGCAAAAAATTCGGACCTTAAAAAACTGACACCACGCCAAACTGCAACGCTGGAGCTTTTGTTGCAAGGACACTCCAATAAGGAAATTGGCCTGCGCCTAGGTCTGGCTGAAATCACAGTCAAGATCCATGTGTCTGCGTTGTTCAAGGTCCTGGGCGTGGTCAATAGAACCCAGGCCGTACTGGCGGCTAGACGTCTGGGCTTATGCATCGAATCTGCAGACCTGCCCACGCCAGGAACGCCTGAATAGGTATGTTTGGGCGGAAGGTTTCCCGTTTTTTTCACAGCGTTATCACGCGCGTCATTGCCACGAGCATTGTGGTTGTGACTGTAGGATCTTTTCTCAAGTTCAACATACTGTCCTCGTATTTCCAGGATGAACTGGAGCTCTCTGCTATTGGCCATCAGATTGACACATCAAAGGCAATTGCCCAGCAAATAGAGAATGACCTGGCATTGAGACAGCAAACATTGGAGCGTATTGCGCAACAGGTGGCCACCGGCCATTTCGTGCAAAAAAAAATTGCGCAACGCTGGCTGAATGAACACTCGGATCTCGCCTTGCTTTTCCCGCTCGGCATAGCCATCGAACAAAGCGACCGGGGCACACTGGCGATGTATCCATCGGAGTCGATGAAGTTTCAAGCCTTAAAATCGAATGCGGCAAACACCGCCCAAGTCGGCTACATGGGCAATCAACTCGTGCTCGCCATCGCTGTGCCGCTGTTTTCGGTCGGTGCTGACCACACGATGCTGCGCGGGGTTTTCCCGTTGCCCAGGCCTGCCACGCTGTCCCCCTCCACCAAGGCAGAAGGCGATCGCCCCAGCTACCATGTCGCGCTGATATTTCCGGCCGAGCAGGTTTTTTCTGACTCGTCAAATGGCGTGCAAACGACAGGCCAACGACCTTCTACTGCGACTAACCCCGTGCTTGGCCAATCGCTGGTCGCCGCCGATGGCTCAGGAGTTGTAGTAAATGGAAAAGGTCAAAGGGAAACCACCGCATTTATCCGCATGCCTTCGACAGGGTGGTATGTATTGGTGCATCGTCCACTGGAGCGCGCTATCAATGCGTCCGACCATCTGCGGACTTTTGTTTATAAAGTAGCACCCTTTATTGCATTCATATACCTGGCAATTGCCTCCCTTGGTTTGTGCTATTTTTTGTACCCCTTGGCACGCGTAGCTCGCCATGCGGACCGCATGGCCCGAGGCGAGATTCCGCTAGAACCATTGCCTGTACTCAGCCAGGACGAGGTGGGGGACTTGACTGCTGCTTTCAATCGGTTGTTGGCACGCCTGGCTAGCCAAACCACCGATCTGGAAACCCAGAAGGAATTGGCGGAAGCCGCAGGGCAAGCAAAGACTCGGTTCTTGGCTGCGGCCAGCCACGATTTGCGTCAACCCATGCATGCCATGAATCTGTATCTCGGCACGCTGAATTCACTGCCAATGTCCCGGGCTGCAAATGATTTGGTCGCTCAAATTCGCCAATGCGCGCAGTCGATGGACGATATGTTCAGCTCTCTATTAGATATATCCAAGCTCGACACACATCTAATGCAAGCGGATCTTCAAGTATTTCCAGTTGCAACGATTCTTGAGATGATTCAATCAGAGTTCATGGTTCAGGCTGAACAAAAGGGCTTGGTGCTGACCGTCAAACCTTGCGCAGCACTAGTTTACAGCGACCCGGAAATATTGCTGCGCATCCTTAGAAACCTCGTCAGCAATGCAGTGCGCTATACCGAAAATGGAAGAATTCTGGTCGCCTGCAGACAGCGCTCTGCCGAACTCCAACTATCAGTCTGCGATACGGGGCCGGGAATTGCGGCAGCACAACAGACTCTGGTATTTGAAGAGTTTTATCAAGTGGACAACCCCGAAAGAGACCGCTCACAGGGTTTGGGTTTAGGACTTGCCATCGTGCAGCGTTTGGCGCGGCTCCTGAGCTCCCCCATCCAACTCAGATCCGTGTTGGGACACGGCTCAAGCTTCTCGCTCCATTTGCCGCTGATCAGCGCGACGGATAGGCGTACACATTTGCGGCATGGGTTCGCGCGCCACTATGGGCGCTCGCTTACGAACGCCTTCGTGGTGATCTTGGACGATGAGGAAATGGTACTCGACGCAACTCGCATGCTGCTGGAGCAATGGGGCTGCATTGTCATAGCGGCGGAGTCCGGCGACGCCATGATAAAGAAGTTGGAGTCCGTCAATCGCCCACCGGATGCCATCATTTGTGACCACCGACTAAGAGGGGCAGAAACGGGGGTTGATGTCATCACAGCACTCCGTGCCGAGTTCAACCTGGAAATTCCCGCCTTGCTGGTCACCGGAGACACCTCTCCGGAAAAGATTTCTGGCATGGCCGCAACCGGCATCAGAGTACTGTTCAAACCACTGCAAGACCATGCTTTGAAAGAATCGTTGTCTGATTTGCTTTTTCCTGGCTAAGTCAACCCATCTAAAAATTTAGATCAAATCGACTCTCAGCGCAGCAATTGCCTGCGCAAGATGCTATCAATTTAAAACCACACTCAATATCACACCTGGGCCGCATAGGCCCGCATGAACACATCCACGGCCCGCGCCACCGCCTGCTGCGCGAACTCAGGCGAGCCATCCACCGGCACGCCGAACAGGCGCTGGGGTTCGATCTCTGAGGGCCACAAGGCCAGCAAATGGGCGGCTGCCACCCGTGTATCCATCGGCCGCAGCCAGCCATCGTCTATGGCGTACTGCAGGAACTCGGAGATCACATCCAGCCCCTTGCCGGGGCCATTGGCGTAAAAGTGCAGCCCGATATCCGACTGCCCCGACTCGGCGATCACCATGCGTTCACGGGCAATCGTGTCAGACGACAGCAAAAAAGGCAGCACCACCTGGCCGACCTCGCACAAGCGCTGCGCGACCTCCTCTTGGCTGTGCGCGCGCGCCAAGATGGAGTCCCCGAAATGCTGGCGCGAGGAATTGTTCGCCACCTCCAGGAACAGGTCCTTCTTGGACGGGAAATAGCGGTACAGCGTGGCCTTGGAGCCGCCCACCCGGGCCGATATCTCAGCCATGGAGGCCCGCTCATAGCCCACCTCGGCAAACACCTGGGACGCCAGGGCCAATATTTCTTCACGTTTAGCAGGGCTCAGAACTCGCATGGGAAAGATGTCTCCATATGCCCCTATTTTTTTACGGGGGCTTTACTTACATGTTTTGACATTTTCATTGTACCCACATAAGATTAAAACGATACGGTACAGTACCGTTTTATTAAAACCTGCAATCCCAAGGAGTTTTTCCCATGCGCTTTACCTTTGTTCCCCATGCCGTGGCCCTGGCCGGCACCGTGCTGCTCAGCGCCTGCGGAAAGCCCCCCATGGGCGGACCACCGCCCTCGCTGGCAACACCCGAAGTCGGCACCATCACCGTACAAACCCAAAAGCTGGCCCTGACCACCGAACTGCCAGGGCGCACCGTGCCCTTCCAGATCGCCGAAGTGCGGCCCCAGGTGAACGGCATCGTGAAAGAGCGCAAGTTCCGTGAAGGCAGCGATGTGAAGGCCGGCGAGGCGCTCTACCAGATCGACCCCGCCACCTACAAGGCCAGCTACGACAGCAATGTGGCCGCCCTGGCCAAGGCCCAGGCCAATCTGCAAACCACCCGCCTCAAGGCCGAGCGCTACAAAGAGCTGGTGGCCATCAAGGCCGTCAGCCAACAGGACTACGACGACGCCGCTGCATCGCTGGCCCAGGGCGAGGCCGATGTGGCCGCCGCCAAGGCGAATGTGGAAACCAGCCGCATCAACCTGGCTTATGCGCGGGTGGACTCCCCCATCTCTGGCCGTATCGGCCGCTCCAGCGTGACCGCCGGCGCCCTGGTGACCGCCAGCCAAGCCACCGCACTGGCCACGGTGCAGCAGCTGGACCCGATCTATGTGGACGTAACCCAGCCCAGCGCCTCCCTGCTGCGCCTGAAGCAAGCCATGGCCCGGGGCGATCTGCAAAAAAGCGGCACCAACGCCGCCAAGGTCAAGCTGGTGCTGGAAGACGGCAGCAGCTACCCCATCGAAGGCAAGCTGCAGTTCTCCGACGTGACGGTGGACCAGAACACCGGCTCCATCACGCTGCGCGCCGTGTTCCCCAACCCACGCGCCGAACTGCTGCCCGGCATGTATGTACGCGCGGTGCTGGAAGAAGGCACGCTGGACCAAGGCGTGTTGGTGCCCCAGCCCGCCGTGTCGCGTGACAGCACCGGCAAACCCATTGCCTACGTGGTGGGCGGCGACAACAAGCTGCAACGCCGCGTGCTGGAAACCGACCGCACCATTGGCGACCAATGGCTGGTGCGCAGCGGCCTGAAGGCCGGCGACCAACTGGTCGTGGACGGTCAGTTGCACGTCACTCCCGGTGTGTCCGTGAAGAGCGTGCCCTGGGTCGCCAAGCAGGCGGCAAGCGCGCCAGCTACGGCATCCACCACCGCCAAATTGGCTTCGAACTGATAGCAGCAGAGACCACCATGGCACGTTTTTTTATTGACCGCCCCATCTTCGCCTGGGTGCTTGCCATCATCGTGATGCTGGCAGGTATCTTGTCGATCAACACCCTGCCCATCGCGCAGTACCCCAGCATCGCACCGCCGGCTGTCGCGATTACCGCCAACTACCCCGGTGCATCGGCCAAGACACTGGAGGACAGCGTCACCCAGGTCATCGAACAGAAGATGAAGGGCCTGGACCGGCTGAGCTATATGGCCTCGACCAGCGAATCCTCCGGCTCGGTCACCATTACGCTGACGTTTGAGAACGGCACCAACCCCGATACCGCACAGGTGCAGGTACAGAACAAGCTGGCCCTGGCCACGCCGTTGCTGCCGCAAGAAGTGCAGCAGCAGGGCGTGCAGGTGACCAAGTCGGCCAGCAACTTTCTGAACATCCTGGCCTTCACGTCGGAAGACGGCAGCATGGATGGAGCCGACCTGTCGGACTACGTGGGCGCCAATGTGCAAGAGCCGCTGAGCCGCGTCGAGGGCGTGGGCGACACCACCCTGTTTGGCGCGCAATACGCCATGCGTGTATGGCTGGACCCCAACAAGCTGAACAGCTTCAGCCTGACGCCGCTGGACGTTAAAACCGCCATCCAGGCGCAGAACGCCCAGGTATCTGCAGGCCAATTGGGTGGCCTGCCAGCCACGAGCGACCAACAGCTGAACGCCACCATCACGGCCCAAACACGGCTCAAGACCGTAGATGAATTTGGTGACATCCTGCTGCGCACGCAGTCGGATGGCTCCCAGGTGCGGCTGCGCGATGTCGCCCGTATCGAGTTGGGTGGTGAAAGCTACAACGTCACGGCCCGCTACAACGGCAAACCCGCTGCGGGCCTGGCCCTGAAGCTGGCCACGGGCGCGAATGCGCTGGACACGGTGCGTGGCATCGACGCGCGGCTGACGGAGCTGGAAAAATTCTTCCCCCAAGGCATGAAGGTCCAGAAGCCCTACGACACCACACCCTTTGTGCGGATCTCCATCGAAGAGGTAGTGCGTACGCTGGTGGAAGCCGTGGCCCTGGTGTTTCTGGTCATGTACCTGTTCCTGCAGAACTTTCGTGCCACGCTGATCCCCACCATTGCCGTACCAGTGGTGCTGCTAGGCACCTTCGGCGTGCTGGCCGCCTTCGGCTACAGCATCAACACGCTAACCATGTTCGCCATGGTGCTGGCCATCGGCCTGCTGGTCGATGACGCCATCGTGGTGGTGGAAAACGTGGAGCGGGTGATGACCGAAGAAGGCCTGTCACCCAAAGAGGCCACGCGCAAATCCATGGGGCAGATCACCGGCGCGCTGGTGGGCATCGCCCTGGTGCTGGCAGCCGTGTTTGTGCCCATGGCGTTTTTCAGCGGCTCCACCGGCGTGATCTACCGCCAGTTCTCTATCACCATCGTGTCGGCGATGACACTCTCGGTGCTCACCGCAATGGTGCTCACCCCGGCGCTGTGTGCAACGCTGCTCAAACCGGTAGAGAAAGGCCATGCGCTGACCACCACGGGCTTCTTTGGCTGGTTCAACCGCAACTTCGACCGCAGCAACCGCCGCTACCAAGGCGTGGTGCGGCACATGATCAGCAAAGGCTGGCGCTACATGCTCGCCTATGCGGTGATCGTGGGCCTGGTGGTATTTGGCTTCCTCAAACTGCCGGTAGGTTTCTTGCCTGACGAAGACCAAGGCACCTTGTTCGGCCTGGTCCAGCTGCCGTCCAGCGCCCCGCAATCACGCACGCTGGAAGTGATGAAACAGGTGGAACACCACTTCCTGGAAGATCAAAAGGATGCGGTCCAGGGCCTGTTCACCGTCGCGGGCTTCAGCTTCGCAGGCAGCGGCCAAAACTCGGGCCTGGTTTTCGTGCGGCTCAAATCCTGGGACGAGCGCGCCAGTGAAGCGCTGAGCGTCAACGGCGTCGCCGCCAAGGCGGGTGCATTTTTTGCCACCATCCGCGATGCCAAGGTTTTCGCCTTCGCACCGCCGGCGGTATCGGAGCTCGGCAACGCCACCGGCTTTGACCTGATGCTGCAAGACCGGGCCAACCTTGGCCACGCAGCCCTGATGCAAGCCCGCAACCAATTGCTGGGCATTCTGTCCCAGGACAAGCGACTGGTCGCGGTGCGCCCGAATGGCATGGAAGACACGCCCGAATTCCGGCTCGACATCGATCCACACAAGGTCGGCGCGCTGGGTCTGAGCATGAGCGACGTAAACAACACCTTTTCCGCCGCCTGGGGCAGCAGCTATGTGAATGACTTCATCGACAAGGGCCGCGTGAAGAAGGTAATGCTGCAAGCCGACGCACCCTACCGCATGCGCCCCGAGGACATCGACAAATGGCAGGTGCGCAACAGTGCCGGCACGATGGTCCCGTTCACCGCGTTTTCCACGGCCAGTTGGACCTCCGGGTCGCCGCGCCTGGAGCGCTACAACGGTGTGCCCTCGGTGGAAATCATGGGCATGGCCATGCCAGGCGCCGCGTCCAGCGGTGAGGCCCTGGCCATCGTCGAGCAGGCCGTGGCCCAGCTGCCACCGGGCATAGGCTATGAATGGACCGGGCTGTCGCGGCAGGAGAAAGCATCCAGCGGCCAGACCGGCATGCTGTACGCGCTGTCCATCTTGATCGTGTTCCTGTGCCTGGCCGCACTGTACGAGAGCTGGGCCATCCCCTTCTCGGTACTGCTGGTAGTGCCGCTGGGCGTCTTCGGCACGCTGCTGGGCGCCATCCTGACCTGGAAAATGAACGACGTGTACTTCCAGGTGGGTCTGCTGACCACCATCGGCTTGGCATCGAAGAACGCCATTCTGATCGTGGAGTTCGCCAAAGAACTGCACGAGCAAGGCAAGAGCCTGATGGAGTCGGCCTTGCAAGCCGCACACATGCGTTTGCGCCCCATTTTGATGACCTCGCTGGCCTTCATTCTGGGCGTGTTGCCCCTGGTGCTGGGTAGCGGAGCCGGTTCAGGCGCACAACATGCCCTGGGCACGGCTGTGATCGGCGGCATGCTGTCCGGCACCATCCTGGCCATCTTCTTTGTGCCGCTGTTCTTTGTTTTGGTGTGTGGCCTGTTCAAGGCCAAGCCGGCAACGCCGGAACCGCATGCCACTACCGTTACCGAAGGTGTTTGATATGTCCCGCTTCCTCTTGACTCCACTGGCACTGGCCGCCCTGCTCTCGGGTTGCAGCCTGATACCCACCTACCAGCAGCCCGCGGCACCGGTACCGGCGGCCTTCGCGGGCGACACCGGCGGCAGCACCAGCAGCGCCGTGGCCGACCTGGGCTGGCGCGATGTATTCACCGACCCGGCGCTGCGCCGCGTGATCGAACTGAGCCTGGCCAATAACCGCGATCTGCGTGTCGCAGTGCTCAACATTGAAAAGGCCCGCGCGCAGTACGGCGTGCAGAACGCCGCCCTGTTCCCCACCGTGAATGCCAGCGGCAGCGGCTCGAGCAGCCGCACGCCAGCCGATCTGTCCTCCACCGGGCAGGCCGCGGTGTCGCACCAGTACAGCGCCACGCTGGGCTTCAGCTCCTACGAGCTGGACCTGTTCGGTCACGTACGCAGCCTGAATGCACAGGCGCTGGAGCAGTTCCTGGCCACCGCCGATGCGCGGCGCAGCAGCCAGATCAGCCTGATTGCCGAAGTGGCCACCAGCTACCTGACACTGGCAGCCGACCAGGACCGGCTGAAGCTGGCCCGCGACACCCTGGCCAGCCAGAACGACTCGTACCGACTGAACCAGCGCAGCTACGAACTGGGCGTGACATCGGCCCTGACGCTGCGGCAGGCGCAGACCAGCGTGGACTCTGCCCGTGTGGACGTGGAGCGCTACACCGCCCAGGTGGCCCAGGACCGCAATGCCCTGGTGCTGCTGGTCGGCGCCGATGTGCCAGCCGAGTTGCTGCCGCAAACCCTGCCCGATGGCACCAGTGCTGCATCCAGCCCGCTGGCCAGCATCGCGCCCGGCCTACCATCAGACCTGCTGCAGCGCCGGCCGGACATTCTGCAGGCCGAACGCACGCTGAAAGCTGCCAACGCCAATATCGGTGCGGCGCGCGCCGCCTTCTACCCCAGCATCAGTTTGACGGCGTCGGCGGGCAGCTCCAGTTCCAGCCTATCGGGCCTGTTCAAGGGTGGGTCGGGTAGCTGGAGCTTTGTGCCGCAGATCTCGCTGCCGATCTTTGATGCCGGCGCGAACCAGGCCAACCTGGACATCGCCACCGTCAGCCGCGACATCAACGTCGCGCAGTATGAAAAGGCCATACAAACCGCCTTCCAGGAGGTGTCCGATGCGCTGGCCCAACGCAGCACGCTGGGCCGCCAGCTGGAAGCCCAGCAGTCGCTGGTGGACGCCACGGCGGACAGCCTGCAGCTGTCGGACGCCCGCTTCAAGCGCGGCGTGGACAGCTACCTGGGTGTGCTGGACGCGCAGCGTTCGCTCTACACCGCGCAGCAAAACCTGATCGGCACCCAGCTGTCACGGCTGACCAATCTAGTCACCTTCTACAAGGTGCTGGGTGGCGGATGGGTGGAAACCACACAGAACACTGCCAACAGCAACACAACAGGACCGAAATAATGAACACATCCCAGGCCAACACCCGCAACTCCATGGGCCGCATAGGCCTGCGTGCCGTCGCAGCCCTGTGCCTGCTGTCCAGCCTGTCCGCCTGCGTGCTGCCTCCACCACCTCCACCGCCACCCGTCGTGCTGTTGCCACTACCGCGCTAGCGGGTTTCGGCAAACAACTCGCGGCCGATCAGCATGCGGCGGATCTCGCTGGTGCCGGCGCCAATCTCGTAAAGCTTGGCGTCGCGCCACAAACGGCCCAGCGGGTAATCCAGCGTGTAGCCGTTGCCACCAAAGATCTGCACGCCCTCGCCGGCCATCCAGGTGGCTTTCTCGGCACACCACAGGATGACGGACGCACAGTCCTTGCGCACTTGGCGCACATGCTCCGGGCCCAGCGCGTCCAGGTTCTTGCCCACGGTATAGGCGAAGGCCCGGGCCGCCTGCAAAGTGGTGTACATATCGGCCATCTTGGCCTGGATGAGCTGAAACTCGCCGATGCTCTGGCCAAACTGCTTGCGTTCGTGCACATAGGGCAGCACGTTGTCCAGCACCGCCTGCATGATGCCTATGGGCCCTGCGGCCAGCACGGCACGCTCGTAGTCCAGGCCGCTCATCAGCACCTTGCTGCCCTGGTTCAGGCCACCCAGGATGTGGCTGGCCGGCACCGCGACGTTGTTGAATACCAGCTCGCCGGTATGGCTGCCGCGCATGCCCAGCTTGTTGAGCTTTTGCGCCACTGAAAAACCAGGCATGCTCTTCTCGACCAGGAAGGCGGTAACACCGCGCGGACCCGGTGCGGTGCGCGCATAGACCACCAGCACGTTGGCGTCCGGCCCGTTGGTGATCCACATCTTGTGGCCGTTCAGCAGATAGTGGTCGCCTTGGGCCTCGGCCTTGAGCTGCATGGACAGCACGTCACTACCCGCCCCGGTCTCGCTCATGGCCAGCGCGCCTACATGCTCGCCGCTGATCAGCTTGGGCAGGTATTTTTCGCGCTGCGCGTCCGTGCCGTTGCGCTTGATCTGGTTCACACAGAGGTTGCTGTGCGCGCCATAGCTCAGGCCGACCGAGGCGCTGGCGCGGCTGATCTCCTCCATCGCCACCATGTGCGCCAGATAACCCATGTCGGCACCACCATAGGCCTCGGGCGCGGTGATGCCCAGCACGCCCAGGTCACCCATCTTGCGCCACAGGTCCATGGGGAACTGGTCGTGGGCGTCGATGTCGGCGGCGCGCGGGGCGATCTGGTCCTGGGCGAAGCTGCGTACGGCGTCGCGTAGCGCATCAATATCCGCGCCGAGTTGAAAGTCGAGTCCGGGAAGTTGCATGCGGGGTCTCCTGTGTTTATGTACGCCATGCTGGCTCGTGGCCACTTGACGTTGACGTCAACGTAAAGCATAAGCCGCTACGCAGCGCCGCACAACCCCGGGAAAGCTAGCGTGACTTGCCGCGCTTCTCGCTTTTAGCCAGCAAGGCCTGCGCATCCACCTCATGCGCCTTGACCTCTTGCAGATTGGCCTGCAGTTCGGCCAGCTGGTCTTCCAGCTGCTGGCGGTGCGTGGCCAGCACAGCCAGAAACTTGCGCAGCTGCGGCGCTGTGTCGCGCGGGCTGTCGTACATGTCGATGATGTCCTTGGCCTCCGTCAGGCTCAGGCCCAGGCGCTTGGCACGCAGGGTCAGCTTGAGCCGAGCACGGTCACGGGCGCTGTAGACGCGGGTACGGCCGCCCGGGCCGGTGCGTTCGGGTTGCAGCAGACCCATATCTTCGTAGAAGCGCATGGCGCGGGTCGTCAGGTCGAATTCCTGGGCCAGATCGCTGATGGTGTAGGTAATGGTCGCCATGGTGTCGCAAATGAGGGGGCCGTCTAGAATGGCGTTGACGTGAACGTCAATTATGGTCTGAAAACGCGCCCCATGAACCTCCTTGAACAGCAACTCCACTACCCCTTGGGCGACACCATGCCGGCCACCGGCGACAGCATTCCAGTCGCACCGGGCGTACGCTGGATACGCATGGCACTGCCCTTCGCTCTGGACCATATCAACCTCTGGCTGCTGCGCGACGAGATCGATGGGCAGGCTGGATGGTCGGTAGTGGACTGCTGCATCAGCCGCGATGAATCGCGCGCGCAGTGGGAAAGCATCTTTGCCAGCCAGCTCGAAGGCCTGCCCATCTTGCGCGTCATCGTGACGCATATGCACCCTGACCATATCGGCCTGGCCTACTGGTTGTGCGCGCGCTGGAACGCACCGCTATGGATCAGCGCCACCGACTATTTCACTGCCTACCACCACACGCACACCACCAGTGGCAATGGCGGCGCGGCGGCTGCCAGCTTCTTCCAGAAGCACGGCCTGACCGACCCGGAATCCATGGCCAAGATCAGCGCCCGCAGCGGCTACTACAGCGCCATGGTGCCCGAGCTGCCGCCCAGCTTCGTGCGCATGCAGGACGGTCAGACGCTGCACATAGGCGGGCGCGACTGGCGCTGCATCAGTGGCTACGGCCACGCGCCCGAGCACATCGCGCTGTACTGCGCTGAGACCAAAGTTTTGATAGGCGGCGACATGATGCTGCCGCGCATTTCCACCAATGTCAGCGTGTTCGACATAGAGCCCGAGTCGAATCCGCTGCAGCAGTTCCTCGACTCGATAGACAAGTTCGCCACGTTGCCGCCCGACACCCTGACCCTGCCCTCGCATGGCCGCCCGTTCCAGGGACTGCACACCCGCATCCAGCAGCTGCACGACCACCACCGCGAGCACCTCGCCCGCGTCATGGCTTTCGCGCGGGAACAACGCAGCTGCTGCGCCGCCGACATCCTGCCGGTGCTGTTCAAACGCCAGCTGGACCTACACCAGACCACCTTCGCCATGGGCGAGGCGATTGCGCATTTGCACAAGCTGTGGGTAGACGGCTATCTGCAACGCCGGCGCGGCGCAGACGGCATCTACCGCTTCAGCCCCACACCTCTGGCCTATCCGCACGGCCTGGTGCCCGGACAAAGCGAAGAGCTACCGGTCAGCGCCTGATCACACGCACAAACGCGTCGGGCTTAGTCCAGAAACACCGCGGAACTGGCTCCGCCAGGCCGCAGGTGTTGCCCCTGCAAGGGGGTTGGCGGCCACTTGCGTTATCGACCCCTTGGGTCGATCCCGGGGGCAGTGGGCAAGCCTGGGGGTGTTCAACCATCTTCCCACTTGGGAATCTGCACCTGCTTGAGTTGGGCACGCAACGCCGGATAGTCCGGCATGACCGAGCCCACGGTGCCCCAGAAGCGCGGGCTGTGGTCCATATAGCGCAGATGGCTCAGCTCGTGCACCACCACATAGTCCACCACCGCAGGGCTGTGGTGCATCAGGCGCCAGTTCAGGCGGATGGAGCCGCTGCTGCTGGCACTTCCCCAGCGCGTCGCCGCGTTAGACAGTGCAAGGCGACTCCATTGCACACCCAACTGCGGCGCGTAATGCTGCAGGCGCTGGACAAAAAAGCTACGTGCCTGGGCCAGCATCCACTTATGGGCAGCCGCACGGATTTGCAGCGCGCTGGCCTGCAGGGGCAAGCCCAGGCAAAGCTGGTTGCCCAGCAAGGCGCTACCACGCCGCTGCGGGTCCAGCACCAGCACCAGGGTCTGCCCCAGATAAGGCAATTCCGTACCATGGCGCCAGACGATGCGCGAGGCCTGTTGCTCGGCCTGCCGCTCGCGCGCCTGCTCCAGCTTTTGCACAATCCAGCCGGCCTTGTCGCGCACGGCGGCGTCCACCTCGGCCAGCGGCACCCAGCGCGGCGCACGCACCGCCAGGCCCAGTGGCCCAACCACAAAACCGATGCTGCGCCGCTTGGCGCGCTGGAACTCGTAGGCCACCAGGGTGTTACCCAGCAGCGCCTCTCGCGTGGCACGCGGATGGCGAAACGATGGCGTCGCCAAGTCCCCATCCTCCATGGAGCCTGGCAATACATTTGCTATTAATTTAGGAGCTACTTGCGCAGGAGGTACATGCGCCAGAGGCACTTTTTTCTTGGACTGCAAGCGCGGGGCAGGCTCAGGCGCCGGCGCAGGGGCAAAGAGATCCAGGGTGAACTGCAGAAGGCTGCGCATAGCGATAAAGTTTACCGTGGACGCTGGTACCAACCATGCCGGCTCTTGACCACCCAGACGCGAAGGACTAAAAACCATTGCCAGCCCTTGCCGCAAAGGTATACACCTTGCAGCCCCCCGCGCAAACCTGGCCCCGCCCGACCACACTGAAAGGCGCACCGTGAAGCTCAACGACCTCAAAATTGGCACCCGCCTCATGCTGGGCTTTGGCTCGGCCACCCTGATCGGCATCGCCATTGCACTGGTAGGCGCCATCCAAATGCGCCAAATGGCCAACAGCCTGGACGAAATTGCGAACAACCGCATGGTGAAAATCAACCAGTTCTCCGATATCAAGGACAACTTGAACACCGTGGCTCGCTCGGTACGCAACATCGTGATCAAACCCGATGCGACCGCCAGCAATGCGGAGTTGAAACGTATTACCGATGCACGCGCCCAAAACAACCAGCTGCTGACGGTACTGGACCGCACCGTCAAAAGCGCCGAGGCACGCAGCTACCTGAAGACGCTGAACGAAACACAAGCCCCCTACAACCAAGGCGTGGACCGTGTCATCGAGCTGGCCAAGCAAAACAAGGCCGATGAAGCCATTGCGCTGCTCACCGGCGACATCCGCGACAAACAAAACCAGCTCTTCAAAGCCGTGGACGACGTAACCGAGTACCAGAGCAAGGTGGGCAGCGACCTGGCCCATGCAGCAGGCGGCAGCGCCTCCTTCTATGCCATGGTGATGGTCGGTCTGGCAATTGCAGCCACAGGCATAGGTAGCCTGCTGACCTGGGCCATTACCCACAACCTGACCCGCACACTCGGGGCCGAACCGGCGCAAGTCAACGATGCGGTGCAACGCGTCGCAGATGGCGACCTGAGCCACACGATTGTGCTGCGTCGCAACGACAGCTCCAGCACCATGGCCCTGGTCAAGCGCATGCAGGACGCCTTGACCAGCACCGTAGGCCGCGTGCGCAGCAATGCGGAGGGTGTCGCAGCCGCCAGCGCCCAGATCGCCCAGGGCAATAGCGACCTGAGCGCCCGTACCGAGCAGCAGGCCAGCGCGCTGGAACAGACCGCAGCCTCGATGGAAGAGCTCAGCTCCACCGTGCAACAAAACGCCGACAACGCCCGCCAAGCCAACCAGTTGGCCCAAAGCGCCAGCACCGTGGCCGTCAAAGGAGGTGAGGTGGTGGCCCAGGTGGTGGAGACCATGAAGGGCATCAACGACTCGTCCCGCAAGATCAGCGACATCATCGGTGTGATCGACGGCATTGCCTTCCAGACCAATATCCTGGCGCTGAATGCCGCGGTGGAAGCCGCCCGCGCCGGCGAACAGGGCCGGGGCTTTGCCGTGGTGGCCAGCGAGGTGCGCAGCCTGGCCGGACGTTCAGCCCAGGCCGCGAAGGAAATCAAGGACCTGATAGGCGCCAGCGTGCAGCGGGTGGAGCAAGGCTCCAGCCTGGTGGACCAGGCCGGCGTCACCATGACCGAGGTGGTCAGCTCCATCCGCCGCGTGACGGACATCATGGGTGAAATCAGCTCGGCCAGCTCGGAGCAGAGCTCGGGGGTCTCGCAGGTGGGTGAAGCGGTCACGCAAATGGACCAGGCCACGCAGCAAAACGCCGCGCTGGTAGAGGAAATGGCCGCCGCCGCCAGCAGCCTACGTACCCAGGCCGACGAGCTGGTCGGTGCGGTAGAGGTCTTCAAGCTCCCCCCGCAAAGCAACGCCGCCGCCCCTCGCATCGTCCAGACCCCACGCCCACCCCAAGGCGGGGCACGCCCGGCCATTTCGCAAAGGCCCGCACCCACGCTGAAAACCGCCGCGCTGGCCCGACCCAAGGCCCCTCAGTCCGCCGGAGCAGAAGGCGACTGGGACAGTTTTTAGAGCTGTAAGCAGCAACAAAAAAGGCAGCCCAGGCTGCCTTTTTCATGTGCGCAGTAAGCGCTGAATCTTATTTCTTGACCGCCAGCAGATCGCGTACGCGGTCCGCGCGGCCCTTGGCGTCGGGGTACAGCAAAGCGGTCGCCTTGTCGCGCTGGCCCTTGACCGCGAGCTTGCGGAGCGCGTGCTCCAGGGCCTTAGGGTCGATATGGTTCTTCTTCAGAAAAGCCAGGCTGTAGTCGTCGGCATCCAGGTCGGCACTGGAAGTGAACGGGTTCTTCTCCACTTGCTCGCCAATCGCCTGCAAGTCGGCGTCGGACAGATTGTCCAAGGCGTTGCTGAAGGTGGTGACGCTCTTCGCACCGTCAAACGCCTGGTAGGCCGTGCGCAGGCGCAACATGGCCGCGCCGCTCTTCACAAAGCTGATTTCGCGGCCCAACATGGCCAGCAGCTCGGGATCGTTCAAAGTATCCATCAGCCCGTTGTAGACACGGATCGAGCCGTCGGGTGAGGGCGTGGCGTCCGGTACGGGGTTGCGGTAGGGCTTGAAGTTCAGGCTCAGACCGTCTTCGTTCTGTAGCTTGGCTGTCAAGCGGGCCAGGCGCAACACATAGCGGTCGCGCGGACCCAGCGGGTTGATGTTGTCCAGACGGGTTTGCATCTGCACCGCCAGGCTCTTGAGCTCGACATCAGACACCGAGACCACCTTGGGCGCGGCGGCTTCCACTGCCGCTTCTGCAGCCGCGGCCGCATTGGCTGCTGCCGCCGTTTCCGCGGCCTTGCTACTGGCGTCGCCAGATTTGGGAACGGTATTGCACGCCGCCAACAGCAGCGCCATGGCGATCACAG
Source organism: Rhodoferax sp. GW821-FHT02C08 (assembly GCF_059421805.1). NCBI lineage: Bacteria > Pseudomonadati > Pseudomonadota > Betaproteobacteria > Burkholderiales > Comamonadaceae > Rhodoferax > Rhodoferax sp. GW821-FHT02C08. Next base: position 313,865 of record NZ_JBWKVR010000005.1, read on the forward strand.
AAAGCTTTTTCATAAGTCGGTGTGGTTGGGAATAGAGAGGGGGCGAGGCGCAGGCCCTTGCCTGCACAGCAGACGGTGGAAGGAAGCCACCAGCGAGCGCAAATTCTAGACGCGACCACCCGCACGCCTTGCCAATATGCCCTCCAAATGGAGGATAGAAAACCGCCCCGTCGGGCTAAGAACGTGTTGACGAACTCTTTGGGGTCGTCAACAGGTTCTTAGCGGTAGGCGTCCGGGTCCAGGCGGCGCATCTCGGCTTCGATCCAGGCCTGCACCTCGGCCATCAGCTCGTCCGGGCGCCGGCCCACGCTCGGAATGGGCTTGCCTATGGAAATGTCCACAATGCCCGGGGTCTTGATAAAGGCCTTGCGCGGCCAGCATTTAGCGGCGGTTACGGCAATCGGTACCACCGGCACACCACACTGGATGGCCAGGCGGGTGCCACCGGTCTTGTATTCGCCGACCTGGCCGCGCGGGATGCGCGTGCCTTCGGGGAACAGGATGATCCAGGTGCCCTGTCCCACCAGGCGCTTACCGGAAGCCACCATCTTCTTGAAAGCCTGGCTGCCCTGGCTGCGGTCAATGTGGATCATGTCCATGCAGGCCATGGCCCAGCCAAAAAACGGTATCCACAGCAGCTCTTTCTTGAACACAAAAGCCAGCGGGCGCGGCATGATGGCCGGCATCACCAGGGTCTCCCAGGTGGACTGGTGCTTGACCAGCAACACCACCGACGCCTTCGGATCGGTGGGCAGGTTCTCCATGCCGATGATGCGATTCTGGATGCCCAGGATCGCCGTGCCGCTGTCCACCGAGAGCTTTAGCCAGCGTGCGCAGGCCCAGTAGATGCGGGTCGCACCGGCAAACGGCGCAATCAACAGCACCGCCAGGGCCCAAGGGACGACGGTCACCGCCAAAAACAGCATGTGCAGCACGGATCGGATGAAAGGCATGGGTATCTTTTAGGCAGTTGGCGCAGGTTTCATCTGCGCATACAGCTATACAAACTATAGCAAACGAAAATCAGGCCTTGGCGGGTTGCTCGCGGCCGATGACGAAGTTGGCGAAGGCCAGCAAGTCCTGGTGCACCCATGTGCCCACCGGGTACTCGGGCGGCAGGCTGGCCTGGCCACGGTAGCAGGCGGCCTTGCCGGTCAGCACCAGGTGCGGCTCACAGCCCGCCGCAATACCGGCTTGCAAGTCGCGCAGACTGTCACCCACGGTCGGCAGGCCTTGCAGCTCAATGCCATAGCGGTCACCAATCTGCTCGAACAGGCCTGGCGCGGGCTTGCGGCAGCTACAGCCCTCGTCCGGCGCATGCGGGCAGAAGAACACCGCGTCCACCTTGCCGCCCACGGCCGCCAGCAGCTTGTTCATCTTGGCATGCATGGCGTTCAGCGCAGCCATGTCGAACAGCCCCCGGCCCAGGCCGGACTGGTTGGTCGCCACCACCACATGCCAACCCGCATGGTTGAGCTTGGCAATCGCCTCCAGCGCACCCGGCAGCGGCAGCCACTCTTCCGGCGACTTGACGAAATCGCTGCTGTCGGCATTGATGGTGCCGTCGCGGTCGAGGATGGCGAGTTTCATGGCGTGGGCTCCGGGCATGGGCTTCAGGTTTACGCGGCCAGCTTGGAAAGGTCCGCCACGCGGTTCATGGCGTCGTGCAGGCTTTGCAGCAGGCCCAGGCGGTTCAGGCGCACGTCGATCTCTTCGGCATTCACCATGACGCCGTCGAAGAACGCATCCACCGGCGCACGCAGTGCCGCCAGGGACTGCAAGGAGGCGGTGTAATCACCAGCCTCGAACTGCGCCAGGGCCGCAGGGGCTACCTGCTGCATAGCTTCGAACAAAGCGACTTCGGCGGCTTCCTTGAGCAACACGGGGCTGACATGGGGGTCCACCACCGCGGCGGCCTTTTTCAGGATGTTGCCGATGCGTTTGTTAGCTGCTGCCAGGGCTGCGGCTTCGGGCAGCGCGGCAAAGGCGCGCACTGCAGCCAGGCGCTTAGGCACTTCGGCCAGGCGCTGCGGACGCAGGGCCAGCACGGCATCCACTTCCTGGGCGCTATAGCCTTCTTCACGCAAGCTACCGCCCAGGCGGTCAAACATAAAGGTCAACAAGGCCTGCACCGAGGCATCGCGCCCCGCAGTCAGCTTGTCGCCCAGCACGTCAAAGGCACCCGTCACCAGAGCAGTTACGTCCAGCGACAGGTTTTGCTCGGTCAGCATGCGGATCACGCCCAGGGCGTGACGGCGCAGCGCGAACGGGTCTTTGTCGCCAGTCGGCAGGTTGCCGATGCCGAACATGCCCACCAGCGTTTCCAACTTGTCGGCCAGCGCCACGGCAATACCCACGGGGTTGCGCGGCAGGCCGTCGCCAGCGAATCGGGGTTTGTAATGGTCTTCGATCGCGTCAGCCACGTCGGCGCTCAGGCCGTCGTTGAGTGCGTAGTAGCGGCCCATGGTGCCTTGCAGCTCGGGGAACTCGCCCACCATGTCAGTCACCAGGTCGGTCTTGGCCAGTTGCGCAGCCTGGTCGGCCTGGGCCGCCAGCGCGTCGCCGCCCAACTGCTGTGCAATTGCCTTGGCAATGGCGCGCACGCGCTCCACGCGCTCGCCCTGCGAACCCAGTTGGTTGTGGTACACCACCTTGCCCAGGCCTTCGACGCGCGACAGCAGCGTCTTCTTGCGGTCCTGGTCGAAGAAGAACTTGGCATCGGCCAGACGCGGGCGCACCACGCGCTCGTTGCCGCCTATGACTTCGCTGGCGTCGGTTGGGCTGATATTGCTGACCACCAGGAATTTGTTCGTCAGCTTGCCGGCTGCGTCGAGCAGTGGGAAGTACTTCTGGTTGGCCTTCATGGTCAGGATCAGGCATTCCTGTGGCACGCCCAGGAATTCTTCCTCGAAGCTGCAGACCAGCACGTTCGGGCGCTCCACCAGGGCCGTGACCTCGTCCAGCAATGCTTCATCTTCGATAGCACGCACCCCACCACCGATCTGCGCTGCAGCCGCATTTAGCTGACGCACGATGTCGGCACGGCGATCCGCAAAGCTGGCGATGACGGCGCCGTCCTTGGCCAGCGTGGCGGCGTAGCTGTCGGCGTCTTTCAACACCACAGGGTCCACAGCGGCTTCAAAGCGGTGGCCGTGCGTGGTATTGCCGGACTGCAGGCCCAGGGCCTCCACCGGCACCACGTCGGCACCGTGCAGCGCCACTAGGCCGTGCGCAGGGCGCACAAAGCTGACGCTGCTCCAGCCGGGCAGCGCGCAACCGCTGGACAGCTGGTAGGTCATGACCTTGGGGATGGGCAGCTTGGCAATGGCTTCCAGCAGGGCTTTTTGCAGGCCTTCCTGCAGCTTGGCGCCGGCCACGGTGCGCTCCAGGAACAAGGCCTCGGCCTTGCCATCCATGGCGCGCTTCAGGCTGGCGACAGCGGATGCATCAGCACCCAGGGCTTGCAGCTTTTTCAGCAGGGCTGGCGTGGCCTGGCCATCAGCACCCAGGCCCACGGCCACGGGCATCAGCTTGGCGGACACGGCCTTGTCGGCGGCGAACGCGGCCACGGCGGTAATGTGTGCAGCCAGTCGGCGCGGCGAGGCGAATGCGGTGACTTGCGACTCGGCGCCGGCCAGGCCCTGGGCCTGCAGTTGCTCCAGCAGCACGCTGGCAAAGGCGTCGCCCAGCTTCTTCAGGACCTTAGGGGGCAGCTCTTCGACAAACAGCTCCACCAGTAAATTCTTAACGCTCATATCAGGCGGCTTTCTTTTCAATCTGGGCCAGGACTTCAGCGGCCCATTCCTTGGGCGCCATCGGGAAGCCCAGGCGGGCACGGCTGTCGAGGTAGCTTTGCGCCACGCTGCGGGCCAGGTTGCGGATGCGGCCCATATAGGCGGCGCGCTCGGTCACGCTGATGGCACCGCGTGCGTCCAGCAGGTTGAAGCTGTGTGCGGCTTTCAATACCTGTTCGTAGGCGGGCAAGGCCAGCTGCTCGGCTACCAGATGCTTGGCCTGCTTTTCATGCGCGGTGAAGGCGGTGAACAGGAAATCGGTGTCGCTGTGCTCGAAGTTGTAGGTCGATTGCTCAACCTCGTTCTGCTTGTACACATCGCCATACGTCAGTTTCTCGCCATTCAGGCCTTCGGTCCAGACCAGGTTGTAGACGTTGTCCACGCCTTGCAGGTACATGGCCAGGCGCTCCAGGCCGTAGGTGATCTCGCCGGTGGCGGGCTTGCAGTCTATGCCGCCGACCTGCTGGAAGTAGGTGAACTGGGTGACTTCCATGCCGTTGAGCCAGACTTCCCAGCCCAGGCCCCAGGCGCCCAGCGTGGGGTTTTCCCAATCGTCTTCGACGAAGCGGATATCGTTCTTCTTCAAATCGAAGCCGAGCGCTTCCAGAGAACCCAGGTAGAGCTCCAGGATATTTGCCGGTGCGGGCTTGAGCACCACCTGGTATTGGTAGTAATGTTGCAAACGATTCGGGTTTTCCCCATAGCGGCCGTCCTTGGGGCGGCGGCTGGGCTGCACATAGGCGGCCTTCCACGGCTCGGGGCCGATGGCGCGCAAAAAGGTAGCGGTGTGCGAGGTGCCCGCGCCCACTTCCATGTCATACGGTTGCAGGAGGGCGCAGCCTTTGTCAGCCCAATAGGACTGCAGGGTCAGAATGATTTGCTGGAATGTCTTCATGGAGGTCTGCAAAAGAAGAGGCCGCCGGAGGCGGACTAATCTTTGATTTTACGGGGCCGCGAACCTTGGCCCGCAAACCGACTCTGCCAAGTCGGAGGGCCGAGCGCCCACACATCACTTACATTTACATACAAGTTGCAGAACAGGAGGACGAATGGAGCAGACAGGTAGCAATTTTGCGTGGTTTATGGCGTACCTGGTCGGCGGCGTCGTGGTGCTGCTTGCCGTCGTGGCGTGGGCGCTGGTCCTGCAGCACCGCAAACACCAGCGCGAACGGCGGGCCACCGCACGGGCCTCCAAGGCACGCGCCAAAGCCTGGCGCGAAGGCCGCCCCTCCCCCTCCAAGCAAGTGCCACTTGAACCAAAAAAATAGCCGCCAGCGCATGTTTTATATGCGGTAGCAGCTATTATTTTTAGAGCATCAGAAACTTCGACGGTCACCCCTCTCCATTCCAGAGATACCGCGGGTCCGGCTTCGCCGGCCCGCAGGTATCGCCCCCTGCAAGGGGGTTGGCGAAAACGCGAAGCGTGTAGCCTGGGGGTGTTCAATACTCCCAGAATATGCGCTGCAGTTCCTTGGTGTCCGAGGTCTTGGTCAGGGCCACCATGGCCAGGATGCGGGCTTTTTGCGGGCGCAGGTCGTTGGCGACCACCCAGTCGTACTTGTCGTCAGGCTGCTCGGCATTGCGGATGACGAAACCGTCCGGCACGCGCGAGCTGCGGATCACGATGGCGCCATCGGTACGCACTTTTTGCAGGTAGGGCACGATGCGGTCGGCCACCGAACCATTGCCCGGACCACCGTGGACCAGCGCCTTGATACCGCTCTTGCCCAGGGCTTCGATGGCGGTGGGCGCCACGCCTTCATAGCCCATGGCGATTTCCACCTGGGGCAGCGAAGTGATGGTGTCAATGTCGAACTCGGAGTTCATGGTGTGGCGCTTAACCGGGGCGCGGAACCAGTAGTTCTTGCCTTCCACGATCATGCCCAGCGGGCCCCATTGGCTGGAGAAGGCGTTGGTCTTGACGTTGACGTTCTTGCTCACGTCACGGCCGCTGTCGATGGTGTCGTTCATGGTCAGCAGCACGCCCTTGCCCATGGCGTCCTTGCTGCCGGCCACGGCTACCGCGTCATACAGGTTCAGCGCGCCGTCGGCCGACAGGGCCGTACCGGGGCGCATGGAGGCGACCATCACGATGGGCTTGTTGGTGTGCTCCACCAGGGTCAGGAAGTAGGCGGTTTCTTCCACGGTATCGGTGCCGTGGGTGATGACGATGCCGTCCACGTCAGCCTGCTTGGCCAGGGCCGAAACACGCTTGGCCAGAGTCAACAGGTTGTCGTTGGTCAGGCTTTCAGACGCCACCTGGAACACCTGCTCGCCACGCACATTGGCCACATTGGCCAACTCGGGCAGGCCGGCGATCAGCTTTTCGACCCCGACCTTGGCAGCGGCATAGGTAGCGCTGTTCAATGCCGATGCACCCGCGCCCGCAATCGTGCCGCCGGTAGCCAGAATCACCACGTTGGGCTTGGCTGTCTGGGCGTGGGCCAAAGTAGCCAGCGCGGACAAGGCGGCGATGGCGGTACCTGCAATGAATTTTTCGATCCGGAAATGGGCTCGCATACAAATGGCTCCTGGTAATTTTGCTTGTGGAAACACGCCTCAAATCAGAGGTGCCCGATGGTATCGGTGCTCCCACAAAACACTACGCAAGAGCCATGCCTTGTAGGCATAACCCGTCACACAAACGTCATACGCCGGGTTTTTCCCTAGGTGCGCGCCGGCCCCATTTCCAAGCCGCAAACCAGGTCAACACGCCCAGCAGCCACAGCGGCCACAGCCCGCAGCGCGAGACCCACCAGGCATAGGGCGTGATGCGCCAGCCGCTGGTAGCGTTCAGCCCCCGGCCCTGCACGTCGCCCACCAGCACGTCGCGGGTCAAGCGCGGCAGCGCCTGCAGCACATGGCCCTGGTGGTCAATGATGGCAGTGGCGCCGGTATTGGTGGCGCGCAGCATGGGCCGCTCGAATTCCAGCGTGCGCATGCGTGAGATGCTCAAGTGCTGGTCCATGGCCAGCGAATCGCCAAACCAGCCGATATTGCTGACATTGACAAAGATGGTGGGCGCCTGCGCCGGGTCGATAAAACGCGCGCCCAGCTCTTCGCCAAACAAATCCTCGTAGCAGATGTTCGGCGCCAAGCGCTGGCCGGCCACCGGCCAGGATGCCTGGCCCACCGCCCCCCGGTTGAAGTCACCCAGCGGGATGTCCATCATTTGCGTGAACCACTTGAACAGCGGCGGGATGAACTCACCAAAAGGTACCAGATGGTGCTTGGCATAGGTGTACATCTGCGGCTGGCCGGGCTGCAAGCCGACCACAGCATTCAAGTAGCCATCGCGCGCATTACCCAAGGGCACGCCGACCAGGGCGGTCTGCTCGCCCGTGGCAAAGCGCTGCAGCAGAGACTGCCAGTAGCCCGCTGGCAGTTCCTGCGGCAGCATGGGCACGGCGGTTTCCGGCGCCACCACCAAGGGGGTCTGCGCCTGGCCCAGCTGCTGCGCATACCACTGCAGCGCGATGGGAATGCCGGTGCCGGCTTGGAACTTCTCGTCCTGCGGGATATTGCCCTGCAGCAGGCTCACCGACAACGTGGCCTGCGGGTCGCTCGGCGGCAAGCTTAAAGAACCGGCACCCAGAGCCAGCAGCAGCACGCCCCCCAGACCCCGCCAATGTCGCGCCACCAGCCAGGCCGCCACCAACGCCGCCACCCAGCCCACGCCGTACACGCCCACATAACGGGCGAACACAGCCAGGCCATCCAGCTGCGCGTAGCCGCCGGCACCCCAAGGGAAGCCGGTCAACCATTGCCCACGCGCCAGCTCGGCCAGCAGCCAGAATGATGCAAAAACGATAGCACTCAGCGCAGAATTTACAGGCGCAAGCGCCCTAAAACCCGCAGAGACCAAGCCATACAGCAAGGCCAGGGCGGCCGCCAATCCACCGACCGCCAACACGGCCAGCACCGCTGGCAGGCCGCCGTAGGTGTGCATGGAAATAAACAGCCACCAGAAGGTGCCCGACAGCCAGGCCCAGGCGAACAGCCAGCCGCGCAGCCCGGCCTGCCGGGGCGTGCCACTGCCTTGCAGCAGCCAGACCAATACAGACAGAGAAAGGATTTGCAGCCACCACAGTGGCTGGCCGTTCCAGGGCGTGGCGATGGACACCGCCTGTGCCAATCCCGCCAGCACGCAAAGCACCAGCGCCACACTGGCGCCGGGTCGCAACAACAGGCGGCGCATCAGCCGGTGTTGTCGCCGTCGGCCACCGGGGAGACCTTGAACCAGCGCACCGCACCGCCTTTGGCATGCAGCACCAGAAAGTTCAGGCCCGCCATGGCGTGGTGTTCGCCGCGCTTGGGCACATGGCCCATTTCATGGGCGATCAGGCCGCCGATGGTGTCGAACGCGTCATTCGGGTCGCTACCGGCCAACTTCACGCCAAAGGCTTCGTTGACGCGGTCGATAGAGGTGTCACCGCTGACGCGGTAAGTACGGTCGGCCAGACCGAAGATGTCGCCTTCGTCCTCGGCGATATCGAACTCGTCCTCGATTTCGCCGACGATCTGCTCCAGCACGTCTTCAATGGTGATCAGGCCCGCGATGCGGCCAAACTCATCGACCACGATGGCCAGGTGATTGCGGTTGCCGCGAAAGTCACGCAGCAGGTCGTTCAAGCCCTTGGTTTCCGGCACAAACACCGCCGGGCGCAGCAGGGCGCGGATGTTCAGCTCGGGCGCCCGCTGCAGCTTGAGCAGGTCCTTAGCCATCAGGATGCCGATGATGTTTTCTTTTTCGCCCTCGTACACCGGAAAACGGGAGTGGGCGGTCTCGATGACCACGTGCAGCAGTTCGTCGAACGGAGCTGCGATGTTCAGCAAGTCCATGCGCGTGGCGGCCACCATGACGTCGCCAGCGCTCATGTCGGCCATGCGGATCACGCCCTCCAGCATGGCGTGGGACTCGGCACCAATGATGTGGTTTTCTTCGGCGTCGGAGAGAGTTTCTAGCAATTCGTCGCGCGAATCGGGGCCGGGATGGATGAATTCGGCCAACTTTTGCAAGAAGCCGCGCTTGTCTTCGCGTTCAGGAGCGGAGAAGGACGAGCGCGCGGGATACGGGTCTGACACAGCCTTGGGCGCAGGACGTGCGGTTGTTAAGAAGCCGCTAGGATAGCGGATTGCTGTGAACAAAGGGTAAAACCGGGCAAATACCTCGCATCAGCGAGTTTTTTTGCCCTTCACGCCCCCTTGGCGCATTGTCTGCAGACTTTCCAGAAAATCCCAGAAATGCTTGGCCTGGATCTTCAAGCGGTAATCGGTCTGGGCGAACTGCTCTTCCACGATTTCAGCGATGCGGCTGTCCAGCGTAGCCGGCGGCAAGCGCAGAAAGGCCTCGGTTTCCGTGCCGTCGCGCTCCACCACGGCGCCCGCATTGCGGGCAATCTTCAGCATGGCGGTGTTCTGGCTCAGCGCGTGGATGAACAACAACTCCACACCCTGGTTGCGCGCATGGATGGTGGCGCGCTCGAACAGACGCGCACCGTAGCCACGGCCACGGGCCTTGCTACGCACCGACACGCCAAACTCCGCACAGGCCTTGAACTCGGGGTTCACCGTGTAGGCCAGGTGGGCCATGGCGATCAACTCCAGGCGGCGGTTGTAGATGCCGAAGATGTCGTCGCGCTCGAAGTTCAGGCCGTCCACATAGGCCTGGATGTTGTGGTCCTGCGCCGGATAGCCAAAGCGCAAAAACCGATCCTGCGCATCCAGCGCCAGCAAGTGGGCGGCAATGCGTGCACGGTGGCCCTCGCCCAGGGAGCGTATGGGCACCAGCACCGAGCTGCTGCCATCGGCAGGCTTTGTCCGCCCAAAATCGGACAGCAGAGACTCCCGCCCGGCTGGGGTCGTCTTCAAAGCATGGGTAGGTTCATCCATGGCTGAAATATAAGGGTTTGTACCTAAAACCCCAAGACCTCCTGTCCGCCTCCGCGCATCCCAAGGGCAATTCCCCTGGAATATGCCGAATAGTTCCGCCGGCCGGGCTCTGAAAACACGCTCTCAAACCGGCAGCGCGGTAGTCACTTTCACATGGTCCAGCACAAAGCTGGTCTTGCAGTCTTCCACGCTGGGATGCTTGAGCAGGGTGTCCATGATGAAACGCGAGTACGCCTGCATATCGGCCACCACCACGCGCAGCAGGTAGTCCATCTCTCCGGTGAGGGACGCGCATTCCACCACCTCGGGCCAGGTCTGCACGCTGGCGCGAAACACGTCCATGGGGTTGCGCTTGTGGATCTCGGTGTGCTTTTCCAGCCGCACGTTCAGGTAGGCGGTCAGGCCCAGGCCCACGGCTTCGGGCTTGACCAACGCCACGTAGCGGTCGATCACGCCCGAGTCCTCCAGCCGCTTGACCCGGCGCAGCACGGCGCTGGGCGACAGACTGACGGCCTCGGCCAGCTGCTCGTAAGTGGCCCGACCATCGGCTTGCAGGCTGCGCAAAATGAGGCGATCTATCTTGTCCAATGCTTCCATATGGATTATTTTGCAGCTTAGCTGCGCCAATGTCGCAAATGTTTCTGCATTCGCATAAAAATTGTGTCCACGCGGGACTACAGTGAATCGCAGTTCTCGCCCTTCCCCCACTCCACCACAGGAACACCATGAAGCTTTCGTTACGCCGCACCGCCACTCTGTTCGCACTGACCCTGGGCAGTGCCCTGGGCGCGCAGGCGCAGACCGCCTCCACGCTGGACACCGTGATGCAAACCGGCGTATTGCGCGCCTGCACGCCGGGCGACTACAAGCCGTTCAGCTTTCTGCGGGCCGATGGCGTGTTCGAGGGCATAGACGCCGACCTGACCCAGTCGTTGGCCAAGGCCCTGGGCGCCAAGGTCGAGTTCGTCAAAACCAGCTGGGCCAATCTGTTGCCCGACCTGGTGGCCGGCAAATGCGATATCGGCGTAGGCGGCATCTCCGTCACCACCGACCGGCAGAAAAAAGCCTTCTTCAGCACCGCCTACATGGTGAACGGCAAGACCCCCATTGTGCGCTGCGCCGACGTGGCCAAGTTCCAAACCCTGGCCGACATCGACAAGCCCGGTGTGCGTGCGGTGGCCAACCCCGGCGGCAGCAACGAGAAGTTTGCCAAGGCCAACTACAAGCAGGCCACGCTGACCATCCACCCGGAAAATCTGACCATTTTTGACGAAGTGTTGCAAGGCCGCGCCGACGTGTTCGTCACCGAAGCCGCCGAAGCCCTGGTGCAGCAAAAACTCAAGCCCGGCCTGTGCGCCGTCAACCCCGACAAGCCGCTGCAGTACGGCGAAATGGCCTATCTGCTGCCGCGTGGCGACGTGGCCATGAAGGCCTTTGTGGACCAGTGGCTGCACCTGGCACAGGCTACCGGCGAATACAAGGCAACCACCGACAAGTGGCTGCACTAAAACATGGCTGCACTGAACACCCCACCCGCGCCCGTCATCTATGGCGAAGGCAGCCGTCCGCCGCGTGGCGATTACGTGCGCGACGGCCTGGTGCTGGCGGACTACACCTGTCCGCAGAACTACGCGGCCTATACCGCGCAGGACCACGACACCTACCGACAGCTGTTCGAGCGCCAGTCGGCCCTGGTGCCCGGCCTGGCCTGCGATGAATTCATTGCCGCCCTGCCCTTGCTGGGCGTGAAAGACCGGATTCCACGCTTCGAGGAAATCAATGAACGGCTGCGTCCGGCCACCGGCTGGGAGGTAGTGGCCGTGCCCGGGCTGATCCCCGAGGTGCCGTTCTTCACCCTGCTGGCCAACCGCAAGTTCCCGGTGACGGACTGGATACGCACGCCCGAGGAGATGGACTACATCGTCGAGCCGGATGTGTTCCACGACATGTTCGGCCACGTGCCCCTGCTGTTCAACCCGGTGTTTGCCGATCACATGCAGGCCTATGGCGCGGGCGGACTGAAGGCCCATGGTCTGGAAGCTTGCGAGCAACTGTCGCGCTTGTACTGGTACACCATCGAGTTCGGCCTGGTGCGCCAGGAAGATGGCTTGCGGGCCTACGGCGCCGGCATCCTCAGCTCGTCCGGCGAGCTGCAGCACAGTGTGCGCAGCCCCGAGCCGCAGCGCCTGCTGCTGGACGTGCTGCGCTGCATGCGCACCCGCTACAAGATCGACAGCTACCAGCAGACCTACTTCGTCATCGACAGCTTCCAGCAGCTGTTTGACCTGACGGCGCCCGATTTCACGCCGCTGTACGCCCAGCTGAAGAAGCTGGACGAGCTCACGGCCGATGCGCAAGCCCCTGGCGACCGCCTGGTCACACTGGGCTAACACTACACTTTTGATAGCTGCCTGCGCAGGTATCTTCTGCGCCAGCGGCCCAAAACATTCAAGAGTGCAATAGTTCCAAAAAGCGCGCCGCTGCCGCGCTCACCGGCCGGTCGCTGCGCACAATGCTGCCGTAGGCGGCCAGCTTGTGGGCGATGGTGTAGGGCAATATCTTCAACAGGCCATGGGTCTGGTAGCGGCTGGCGCTGGACTCGGGAATCACCGCAATCATCTGGGTCTTGAAGATCAGATTCGTGGTGGTCAGGATGGACGATGTCTCGATCAGCCCCCGGTGAAAGCTGGTGTGGTGGTCGCGGAACTCCTGCTCCAGCACCTCGCGCATGGGGCTGCCGTGCGGCTGCAAGATCCACGGGTATTGCAGCATGTCGTCAAACGACACGCTGCTGCGCTCGGCCAACGGATGGTCGGTCGCCACCACCACAGAAAGCGGCTCCTCGCCCAGGGGGCGAAACACATGGTTCTGCGTGGCCGGGCCCAGCATGCGGCCAATCACCACGTCCAGCGCGCCTTCACGCAGCTGCTCCACCAGGCGGTCGCTGGTCTCCACGGCAATCTCTATCGACAGCAGCGGGTACTCCTCGCGCAGGCGTATCAGCGTGTCGGTCAGCAGGCCGGGCGACGCGGCCATGATGCAGCCGATGAACAACTTGCCCGCGCCGCCCAGGCGCAGCTCCTGCAGCTCACGGTTCAGGGCCTCCATGGTGCCGCGCATGCCGCGGAAAGTGTCCATCACCGCCAGGCCAGCCGCGTTCAGGGTCAGGCCACGGCCCACGCGGTCGAACAGGCGCTGGCCCAGGGCATCTTCCAGCTCGTGCAGCATCTTGGTGGCCGCCGGTTGGGTCATGCCCATCTGCTGCGATGCGGCGTGCAGGGTGCGGTGCTCGCCTATAGCCAGCAGCAAGGCGATCTGGCGCATGCGCAAGCGGTTCAGCAACTGGCTGGTGGTGTCGGTCGTGGCTGTCAATTGATAACCCCAAGGAATTGATTCATCAAATACTTTCAATATACGGGAATCAATCGACTTTCTAAGATGCAGCCATAAGAAAGTATTCGGAGACAAATTCAGGTGCAGCCCGCCATGCGGCCTTAGCTTGGTTGTCTCCGCTCGGAAACACCACCAAGAAAGCACCTTCGCCATGGAACAGAAACCCGTCGTCGCCCTGACCCTGGGCGACCCCGCCGGCATCGGCCCCGAGTTGATCGCCCGACTGCTGGGCCAGACCGACGCCCTCAGCCACGCCAACGTCGTGTTGGTCGGAGACGCCTGGCTCTGGGCCGATGGGCAGAAGACCGCCGGCCTGCAGGTCGCCACCCAGCCGGTGAACAGCTTCGCCGAGGTCCGCAACCGGGCTGACACCACGCAAGCCGCCTGGCTGGCGATGGACACCGTCGCCGCCGCGCAAGTGCAGCGCAGCCAGGCCCAGGCAGCCGGCGGCGCATCGGTGCTGACCGTGCTGAATGCCTGCATGGATGCCGCCAAGCACCGCGAGGTGGACGCCATCTGCTTCGGCCCGCTGAACAAGTTCGCCATGAAGCAAGGCGGCCTGAAGCATGAAGATGAACTCCACCATTTCGCCGAATACCTGGGCGTGAACAGCTACTTTTGCGAGTTCAACACGCTGGGCGATTTGTGGACCTCGCGCGTGTCTTCGCACATCCCGCTGAAAGACGCCGCCAGCTACCTCAACAAGGACCGCATCAAGGATGCCACGCGGCTGATCTACCGCTCGCTGCAGGCCGCAGGCTTTACCCAACCCAAGGTGGCCGTGGCCGCATTCAACCCGCACGGCGGCGACGGCGGCACCTGCGGACGTGAAGAGATCGACACCATCCAGCCCGCAGTGCGTGAACTGGCCGAAGAAGGTATTGCGGTGGGGGGCCCGTTCCCGGCCGACACCATCTTCCTCAAAGCCCGCGACGGCGAGTACCAGGCCATCGTCACCATGTACCACGACCAGGGCCAGATCGCCATCAAGCTGATGGGCTTCAGCAAGGGCGTGACCGTGCAGGGCGGCCTGCCCGTGCCCATCACCACGCCGGCCCACGGCACGGCCTATGACATCGCCGGCCTCGGCAAGGCCGACGTCAACGCCACCTACAACGCATTCCGCATTGCCGCCCGCATGGGCCTGGCCACGCACAACCACTGAAACAGGAGACTCTGCATGAAAATCAAATCCGTCCGCGCCCGTGTTTTCGAATGGAAGGGCAAGACCGTACCCCCGCAAGGCAACTTTTGCTCCAACGCCATGGACCTGGTGTATTCCAAGACCGAGAGCATGAGCACCTTCCGTTTCCACTCCTGGACGGTGGTGGAGATCGAAACCGACGACGGCATCGTCGGCCTGGGCAATGTGGCGCTAGCCCCCAAGATCGCCAAAGCCATCATCGACGAATACCTGGCACCGCTGGTCATCGGCCAGGACCCCTGGGACTATGAATACCTATGGCAGCGCATGTACCGAGCCACCCACGCCTGGGGCCGCAAGGGCGTGACCATGGCCGCCATCTCGGCCATCGATCTGGCGATCTGGGACATCCTTGGCAAGTCGGTCAACAAACCGGTGTTCAAGCTGCTGGGCGGCCGCACCAAGGAAAAAATCCCTTGCTACTACAGCAAGCTGTACCGCACCGACCTGGATGAAATGCAGAAGGAAGCGCAGAAGTTCAAGGACCAGGGTTTCACCGCCTTCAAGATGCGTTTTGGCTACGGCCCCGCGCATCTGCAAAAGGGCGTGGCCGAGAATTTGAAGTCGGTAGCAGCCGTGCGCGAAGTCATCGGCTACGACAACGATCTGATGCTTGAGTGCTATATGGGCTGGAACCTGGAATACGCCAAGCGCATGCTGCCCAAGCTGGCCAAGTTTGAACCGCGCTGGCTGGAAGAACCGGTGATCGCCGACGACATCGACGGCTATGCCGAACTCAACGCCATGAACATCGTGCCCATCAGCGGTGGCGAACACGAATTCAGCCTCTACGGCTTCAAGCAGCTGCTGGAACGCAAGGCCGTGAGCGTGGTGCAGTACGACACCAACCGTGTGGGCGGCATCACCGCCGCGCACAAGATCAACGCCCTGTGCGAGGCCTACAGCGTACCCGTCATCCCGCATGCCGGCCAGATGCACAACTACCACCTGACCATGAGCACCCTGGCCTCGCCCATGAGCGAGTACTTCCCCATGTTCGACGTGGAAGTGGGCAACGAACTGTTCTACTACATCTTCAAGGGCGAACCGGTAGCCGAGAACGGCTTTGTGCAACTCGACGACAACACGCCGGGCCTGGGCCTGACGCTGAACACCGAGTTCCTCGACCAGTTCAATATCGTCGAATAAACCCATGCGCCGTGCTTTTCTCTCTCTGCTGCTGTGTGCCTCGGGCCTGGCCCAGGCCTTCGACGTGGCCCCACACAAGGTGGGGGACGCCTTGCCTACCGCCGAGGCCCAGGCTCTGCTGGCACGCTATGCCGCACGGCCACAGCAACCCTGGCGCGAACCCAGTGAGGCGCGCATTCCAGCGGGCCCCGAAGGCGATCAGATCCGCGACGGCATCGATATCCTGCGCAACACCTCGATGCGTGTGGGCAAGCTGGCCCCCGATGCCAGCAAACGCATGAACTGGAACAGCCTGAACTGCGTCAACTGCCACCAAGCCGGCCCCTCCGGCCTGCCCGGCAGCAAGAAGTTCACCCTACCCCTGGTCAACGCGGTCAATGACTACCCCAAGTTCGACATCAAGTCTGGCAAGGTGATTTCGCTGGAGCAGCGTGCACTCGGCATGTTTGGTGCGGGCGCCGTGCCCATCCAGGTGGATACGCCGGAATTCCAGTCCATCATGGCCTACCTGCGTTGGCTGGCACAAGATACGCGAACCGGTGCGGCCATGGACGGCGCGGGTCTGCTGCCAATGAAAACCATCGCCCGTGCCGCCGATCCGGTGCGGGGCCAGAAACTGTTTGTCGCCAAATGCCAGGCCTGCCATGGCGTGGACGCCACCGGCCAGCGCAAGCCGGACTTCGCCAACGGTGCGGGCTACCTGTTCCCACCGCTGGCGGGCAGCGACACCTACGACAACGCCGGCCATATGTTTGCCGTGCCGCTGCTGGCACGCTACATCCGCGCGTCCATGCCGTTTGGCGCCAGCGCCGACAAACCACAGCTCACCCCTGCCGAGGCACTGGACATTGCCGCCTTTGTGAACGACGACGCCACGCCGCGCGGGCAGAACCCGAACCGGGTCAAGCTCTATCCTGATGCGGCGCTACGCCCCCAAGGCTTTGCGATTCCCGAGAACTTTGCCGGCCAGCCGCCGCAGGCCTACCAGCGCGCCAAGTTCGGCCCCTTCCGCAATATCAACGAACACTATTGAACATGCGTTCCCTTTCTTTCATTCCCGGGCCTGGCTCGGCTCCACAGACTCCACGGGCTGGGATATGAGCACCATTCTTGATCCTCGATTGAAAGCGGTTCTGCAGGATGCCCAGTTGGAGCGCCTGTGCACCGGCGCCACCTGGAGCGAAGGCCCAGTGTGGCTACATGAAGACAACTGTGTGCTGTGGAGCGACATCCCCAACAACCGCATGCTGCGCTGGTCTGCCGCCGATGGCATGACCGTGTGGCGTGATGCCGTAGAGTTCACCAACGGCCACACCCGTGACCTGAACGGCGACCTGCTGCACTGCTCGCACGGCCAGCGCGCCATCGTGCGCACACCGCTACGCAACGGCCGGATCGACGCCACCACCGCCGACGCAGTGGTGGTCGACCGCTACCTGGGCAAGCGGCTGAATTCACCGAACGACATCGTGGTCAAAAGCGATGGCAGCATCTGGTTCAGCGACCCGCCCTACGGCATTCTCAGCGACCGCGAGGGCCACAAGGCTCTGCCAGAGCAAGCGGCGAACCATGTGTTTTGCTTCAATCCGGCTACCGGCGTGCTCACCGCCGCCAGTGACTGGGTGCAGGAGCCGAACGGCCTGGCCTTCTCACCCGATGAATCACTGCTGTATGTGTCGGACACATCTGCCGCCCTGGCGCCCGCCGGCCAGGGCCACCACCACATCGCCGTGTTCGATGTGGCGGCCGACAACAGCTTGCACAACCCGCGTGTCTTCGCCGAAGTCAGCCCTGGTCTTTCGGACGGCTTTCGCCTGGACGTGCAGGGATGGATCTACACCAGCAGCGAAAACAGCGTGCAGGTCTACCACCCGGACGGCACGCTGCTGGGCAAGATCGCGGTGCCGGAAAAGATCGGCAACCTCTGCTTTGGTGGGCCGCAAGGCAACCAGCTCTTCATCGCGGCCAGCACCTCGCTGTACCGCATCACCCTCCACACCCGAGGAAACTGAAAAACCATGTCCAAAGAAATCCTGCTGCTGGTGGAAAAGTGCAGCCACTGCTTCAGCTACTACGATATTGATAGCGGCACACGCTTGCACAGCGTGCAGCTACCCGAGTTTCCGCATGAGTTTGTGGTGGACGCGGCGCAGCGCTACGCCTACATCGGCCACTACGGCGTGGAGACCTCGGGCCACCTGGGCCATGGCGGTACCAGCATCTTCCAGATCGACATTGCCGAAAAGCGCCTGGCGCGCACCATCGACATTGCGCCGTTCAACCGCCTGCACGGCATGCAGATCGACGACCAGGACCGCCTGTACGCCCTGAGCGAAGACCGCGCCCAGTTGGTGGTGCTGGACCACCCGGCCACCGACACCGCGCCACGCCGCGCCGTGCCCACCGGCGGCATCAAGTCCCACCTGTTCGCGCTGACGCGTGACGGCCAGACCGCCTACGCCATGAACCTGCTGTCGCACACCGTGACCAAGATCAAACCCTATGACGCGACCTTCGCCCCGCAGGCCTGCGCGCCCGGCGATAAGCCCGAGGGTTATGCGTTGAGTGAAGACGAGAAAACTCTCTACGTCACCTGCCGCTGGAGCAACACCCTGGCCGCCATCGACACCGCGACCATGCAGGTGACGCGCACTGCGCCAAGCCGCGACGACGCCACCCGCCTGTATCTGTACCGCGATGGCCGCATCGTGGTGACCAACTACGGCGAGCGCTCCCTCAGCGTGGTCGATCCGGTGACGCTGAAGGAGCTGGCCCACATCCCCATGGAAGCCCGTGCGATTGCGCTCAGCTACCACCCCACCAAGCCCCTGGCATTCGTGAGCCAAGATAACGACAAGCTCGGCTACTTCAACATGGAGACGCTGAAGTTCGACCGCTTCATCGCCACCCAGCGCGAGCCCGATGTATCTCGGGTGGTGTTGCTATGAGCACGGGCACACCTGTGGTCAGCATCCAGAACCTGGGCAAACGCTTCGGCGGCACCCAGGCGGTGGATGGCGTGTCCATCGACCTGTTCCAGGGCGAGATCCTGGCGCTGCTGGGCGAGAACGGAGCCGGCAAGTCCACGCTGATCAAGATCCTGGCCGGCGTCTATGCACAAGACGTGGGCAGCATCAGCCTGCAGGGCGAAGCCGAATCGGTCTGGCGCGCCCGGCCCAAGGACCAGCAAGGCATCGCCTTCATCCACCAGGACCTGGGCCTGGTGGAGTGGATGACGGTGGCCGAGAACGTAGCCCTGGGCATGGGCTTCCCCAAGCGCCGCGGCTTCATCGACTGGAAGCAGGCCGAGCGCAACGCCGCCCGCGTGCTGGGCCATGTGGGTTGCGATATCGACCCGCGACGCCGCGTCTTCACGCTGACCCGTGCCGAAAAGTCGCTGCTGGCCATCGGCCGGGCACTGGACACCCAGGCCAAGGTGCTGGTACTGGACGAGCCCACGGCCAGCCTGCCGATGGCCGATGTGCAGCGCATGTTCGAACTGCTGCGCCAACTCAAAAGCCAGGGCGTGGCCATGATCTACGTATCGCACCGGCTGGACGAGATCATGGACATCTCGGACCGCGCCGCGGTGATGCGCGACGGCAAGCTGGTCGGCACCCGCACCACGGCCCAGACCACCGATACCGAGCTGGTGGAGCTGATCGTGGGCCGCAAATTTTCCGGCACCCTGGCCAAGGCCGATGCGCGCAGCCGCGAGGTGGTGCTGCAGCTGGACCAGGTGTATTCGGCCAATGCGGGCCCGGTAAGCCTGGATGCGCGCAAGGGCGAGGTGCTGGGCCTGATCGGCCTGCGCGGTGCCGGCCACGAGGCTATCAGCCGCGCGCTGTTCGGCCTGGCCGAGGTGTCGCAAGGCCGCATGCTGCTGGGCGGCAATGCCATCGCACCGCGCAACCCGGCGCACGCGATCGCGCTGGGCGTGGGCCTGGTGGCGGCTGACCGGCTGGAGGAAAACCTGGGTGCCAACTTGAGCGTGCAGGAAAACCTGTTCCCCAACCCGGCCCTGGTGCTGGGCTCGCTGCTGGCCCGCTTGCGCCGCACCACCGAGGAAAAACAGGCCCGCGCACTGATCAAGCAGTTTGACGTGAATCCGCCCGCGCCGCAGGCCGATGTGCAGAACCTCAGCGGCGGCAACCAGCAAAAAGTAGTGCTGGCGCGCTGGATCAACCTGCGGTTGCCGCTATTGATTTTGGAGGAACCCACCGCCGGCGTGGACGTGGGCGCCAAGCGCCAGATCTACGACATCCTGCGCGAGCAGGCCAATGCCGGCGTCTGCGTGCTGGTGGTGTCCACCGACTTCGAAGAGGTGGCCAACGTCTGCACCCGCGCCCTGGTCTTCCGCGACGGCCAGGTCGCCACCGAACTCACCGGCGATGCGCTCAGCGTGGCCGGCCTGCTGGTCGCCGCATCGGGCCAGCAAAACACAACAACAAGCCAATTAACGGAGACAACCACACCATGAGCAGTTCCATCAAAGCCACGGCGCTAGAGCCGGACCCATCCTTCGACAGCCAGCACAAAGGCTTGCTGGCCGGCATCGGCCAGTTGATCCCGGTATACGGCCTGCCGGCCCTGGCGCTCGGCCTGATCCTGCTGTTTTCCATCCTGCTGCCGGACAGCTTTCCCACGCTGTTCAACCTGCGCTCCATCCTCAGCGACAAATCGGTGATCGCCATCCTGGCGCTGGCCGCCACCATCCCGATGATGACCGGCAAAATCGACCTGACCGTGGGCTACGGCATCGTGCTGTGGCACATCCTGGCGATCAGCCTGCAGACCAAGTTCGGCCTGCCCTGGCCTGCGGCGGTGCTGGTGGTGCTGCTGTGCGGCGCGCTGTTCGGCCTGCTGAACGGCATCCTGGTGGAGCAGGCGCAGATCGACTCCTTCATCGCCACACTGGGCACCGGCACCGTGCTGTACGCCGTGGCGCTGTGGCACAGCGGCGGCCGCCAGGTGCTGGGCGAGCTGCCCGATGGCTTCTTGAACATTGCCGGTTCGGACTTCCTGGGCCTGCCCATCACCGCCTTCTACG
Organism: Rhodoferax sp. GW821-FHT02C08; assembly: GCF_059421805.1. Classification (NCBI taxonomy): domain Bacteria; kingdom Pseudomonadati; phylum Pseudomonadota; class Betaproteobacteria; order Burkholderiales; family Comamonadaceae; genus Rhodoferax; species Rhodoferax sp. GW821-FHT02C08. Next base: position 334,347 of record NZ_JBWKVR010000005.1, read on the forward strand.
TACTGGCGATTGCAGTGGTGCTGTGGCTGGTCAGTGAGCACACCCCGATTGGCCGCGCACTGTATGTGATCGGCTCGAATCCCAAGGCCGCCGTGCTGAACGGCATTGCGCTGGAGAAATGTGTGATGGGCGCCTTCGTCGCCTCGGGCACCTTGTCGGCCTTTGCCGGTGTGGTGCTGGCCTCGCGGCTGCAGATCGGCCAGGCCGGCGTGGGGCTGGAATTCTTGCTACCGGCCCTGGTCGGCGCCTTCCTGGGCTCCACCACCATCCGGCCCGGACGCGTCAACGTATGGGGCAGCCTGGTCGGCGTGGCGATTCTGGCCGTAGGCATCTCGGGCATCCAGCAATTTGGCGGCGCCTTCTTCGTCGAGCCCTTGTTCAACGGACTGACCTTGCTGGTCTCCATCGGTATCGCAGGCTACGCACAGCGCAAGCGTGGCCAATCCATCAAACGCCGTATTGCCGAGCTGCATATGGCGGTTGCCCCAGCCGCGCCGTCACCCGACAGCGCAACCACCCGTGTCAATTCCCACTAAACCAACAGGAGACAAATATGAAGACACTGACATTCCCTCTGCGCGCCATCGTGCTGGCCACCGCGGCCTTCGGTCTGGCCGGCCACGCCCTGGCCGATGATTTTCTGGACGCGGCAAAAAAGCGCGTGACCGCCGCGACCGTGCCCGTCGACAAATGGGACGGCCCCACCACCGGCCCCAAGGCGGCTGCAGGCAAGACCGTGGTGTACGTGGCAGGTGATTTGAAGAACGGCGGCCACCTCGGCACCTGGCAAGGTGTGCAGGAAGCCGGCAAGGCAATTGGCTGGAATATGCGGGTGATCGACGGGCAAGGCTCTGTCAGCGGACGCACCGCCGCGCTGAACCAGGCGCTGGCGCTGAAACCGGACGGCATCGTGGTCGGCGGCTTTGACACCTCGGAACAAAAAGTGGCCTTCGCCGCCGCCGCCAAAGCCGGTATTCCACTGGTGGGCTGGCACTCTGGCGAGCAACCCGGCCCGAACCCGACCGCCGGCCTGTTCGCCAACGTGACCACCCTGCCTGCTGACGTGTCGGAAACCGCCGCCTCGTGGGCGGTGGCGGACTCCAACGGCAAGGCCGGTGTGGTGATCTTTACCGACTCGCAGTACGAGATCGCCATGTTCAAGGCCCGCGCCATGGAGGCCATCATCAAGAAGTGTGGCGGCTGCACCGTGCTGAGCTTTGAAGACAGCCCGATCTCGGAAAGCTCCACCCGCATGCCCCAGCTGACCACCTCGCTGCTGCAGCGCTTTGGCGACAAGTGGACGCACTCGCTGGCCATCAACGACCTGTATTTCGACTTCATGGGCCCCACGTTGCGCGCGGCCGGCAAAAAAGGCGATGGCGAACCCAAGGCCGTGTCCGCGGGCGACGGATCGGAAGCCGCCTACCAACGCATTCGCTCCAAGCGCTACCAGGCCGGTACCGTGCCCGAACCACTGAACATGCAAGGCTGGCAACTGGTGGACGAGTTGAACCGTGCATTCGCCAAGGCCCCCTGGTCTGGCTACTCTGCCAAGGTGCACCTGGTGACGCCGGACAACGTGGGCAAGGATGGCGGACCCAACAACATCTTTGACCCAGACAACGGCTACCGCACGCAGTACAAGACGATCTGGGGCAAGTAAGCCCCCCGGGGGCAGACCCGCCACGGCTGCCCCCCACCCTTCCCTCCTAGCCCCCCTGCGCAGGCTGCCGAGCAGCAGTGCGGGCTTGCCCCTGGGCGCATGGGACCGCGCACGCCAACGTGATTCTTCCTCTGAAAGAGCTCCATGAAAAATTTAAGCATCTCGCAAAGATTGGGGGTGAGTTTTTCGGTTGTGATGGGCATCTTTGTGCTGTTTGCGGTCGCCGCCTTCCTGAAGCTGCAAACCGCTTCGCTGGCCTCCGCCGACATGCTGCAGCAAAACGACACCATGCAGACCGCCAACGCACTGGACGGCCATATCCGCCAGAACGCGGTACGCACCATTGCCATCGGCTTCTCGGACGGCAGCGGCCTGGGCAAGCTGTTTGGCGAAGCCATCCAGGCGTCGGACGCCAAGATCGCGCAGAGCCACCAGGCGCTGCTGGCGTCGGCCACGCCAAGCGCAGCCTCTGGCACGCTGAAGACATTCGACACCCTGTTCACCGCGTGGACCGCGGTGCGCAATGAAATGAACGGCCTGCGCTCCGAGGGTGACGTCGGCGGTTCGCGGGAAATTCTGCAAGAGAAATTTCTGCCGCTGACCGACCAGCTGCTGGCCGCCACCCAGGTGCTGGTGCAGCAACAATCCGACGCTGCCAAGGACTCACAGCAGCAGGTGGACGCGGCCTTTCGGCAGCTCTACCTGACCGGCGCGGGCTTTCTGGTGGTAACGCTGTGCGTGGCGGTCGCTACCTGTCTGGCCTTGTCGGGCGGCATATCCAGAGGGCTGCACGCCGCCGTGACCGCGGCCGACAGCATAGGTGCAGGCGACCTGGGCACACCCATCCGGGTCACGGCCCAGGACGAGATCGGCAAGATTCTGCTGTCGCTGGAAAACATGCAGCAGAACCTGGTCCAGGTCGTCACCACGGTCATGCAGGGTGCCGACGGGGTGGCCCACTCCTCCAATGAAATCGCGCAGGGCAATATGAGCCTGTCCGACCGCACGGAAAACCTGGCCAGTACCGTGGAGCAAACTACCGCATCGATGGAAGAGCTGTCCGGCGCCGTGCGGCAGAACGCGGAAAACTCGCTACAGGCCAACCAGCTGGCGCTCACCGCGTCCACGCACGCCAAAGAGGGGGCCATGGCCGTCAGCCACATGATCGAGACCATGCAGGGCATCAACGAGTCCTCGCAAAAAATCTCCGACATCACCGGCCTGATCGACGCGATCGCGTTCCAGACCAATATCCTGGCCCTGAACGCGGCAGTGGAGGCCGCGCGCGCGGGCGAACAGGGCCGTGGCTTTGCGGTCGTGGCCAGCGAGGTCCGCAACCTTGCCAGCAAAAGTGCGGCGGCAGCCAAGGACATCAAGCACCTGGTGAACACCAGCGTGGAGCGGGTCAACGTCGGTTCGAACCTGATCCACCGCGTCGGAGCCACCATGGAGGCCATCACCCGCTCGGTACACAAATTCGAGACACTGATGAAGGAGATCAGCGCGGCCAGTGCGGACCAGTCCTCCGGGGTGTCACAGATCAGCGATGCGATCCGGCACATGGACTCTTTCACGCAAGAGAACGCGGCCCTGGTCGAAGAAATGGCGTCCGCCGCCAGCAGCCTGAAACGGCAGTCTTTCGAGCTGCTGGAGTCAGTACGCTTCTTCCGGCTGGAAAACGGCGGCCCGCACCCGGCCCATCAGGCACAGCACCGCCTGGCCCTGCACTGAGCTTGCCAACGGCCTGGATGCATCAGGCCACCGGACGCAGCATCTCGGTAAAGCGCTGCGCCACGCCTGACAGCGTGCCGCTGGCACGCGTGACGATGCCGAAAGGCTGGGTGCGCGAGGTGAGCGTGATGGGCAATATCTTCAGCAGCTTGTGCGCCTTGAAGAACTCGCACACATCGCGCGGCAGCAGGGCCACCAGGTCCGGACTGTTGCGCAGCAGCACCACGGTGGTGAAGGTGGAGGCGGTTTCGATCAGGTTGGCCGGCAGGGCCTGGCCGGCATCGCCCATTTCGCGCTCCAGCAGCGAGCGCAGCGGCATGCGGCTGGGATAGACGATCCAGTTGTAGGGCGCCAGGTCTTTCAGGCCCACGCTACGCATGCGTGCCAGCGGGTGCGCCAGGCCGGCCACCACGCACAGCGGCTCGTCACGTAGCGGCTCGTAACGGTACATGTCCGGCCGTGGGCTGACTGCCACGCGGCCCAGCACCACCTCCAGCTGGCCCTGGTCCAGCATGTGCAGCAGGCGCGCGCTGGTGTCTTCCACGATCTCTATCGATACATCCGGCTCCTCCTGGCGCAGCTGGCGGATAGCGTTGGCCAGCAGGTCGGGCACGGCGCCCATGATCACACCCACCTGCAGGCGCCCGCCGCGGCCCCGGCGCAGATTGGCCACCTCCTGCACCATGGCATCCACATCGGAGCGTAAGAGCCAGGCGTAGCGCACCACGCAACGGCCCAGCTCGTTGGGCGCGATGCCGGAGCGCGAGCGGTCGAACAAGCTGCCACCCATCACGCTTTCAATTTCCACCAGCGCTTTGCTGGCGGCGGACTGCGTCATCGACAGGCTGCTGGCGGCCTTGCGCAGCGAGCGGTGCTGGTCCAGGGCGATCACCAGGCCCAGCTGTTTCAGGCGCAGGCGGTTCAGTACGGAGTGGGTGGTGGTGGCCATGGCAAGAATGTTGGGGATAGTCGTAAAAGCGATCACATTATGGAAAGAATTCTATCGACAGCCCCCAGGCCGCGCACTACATTCGTGCCCACAACTACCCGAGCGAGACCATGACCCAAGCATTCACCGCATCCACAGCACGCTACCGTGGCGTATTCCCGGTGGTACCCACCACCTTCACCGAAGATGGCCAGCTGGACCTGCCCAGCCAGCTGCGCTGCGTGGACTTCATGATCGACGCGGGCTCCACCGGCCTATGCATCCTGGCCAACTTCTCCGAGCAGTTCGTGCTGTCGGACGAAGAGCGCGAAATCCTGACCACCACCATCCTCAAGCACGTGGCCGGCCGCGTGCCAGTGATCGTCACCACCACCCACTTCGGCACCCGCGTGTGCGCCGAGCGCAGCCGCCGCGCCCAGGACGCCGGCGCCGCCATGGTGATGGTCATGCCGCCCTACCACGGAGCCACCATCCGCGTGTCTGAGGAGCGCATTTACGAGTTCTACGCCAGCCTGTCCGACGCGATCGACATCCCCATCATGATCCAGGATGCACCGGTCAGCGGCACACCCCTGTCGGTGGCACTGCTGGCGCGCATGGCCAAGGAGATCAAGAACGTGGCCTACTTCAAGATCGAAACGCCCGGTGCAGCCTCCAAGCTGCGCGAGCTGATCCGCGTGGGCGGCGATGCGATTGAAGGCCCGTGGGACGGCGAGGAAGCCATCACCCTGCTGCCCGACCTGGATGCCGGTGCCACGGGCGCCATGACCGGCGGCGCCTACCCAGACGGCATCCGCCGCATCGTGGACGCCTATGCTGCCGGCCGCCGCGAAGATGCCGTGGCCGAATACACCCGCTGGCTGCCGCTGATCAACTACGAAAACCGCCAGGGCGGCATCCTGACCGCCAAAGCCCTGATGAAGGCCGGTGGCATCATCGACTGCGAAGCGCCGCGCCACCCCTTCCCGGCCATGCACCCCGAAGTGCGCAAGGGCCTGATCGAGACCGCCAAGCGCCTCGATCCGATGGTGCTGCGTTGGAAGGCGTAAACCTCGGCTTGCTACAACTTCAGTAGCTGCCAGCGCAGATAACACCTGCGCTGGTGCCCGATTTCTTTAAGAATTAGCCGCAGGCTTCAGTAATGCGGCGGCAACTCGTTTCAGTAATGCGGCGGCAACTCGTCGCGCAGGCTGCGCGGCGCACCCAGACCACCGTCGGTAGACGGCTGCTGCAGGCGGGCGATCTCGCGCACCAGCAGGTCGATCTGCTGCTGTTGCCGCACCACCACTTGGTCCAACTGCTCCAGCAGGTGCTCGGTATAGCTGAGCTTGATCTCCAGGTCGGTCAGGCGCTGGTCTTGCGGATCGGTATCTTGGTGGGTTTCCATGGGCCTATTGTCTCCGCGCGCCAATTGCTATCAAAAGCAGAGCTGCCAGTGCAGGCAGCCCGTGCACCAGAAGCACTTTTCCCTGATTAGCTACCTGCCTCAGACAGACTTGAATTTTGGTTCAGATGCGCCATACTGGTGTTTCATCCAGTTGCGTGCGAGGTGCCCCATGCCTATGAACCGCATCCAATTCCAGCCCGGCCTGTCTATGCCGGACTTCCAAAGTCAGTAC